>NZ_CP104467.1:6410441-6717656 GCF_025369935.1 Paenibacillus andongensis | reverse complement strand
TTCAATGGGGACAGATGCACCGCTTGCTGTGCTTTCCGATCGACCGCAGCTGTTATATAACTATTTCAAGCAATTGTTTGCGCAGGTTACCAACCCGCCGATCGATGCGAATTTCGAAGAAATTATTACAGCTCAAGGCACGACAATCGGTCCTGAGCGTAATCTGATTAACCCTGAACCGGAGAGCTGTCGACAAATACGTTTGCAATCACCGTTTCTTTCTAATAAAGAGTTGGCGAAGCTGCGTCATATTAAGCGCGATGGCTTCAAAACAGTTACCTTGCCTACGCTATTCGAGGCGGCCGAAGGCACAGAGGGGCTGGAAAATGCTATGCAAGCCCTTTATGCTGCAGCTGATCAAGCCATTGTGGAAGGCGCTTCGTTACTGATTCTTTCAGACCGCGGAGTGGATAGCCGCAAAGCACCGATTCCGGCGCTTCTAGCGACTTCGGGTCTTCATCACCATTTGATTCGCCAAGGGACACGGACCAAAGTTAGCTTGCTTGTAGAGTCGGGCGAACCGCGGGAAGTGCACCACTTTGCTTTGCTGCTCGGTTATGGCGCAGGGGCTATTAACCCTTATCTCGCGTTGGAAACGTTAGACAACATGATTGCGCGCAAGCAGCTAGTTGGCGTTGATATTGAGAAAGCGACGTATAACTACATGAAAGCGGTGACGAAGGGCGTTGTTAAAGTCCTGGCGAAAATGGGTATCTCCACGATTCAGAGTTATCGCGGGGCGCAAATTTTCGAAGCGATTGGACTTAGCCAAGAGCTCATCGATTCGTATTTCACGTGGACACACACACCTGTTGGCGGGATTGGCATCGATATTGTGGCTAAGGAAGCTTTGATCCGCCACAACCGCGCTTTCTCCGAGCAAGAGGGACGCGATAAGGTGCTCGATACCGGTGGTGACCTGCAGTGGCGCCGAGATGGAGAAGATCATCTCTATACACCGGAAACGGTGCATGCCTTACAATCAGCCGTTCGTACGAACAACTACGCGATGTATAAGAATTTCTCGAAGCTCATCAAACGTGAGGATGAGAAATATATGGCTCTACGCGGACTTCTGAGCTTCAAGGAAGGCCGGCAACCGATCCCGATCGAAGAAGTGGAGCCGATCGAGTCGATCTTTAAGCGCTTCAAGACGGGAGCCATGTCCTATGGCTCCATTAGCAAAGAAGCGCATGAGACGATCGCGATTGCGATGAATCGCATCGGCGGCAAGAGCAATACGGGCGAGGGCGGCGAGCATCCGGAGCGTTTCACGCCGGATGCGAACGGCGACCTTCGCCGCAGCGCAATCAAGCAGGTGGCGTCCGGCCGCTTCGGCGTCACAAGCCACTATCTCGTCAATGCTGACGAGATTCAGATCAAGATGGCGCAGGGCGCGAAGCCCGGCGAGGGCGGTCAGCTCCCGGGAACCAAGGTGTACCCTTGGGTGGCCGAGGTTCGCGGTGTTACGCCAGGCGTAGGCTTAATCTCGCCGCCGCCGCATCACGATATTTATTCGATCGAGGATCTAGCTGAGCTGATCCACGATCTCAAGAATGCCAACCCGCGGGCACGGATCAGCGTGAAGCTGGTATCCGAAGTCGGTGTTGGCACCATCGCTGCCGGCGTAGCCAAAGGGAAAGCGGACGTTGTCCTCATCTCCGGCTACGACGGAGGAACAGGCGCGTCGCCGCAGACGAGTATTCGTCACGCGGGACTGCCGTGGGAGCTCGGTCTGGCGGAGACGCATCAGACGCTCGTGCTCAACAACCTGCGCAGCCGTATCGTCGTCGAGACGGACGGCAAGCTGATGACGGGGCGCGACGTTGTCGTAGCTGCCCTGCTTGGGGCTGAGGAGTTCGGCTTCGCTACAACTCCGCTCATTACTATTGGCTGCGTGATGATGCGCGTGTGTCATCTGGATACCTGTCCGGTTGGGGTTGCTACGCAAAATCCGGAGCTTCGCAAGAAATTTGCCGGGGACCCGCAGCATGTGGTGAATTTCATGACCTTCATCGCACAGGATGTGCGTGAGATGATGGCTGAGCTTGGCTTCCGCACCATCGAAGAGATGGTCGGCCGCACAGATGTGTTGGAGTCTAAGCAAGCTGTTGAACACTGGAAAGCCAAAGGTGTCGATTTATCGCCACTTCTGCATCAACCGGATATGGGCGAGGACGTTGGCCGTTTCTGCCAAATGTCGCAAGATCACGGATTAGATCGCTCTTTGGACGTAACGAAGCTGCTCGATATTTGTGGACCTGCGATTGAACGCAAGGAGCATGTGCATGCGATCCTGCCAATTAAGAATGTTAACCGTGTTGTCGGAACGATTGTAGGTAGCGAAGTTACACGTCGTCACGGCGTGGACGGCTTACCGCACGATACCATCCGTCTTCACTTTAATGGTTCTGCAGGACAAAGCTTCGGTGCTTTTGTACCGAAAGGGATCACACTTTCGTTGGAAGGCGATGCCAATGATTACGTTGGTAAAGGATTATCCGGTGGTAAACTGGCTATTTTCCCTTCCAGTAAGTCGCACTTTGTTCCGGAAGACAACGTAATTATTGGAAATACCGCGTTCTATGGCGCAACCGACGGGGATGCTTACATCCGGGGGATTGCAGGCGAGCGTTTCTGCGTAAGAAACAGCGGCGTGAGAGCGGTTGTCGAAGGTGTTGGCGACCATGGTTGTGAATACATGACAGGCGGCCGTGTTGTTGTTCTCGGTTCTACGGGCCGCAACTTCGCAGCAGGGATGTCAGGCGGTATCGCCTATGTGCTGGATGAGAAGGGCGATTTCTCAAGTAAGGTGAACAAAGAAATGGTTTACCTAGAACAGTTGGAAGAAACGTATGAAATGAACGAACTGAAAACGATGATTCAGCATCATGCCACATTTACGGATAGCAGCGTTGCCCACCAAGTTATTCAGCACTGGGATGAGTACGTTTGGAAGTTCGTGAAGGTTATACCGAAGGACTACAAACGGATGTTTGATGCTATCGAAAAGGTGAAACGTTCCGGACTAAGCCAACAAGAAGCGATCATGGTTGCTTTCGAGGCGAATATGAGGGACGTATCTCGTGTCGGTGGAAATTAACAAATCAGATCAGATGCTGACGAAGTACGTTTTGCTTAAGCAAAACAGTGTGATGCTTCCGATGCCAGTTTTTCTGGCGAAAAACTCTTGGGAGGGATTAAACGTAAATGGGTAAACCAACTGGTTTTATAGAACATCGTCGTGAAGTGGCAACTGAAGCTGCTCCCCTGGTCCGAATTGGCCATTGGAAAGAGTTTGCGACGCCGCTGACGGAAGATAAATTGCAGACGCAAGGTTCAAGATGTATGGATTGTGGGATTCCATTCTGTCACACAGGGGCATTGATCAGCGGCATGGCCGCTGGTTGCCCGGTCAATAACCTCATTCCGGAATGGAATGATTTGGTGTACCGCGGTCAGTGGAGAGAAGCACTGGATCGTCTGCATAAAACGAACAACTTCCCTGAGTTCACTGGGCGTGTATGTCCGGCGCCATGCGAAGGTTCGTGTACGGTAGGTCTGAAGGATACACCGGTTACGATCAAAAGCATCGAGAAAGCCATTATTGATAAAGGCTTCGCTGAGGGCTGGATTACACCTGAGCCTCCGGAAGTGCGCACAGGCAAAAAAGTTGCTATCGTAGGCTCGGGTCCATCCGGACTCGCTGCAGCAGCGCAGCTGAACAAAGCTGGACACTGGGTAACCGTGTTCGAGCGTGCGGACCGCGTGGGCGGACTGCTCATGTACGGTATTCCGAACATGAAGCTGGATAAAAAGTACGTCCAGCGCCGTGTGGACCTGCTGGAAGCCGAGGGCGTCACATTCGTTACCGGCGCTCATGTGGGTGTGAACTATCCCATCGAGAAGCTGCAAGAAGAGTTCGATGCCATCGTTCTATGCGGCGGGGCAACCAAAGGCCGCGATCTTCCGATCGAAGGGCGTGAGCTAGGCGGCGTCCACTTGGCGATGGAATTCCTGAGCAAGAACACGAAGAGCTTGCTCGATTCCGAGCACGCCGACGGTGCATTCATTTCCGCCGAAGGTAAGGATGTTATCGTCATCGGCGGCGGCGATACGGGTACGGACTGCGTGGGCACATCTTTGCGTCATAAAGCGAAGAGTGTTACACAGTTTGAGATTATGCCGAAGTCGCCGGACACACGTCCAGCGAACAATCCTTGGCCGGAATGGCCAAAAGTTCACAAGGTGGACTACGGTCAACAAGAAGCGGCTGCGGTGCAAGGCGAAGATCCGCGTCAATACTTAATCAACACGAAGAAATTCGTGGGGGATGAGAATGGCAACTTGAAGGAACTGCACACGGTGCTCATCGAGTGGCAGAAGAACGAGAAGGGTGGGTTCGTTCCTGTGGAAGTACCGGGCAGCGAGAAAGTATACCCAGCTCAGCTGGTACTGATCGCGATGGGCTTCACAGGACCGGAGAACACGGTGCTGGATCAACTCGGTGTCGTCAAAGACGAGCGTTCCAACGCGAAAGCGGACTACGGTAAGTTTGCGACGAGCGTGGACGGTATCTTTGCCGCCGGTGACATGCGTCGTGGGCAAAGCCTCGTGGTCTGGGCGATCAACGAAGGCCGCGCAGCGGCTCGTGAAGTGGATCGTTACTTAATGGGATCATCGAATTTACCATAAAGATGCGAAAAAGGAAGGAACCCCTGGGTTGGGTTTCTTCCTTTTTGTTTATATGTTTGGGGTTTTGGGGTCAGCGAAGAATACACCCGATCTATGGTTTTTAGCTACATATTGTAAAAAGTACAACAATTACTGCCTAAATCCCGCTTATCTCCCTAGATGTGTTGCATAAAGTGCAACAATAATTACCATATAAGGCGGCCATTTTGCAGCAATTGGGGTCGAAATGTTGTACGAACTGCAACTTCAACGAAGAAAATGGCCATTAGGTGTGTGAATTGTTGCAGTATGTACAACATTGTTAATCGCTGGAGCCTATTTTGCTTTCAATCCGCTATGTGGAGGCATATGAAATAGACACTCTTATTCAAGAACAGCGTAAGCCGGTTTTCTTGAGATTTGTATGTTTTGGGTTTGAGCGAGCTTAAGGAGAAGAAGTAACTGTGGTTGTAGTAAACCTGCAATAGTGCAGGCTTTTTTCTTACGAACAGCTCCTGTTCGTACATTCCTGCAATAGCGCAGGCTTTTGCGGTCTTTTTTTAATTTCAGGATGGAAAAGATAAAATTCCTGCAGAATAGCAGGCTCTTCCTCTTTTTAAACGATTTTAGCAAAAAATACCTGCACTTTCGCAGTTATTGTGGGCCGATGAATAATCGTTCTCCTCGAACGTTGGTGAAGCCCTAACTTCAACAGCGCTTGAAACCCATATCCCTCCCTATGCACGAAAGATAGGGTTTACACCAAGGACCTGAGTTAGAGCTTTAGGTTTTTGTTGTTGCAAATACTTTTTCACCATAATAGCAAGTAAAAGTTTCAGGTTGAACTTAAGGGTAGTCCCTTTCTAACCGCACTTGGCGGAAATGGAAGCAGTTTGGGGAAAGAACCGCAGTGAAGCTGGAAAAGCAGGCTGAGAAAACGTTTTCCGAGCTTACGCCAGGAGTGAGTATGGAATCAAAAGGTGAACAATTCATACACATCATGTACAATAGAAGGAGCGGGTAAGCGCGCGATGCTGCGGGAGCCTAGTATGTACGGATTGGAGGGGAGCACATGAAGAAAGAGGATCTCATTACGGCGGCGGAACTGCATGCACTGTTAGCTGAGAATGGAGAGGACTTTCAGGAGTTTGAAATGGATGAACCCATCGGTACACAGCATCTTCATTCTCTGCAAAAAGCCGTTGTGCTCCTCTCCCAGCAGGTAGCGGACCTTCAAACGCAGCTTCATGCGCATTTTGAACTCCAGAACAAACAGCAAGAACAACTGCTGCGGCAATTTAAATATCAGATTGAACATAAGCTCCATGAGCAGTTGGCAAATGGGATTGTGGTACTGCAGCAGCCGCCAGACATGGATGCCGAAGTATTGCATACGCTCTATTCAGATGAACTGCCTGACCCAGTTGATGAACAGCCGACATATTCCAGGGTGAAAAGCTACAAAAAGATTCGGAAACGAAAGAAGTCGTTACTGGAGAAGCTTTTCGGATAGGTGAAAAGGACAAAGACCGCATCTTCTTTCGAAGAGCGGTCTTTCCGTTTCTTAGCGCAGCTGAAAATCTATAACATCCCTTCCTCATGAGCCTTCTTGGATGCTTGCACGCGGTCTCGCACGTCCATTTTCGAGTATATGCTGGAAATATAGTTCTTCACGGTGCCTTCGGATAAGAACAGCTTTTCGGCAATTTCTCTGTTATTGAGGCCATCGGCGATACAGTGAAGAACTTGCACTTCGCGCTCGCTGAGTCCATATGCATCGGCTCGAACCTCTTCCATAGCTTTGGCCCCTGCACCCTGCGATGGGGATGAGTGATCTGCAGCGCCTTTTGCTTGCATGACGAGCATTCTGGCGATATCCTGCGGGATGAGTGTGCCGCCTTGATGCACCCATTTGATGCCGGCAGCCAGATCCTTCGGATGAATGGCTTTGAGCAAATAGCCTTCGGCACCCGCTCCTAGGGCATCCACAACATAGCTGATTTCCTGGAAGGTAGTCAGGATAATGACACGAATCTGAGGCCATGTGGCCTTGATTTGACGTGTCGCTTCGACGCCGTCCATGACAGGCATATGAATGTCCATGAGCACAACGTCAGGCTGCTGTTCTTCGCACTGCTTAAGGGCGATGTGACCATTCTCAGCCAAGCCAACGACATGAATGTCCGGATCCATATCAAGTACGATGTGTAGGCTTTCTCTTATTAAATCCTGATCATCGACCAGGAGTAGTTTAAGCGGGGTCGTGTTCATGCTTGGTCCTCCTTAGAGTTTTTCGCCAGAAAAACTGGCATCGAAAGCGTTACTTGAGTTTTTCGCCAGAAAAACTGGCATCGAAAGCGTTACTTGAGTTTGTGTATCCACATTGTACCACCCAGTGCTTCCAACGGGAAAGGATTAGAGTGACGGCGAGCGTTTGGCAGGAATGGAACAGTGGACGACAGTACCCTGACCTAATGTGGAGCTTACTTGCAGCGTACCCTGTAGAGCAAATATGCGTTCCTGCATGGCGTTGATACCGAAGCCAACTTTCAGCTGTTCCGTACCGATGCCATCGTCCTCAATGCGAATGTCGACTAGATCATTGGCGTAAGTTAGTGTAACTTCTACGGTGGTAGCCCGGCCATGCCGTTTGGCATTGGTCAGTGATTCTTGCAGACAGCGAATGAGCGAAAGTTTGGTTTGTTTCGGAATTTCGAATTCCTCGCCTACGGTCGTGAATCGGATTTGGGTCCCGGTATGAAGGGCAAATTCGTTGGCCAGTCTCGTCAATTGTTGGGATAGCAGCATATCGCCCTCGGGGACCATCTGATGAATGCTGCGGCGTACTTCTTCGAGTCCATTGCGAGTTACACTACGCAGGACGTCCAGCTTTTCTTTGGCTTTGTCTGGCGCAGCTTCGATGAGGTAGGACACAGCGTCCATCCCCATGATGACGGAAGTAAACGTATGGCCCACTGTATCGTGTAACTCACGTGCCATCCGGTTGCGCTCCTCAAGCAGCGTAAGCTGTTCGATTTGGTTGGCGTACTGCTCTAATGCGTTATTTTGCTCATGGATTAAATGGTACTGACGTTGGTTCTCGGCTAAAAGCTTTTCGGTTTTCTCATTCGAAGTCACAACCCGTTGTAAGCTAAGGCCGATAGCAAAGAACAGCACAGCATTTAAAATAATACTAAATAATTGGCCAACCCCCATCCCGCTATGCAGGATGAAATAATACTCAACAGGCACAGCCACCATAAATATGGGTGCGGTCCACCAAGCATTTTTTCGGTCGGTGAGGAATCCAATGACCATTAATGGGCAATTAATAGTAAGGTACGCATCCTGCTCCATCCATGAAAGATAGATTTGTAGAGGAATACCTGTTAGCAGCACGGCAATCGGATAGAAGGTTGAGTTGATGTAATTCGGTCTCCAGAATAGAAATGGAGCGCCATAGGACAAAAGGATGGCCAATATGGTTTGGATGTTGGTCGTTAGTTCATGCTCATACATATGCAGAAGCGCATAAAGCAGGCCAAGCAGCGTAGAACCGGTCAAGACGATAAAAAGGGACCATTCCACACCATGCCAAGGTCTTCTTTGAATCATAAAAGGACTCCTTTACACATGATCTTATAAGATCATTGTACCTAAAATCAGGAAAAAGCCATAGTGAGCGCAGTCATATAGGTTAGGTGTTGGTTTGTGACCGGACTCTATGACTATTCTTAAGAAGATTACTAGGCAAAGCGGTTCAGTTAAGGTAGCATTGGGTTATATTGGTTAAAAAGTTAGGGGTGTTAAAGATGATGGAAACTACAGATGCCATTGCGCCGATCGTAAAAATCGATCAAATTACGAAACGAATCGGTTCTAAGACGATTATTGATAAATTAAGCTTTGAGGTGCCGCGGGGCGAGGTGTTTGGGTTCCTGGGTCCAAATGGAGCGGGAAAAACGACAACCATTCGGATGATGGTCGGACTCATGTCGATCACGGAAGGGGACATACGGATTGGCGGGCATTCGATTCGTACCCATTTTGAGCAAGCGATTCGTCATGTTGGCGCAATTGTGGAAAATCCGGAAATGTACAAGTTTCTAAGTGGTTATCATAATTTGGTCCATTACGCGAGAATGTTCCCGGGTATTGAGGAAGATCGAATTCATGAGGTCATTGAACTTGTAGGTATGGAAAATAGAATCCATGACAAGGTCAAAACGTACTCCCTTGGTATGCGCCAAAGGCTTGGAATTGCTCAAGCTTTGCTGCATAAGCCGTCAGTGCTAATCCTGGACGAACCTACGAATGGGCTGGATCCAGCAGGTATTCGTGAGCTGCGTGATCATTTGCGAAAGCTTACCCGGGAGGATGGGATCTCCGTAATCGTGTCCAGTCATTTACTGTCGGAGATGGAGCTGATGTGCGACCGTGTCGCCATTATTCAGAACGGGAAGCTGGTGGACGTCAGACTGATTAAAGAATTTGGTCAGTCGGATGGCAAGCAGCAGGTGGTTTTTGAGGTGGCGTCGATGGATCGAGCTTTGGCTTTAGCGGCAGAACACGGAGCACAAGTGGAAGTATCAGGGGATGACCTCGTCATGAATCTCGATAAGCAAGAGACAGCAGCGTGGAACAAAAGGTTCGTGGATGCAGGGATTGCGGTCTACGGCATCCGAGCGGCAACCAAATCCCTGGAAGATCAATTTTTAGAGATGACGGGAAGTGATCCGATTGCTTAATCTCATTAGAAATGAACATATGAAAATTTATCGTAGGCTGCGAACTTGGATTCTAGGTGGCTTATTGATTGTCATTGTTGTATTAGCTGCACTATTCTCACATTCGGGTTATAAAACTGATGACGAAAACTGGAAGATAAGAGCAGCGGAATCGATTGAGCACAATCAGAAAGAGCTGGAAAATCCGGATGTGCCGGCCAAATTTAAACAACAGATGAAGGAGGACATAGCACTCCAGCAGTACATGTTGGATCATAATTACCCTCCGACAGATAACACATTATGGGGTGGCACTCTAAGCGCAGCAGGATTAATCATGATGGTTACGTTATTTACCGTGATCATTGCCGGAGATATGGTCGCTGGTGAGTTTACATGGGGGACAATTAAGCTGCTGCTCATTCGTCCTTCCAGCCGAGCGAAAATTCTCTTGTCTAAGTATCTAACAACACTGCTGTTTGCAGCTACGCTGCTGATTGTGATGTTTATTACTTCACTGATTGTGAACGGGTTCCTCTTCGGGTTTCAGAGTCTTAACCTTCCACACCTGACTGTAAATGCAGCAGGTAAAGTTCACGAAGGGAGCATGTTGGTGTATGTGTTTGCAACCTATGGACTAAAGTTGATCGAACTGATCATGATCGTGACGATGGCCTTTATGATCTCGACCGTATTTCGCAGCTCATCACTGGCTATTGGCCTTAGCATTTTCATCATGTTCGCGGGGCAAGTTATTACGTTATTGCTGATGAGATACAGCTGGGGCAAATATTTTTTATTCGCCAACACGGATCTCACTCCCTATTTAGAAGGGCAGCCGCTGGCAGAAGGGATGACGCTTGGTTTCTCAATAACCGTGCTGCTCTTCTACTACTTATTGTTTATTGTGCTCTCTTGGGAAATATTCCGCAGACGCGATGTAGCTGCCTGATTCTAGGGTAGCCTATAGACTAACGGATAACGGATATCAAAAAGGACGAATCCTAGGTTATGAAACCTTTGGAATCGTCCTTTTCTTATTTTTGAATATACGCGTGGATGGTATCAGGAACTTCCTGCAAGGAGTTCAACTGATAGAATGCCCCTTTGGGAGTGATGTCGATGGTTCCTTTGTTGTACTCCCAGTCCTGCTGCACAGGAATGTGAATCGAGTGAATGCCCGCATGAAGGGCAGGCAGTACATCCGTCTTAATCGAGTTACCGATCATCCATGTGTGCTTGCGATCAAAACGCTGTTCGTTCATGATCGTTTCCATGTATTCTCTCGTCTTATGCACAGTAACAAAAATGCGATCATCAAAGTAGGTGTCTAAGCTCAAATCCTTCACTTTTTTCATTTGGATAGATGCATCACCACCTGTATATAGGAACAGTCGGTGTCCGGCTTGCTGGAGATGATCGAGTGTTTCGTTCATTTGCGGATAAGGCTCTGCCGTGTATTCATAGACCGTGTGGCCTAATTGCATCAACCATGATTCTTCTTTACCATTCGTTGGACGGTTATATTGTGAGGCGAACCATTGGTATGTCTCAACAAATGATTTGGGAAAACGATCCGGCATAAAGCCATGAATGTGGATGCCAGCGAGATCGATTTGGAGCTGCTTCTGCTTGATGTCCTGTGCGCTAAGCCCGTGCCCAGAGTACCAAGTGAGCATAAGGTCAATAAACTGGTCAATCACGAAGTCAAAATATTTATTACAATGTACTAACGTATCATCAAGATCAAAAAGTATCGTTTGTTCTTTCATAGGCCTTGTCTCCTGCATCAGTTAGAAATGAATTTCCAACTATTATAACATGCGCATTGCCCCAAGCCTAGGCGAGCCCCTTTACATAGCCACCGTATTCCCCTTAAATGCCCCGTTGGCGGATGAGGCAGGTTTATTCCCATTGTCTTGCTCACCGTTTTGGATAGGAGCTGTTGTTGATGTTTTCGAGTCCATTTTACTATTTCCTTGGAATAGTCCACCTTCTTCAATGATAAAGGAAGCCGCGCTGATATTGCCTTGAAGAGAACCTGTAGAAGTAATCGTCAGCTTGCCCTTGGTGATGACGTTGCCCTGCACATTTCCTGCCAATACAACGTCTCTTGCAGAAATATTGGATTTTACAACGCCATTTTCCCCGATAATAACATCCCCTGCGCACTCGATATCACCTGTAATTCCGCCTTCAATGCGTATGCTCGCTTCTGATTTGATGCGGCCTTCAAAGGTTGTACCTTCTCCAATCAAAGTATCGGTTGTATTTGGATTCATGAAGTCTTTCTTTTTCTTAAACATGGTGGTTATTCATCCTTTCGAGTCGATTTGAGATAAGGTTTGGGGTCGATGCTTTCTCCATTTTTGAGTACTTCATAGTGCAGATGAGGTCCAGTACTGCGTCCCGTGGAGCCAACTAGGCCTATAGAACTACCTTTTTCCACCGAATCTCCCTTATTCACTAAAATTTTATTTAAATGCATATACCAAGTGCGTAGTCCTTTTGAATGCTCAATGACGATATTGTTGCCGTGGAACATATCACTCCCCGTACTAACGACTTTGCCGTCTGCGGTTGCATAGACAGGATCATTCTCACGGGCACCGAAATCAATGCCGGAATGAAAGCTTGGGCGATGCGTAAAAGGGTCTGTACGATAACCGAAAGTCGATGTGACAACCTTCGTGGTAGTCGGCCACAGGGTTGGAGTTATGCGAAGCAATTGCTGCTTATCGGCAACCTTTTGCTTCGTTGCTGTTAAGCTGGTTTGCAGTTCTTTCACTTCGCTGTTAAGTGCCGTGAAGGAAGCTAATGTCTGCTCACCAAGCTTTATAATGTCCTCCTGAGAAGCTGGATTAGGACTTCCGCCAATGCCGCTATCTAGGGCAGGGAGCTTCCCATCTGCATCCGCAGGTTTATCCTGTGTGCTGGTCGGCGTGCTAGCGACAGCTGTACCGGATGTATTTGCGTCGATCCCAGCAATCGATTTGAGATCACTTTCGAATTTCTTCATCTCTTCGACTTTTGTTTTCATTTGTTCGGCTTGCTCAGACAGTTGAATCACTTCATTCTGTAATTGTTCGATGGCCTTGTCCTTGGAATTTAATGCAGCACTCCACTGTTGGTTAGCTCCAGTTAGCTTTGACTGTAGAGCGCTAGCCTCTTTCAAGGTGCTTGCATGCATGACATAAGTGATTATAGATACTAGCAGCAGTACGGATAAGCATGCTGCAGCGATATAAGCGAATAGATGGGGAATACGAAACCTGACGACCGATTGATTGGCATCTGGAATGATGACTAGCGTCAGTTTTTTTGGTTTCCAGTTGAGCTTCATAAAGGCGTAATTGTCTCCTGTCGTGGTTGAATTTGGTAAATGTCGCTATCCTGTACATCATTCGTCATATTTTGATAAAAACCTTCCTTATACCTACTAGTCCTACATAAAATGAGTCGAAAGTAGGAAGGAATCCTGTCGGATATAATCGAATGTACTTAACAAATACAGGAAGATGAAGATATGGAGTGGAGCCACTAATGATAAAGCTTGCAGGTATCGATATAGGGAACGATAGTATTAAACTGGTGCTGGATGGTTCTAGAGAACCGTTAGTGATCCCGAATATCATTGCGCCGGGTTACGAAAGGCATATTTTGCAGGAAGAAGACTCACCATTGAAAGCGTTGGATGTGATGATTTACAGTCCATCTCTTTCACAAAGAAATCAACGTTATTTCGTCGGACAACTAGCTTTGGAACACGAAGATAACCTTGAGCTTGAAGACACGGATAATAAGGCGATATCGGATCAATCCCTTATTGTTGCGCTTACTGCATTAGCATATCAAGGTCTCACCAACCAAGCCTTTAATGCTGGGTACGGAAATGTAGACGAAGTCGAATATACACTCGGAACCGGTTTGCCTGTTCGTGCGTTTGCGAAGTTCAATCAGCAATTCGAGCAAAGACTTCTTGGTGAGCATGAAGTGACGTTTCTATCCACTCCACAATTCCAAAACCGCAAGATTAAAGTATCGGTTCGCAAGGTTGCAGTCTCCATTGAAGGGGCGGCAGCTGTGTTCCATTTGGCTACGCACGACAGCCTGCAAGTCAAGGATGAAGAGATTTACAACGGCTGCATCGGCGTTTGCGAGATCGGCGCGTTGACAACGGACTTCCCTGTTATCAAACGGATGGCCATTGACAATCACTTCAGCCATGGCGAGCAAATTGGCATCGCTACCTACCTGGATGCCGTCATTCGCGATGTCGAAGATGCTTATGGCTACGTGTTCCCAAGCCGCGCGAAGCTGGTTCAGCGAGTGAAGAATCGTGAATTTACGATTCAACTCCTTGGCGAAGGACAGGTTGATATTCGTCCGATCGTAGACCAGCATTTCCGTCGCGCGGCGTTGCGTATGATCGAGATGATCAAAAAGCGCTGGCGCAAATATCCTGATATTCAATGCTTCTATGTGATTGGTGGTGGCGCATCAGCGCTGAAGCCTTACATCCAAGAAGCCGCGGGGTCATTAAAACTGCGATTCGCGAATGAAAGCGAATTTCTAAATATGTATGGCTACTTGAAAGTGGCCAAAAGTCGGTTAAGCCAATCAGTTCCTGTTTAACCGTCACAAGCACCTGTTTATATGCGGGTGCTTTTTTGGTGCTTTTATACCAAAATAATTAAAATCATTTACCGGCTTCTGATTGCTTCGAAAGGTTCACCTCCATATAAGTTGTCAGGACCGTAAGGAATAAACAGCAAGCAAAACACATTGCGCAGGCCGTGCTCATGATAGGCTTATACTTGCCGAAGGCAAGTCCGATGACGATGCAGACTGTAGAAAAGATCATTAGGATATTGCCCAGCCATACCCATTGCTTGTAAGAAAATCGCGCAGTGATCTTGGACATCTGTTCGGGAGGGGAAATTTTAGAATTCCCACTGTTACTGGGTGACACTGCTGGTTGTGACTGCTTCCGGTGCTTGATACTCGCGGCAGCGAAGAGGATGCCCATGACGAAAGGCTGATATCCCAGTACGATGATCGGCATGCTGAAATTCGCGAAGGCGAGCAGCTCCGTTATACTCTTGAACGATAGAATCGTCGTAAGCGCCACCAAGAGGGCTACCTGCTTGTTAATGACGGGATAATTACGCTCCTTGATGATCGAGCTAATGCCTAAGAGAATCGCCATATAAATCGCGATCATTTTGCAAGCGAGGACAGGTAACCAGACGGTTAAAAGAACGATATCAAGCCGATCGAGGAAGTCCGTCACATGGATCACTTGCACTAAGTTGTAATAAGGATATATGAAGTTGGCTGGCATTTTCGGTCCCAAAACGGTAATTACCAAAAAAATGACAAGCGTGAATAGGCAAATACCGAGCAGGGACCCGTGTCGGATTGCAGAACGGATATGATTGGCGCTGTACATCATGTGCAAAAAGGCGCCGAGAATGAAAATATCACCTGCGCTTCCGATGGCAAGCAGGTTACTGAAGGCCAATTGTTTGTACGGCATTGTGAGAACAGGCATAGCGAGCCGAAGATTGAATTCGTTCGACAGCAGGAGCGGCATTAACAAAGTCGCGATGACGAAGAGAGGATAGAACATGTCATTGACGCGAGCGACGATTTCAACGCTGCTTCTCCCAAAATAAATCAGATACAAACAGGGCATCAGAACTAAGATTTCCAAGGGTGTGTTGTGCAGCAACAACGTGGAATTGTATTTCGATGCGGAAGCCATATCCTGCACGAGAATTTGCCAGAAGTGGAACAAAATCAAGAGATTGACGGCAGTACCGCCCCACCGCCCCAGCAAATGTAGGGAAATTTCGAAAATGTTCATCTGGGGAAACATCTTCACTAAATATCCGAAAAAGGCAGCAATTACAAATATATAGAAAACAGATAGGATATAGCTGAACCACGCATCCATCTCACTTACTCGAATCAATACATTTTGCAGCGTAAAGATGCCTCCGCTTGTGATGACAGATGAGGCTAGCCACGCCAGCTGTCTCTGGTTAATCACTTGTTTTTTATCCATGAAAGACACCGCCTTTTCGATTGCTTCAAGGGCTGATCACTGAATCATTGAATTATTGATGCTCATTTGCAATCAAATGCCCATTAAATGACTAAACCAAGGGGAGACCGTGTGGATAAAGAAGCGCGAAGGCATTGGAATGCGTATGTGTAAATATTTGGTTATGAAGAGTACGAATGTGATAGAGGTAATTAGCCCATATGTTACCTTAACATTGCTTTTCTGATGCTTAAGTACCTTGCGGTCTATCAGAAGGCTTGCAAACATAACGAAAAGAAAACTTAGTATAAATATGCTGTTCATCGCTATCTCCCATCTTTCGTCACATTCTGATTGATAAGACCGGTTTCGGTGATGGAAGCTTCCACCTTGATGCGGAATTCAGCTTCTTTAAACACCTCACGCCACCGTTCTTTTAAACCATTGTTCCATGTATTAGGATGACTTCTCCAAATCATTAATCCCAGTTGCGCTGAGTCGGTCCCTTCTTTTTGCATTTGCTTAATGGCAGCTTGGACACATTTCTTCACTTGCTCTGCGAATTTACGTTCCACCTTGTGGATGGCCTCCGGCTTGTTAAGATCTTGTTCGGATAAATCTTCACCAATGACCCCTTTAGCCTCTAAGTTGAGATCAAAGATGACCTTGTCCCCTTGCAGGATAGGTTTGATTTCGGTATGTCCTTCCTTAACTAGAATGGAGATATCTTTGCCTGATTCGAACGGAAAAGTGAGAAGATGCTCTCTCACATAGTTTCTCAGCCACATGAGTCCATTCGCCTCCTGGTTCTTGTAAATGCCAACCATTCGGTCTCCTTTGAACTGACCATAGCCGACTAACTGAATTTCTTGAGAGGGCTGCTTGCTTCCTTGGGATTCCTTGGGTTCGAGGTAACTCAAAATTGGATCACTGTTAAAGCTAAGCGCAAGGCCAATATCTTTCGTGGATGTCGCCATCGCGAGGCGCGATTTGGTTATTTCCCGAATGACTTCAGAGGGAAAACGTTCAAACTTGGGCTCCGTGTTAAGCAGATCATAGCCTTTGCCCTTCGTTACGACGAGAAAGGAGGTCAGCCGGCTCTCCGGTGAGCGCACCGCATCGTCAAATTTGATACCGATGCCTGCTTTGGCAAGCTTTTCGCCAATGATGATCGTACGCCGATGGGACAGAAATAGTCTGCGCGACATTCGCATCTGCAGTTTGCTCATCGCTTCGCGTATCGTCGTACCGACTTCCGAATCTAAATAGTAACTTTTGCCACCTCCGCTCGTGCCACCTCCACCTCCGCTTGCGCCGCCCATAGAACCGGGGAGGGGTAACATATAGGTAACGCGATACTTGCCGTCGTCCTCTAGATCAATGGAGGAGGTGAGCACAAAGGCGATATCATTGGTTTCGGTACGATCCCAACAGCCTGTCAGGAATGTGAGCATGAGGGTAATCATCATCCCAAACACGAAAAGACGCCTATGATGAGTCATTTGAATTGCCCTCCTCACTCGCTTTATGCTCATGCTGAATTCTGCTTCCGTCTATGCCTCCGTCCTCCTTGATTTGCTGAGGCAGCTTGCTATCCATGCGCTGAGTGTCTTGAATCGCCATAAATGCAGGACGTTTCTCCATCGCCCACCAAGGAGAGCGAACCAGCGAGTCTTGCAAGTCTCCAGCTGATAGCGGTCCTAATGGAGATAAATACGGCACACCGAAGGAACGTAAATTCGCCATGTGTCCGAATAAAATCACCAAGCAGAAGATGATCCCGTAGAAACCGAATATAGAGGAAGCGATCAGAAAAGGAAAACGCAGCATCCGAATAGCGATTGCACCGTTATAACGCGGGATGGTAAACGAAGCAATCCCGGTTATAGATACGACGATGACAATCGGTGCGGATACGATGCCGGCTTGAACAGCAGCTTGACCAACAACGAGCGCACCCAAGATGGAGACAGCGGAGCCGACCGCTTTGGGCAATCGGATGCCTGCTTCGCGTAAGGCTTCGAAGGTAATTTCCATGATGAACGCTTCAACAACGGCTGGGAACGGAATCGCTTCACGGGCGGCGGCAACACTTAACATCAGTGTTGTCGGCAGTAGTTCATGGTGGTACGTCGTAATAGCCACATACAAAGCAGGTGCCGTGAGCGACAGAAACAAGAAGATGTATCGCAGCAAGCGTAATAGTGTACCGATTTGGAATCGTTCATAATAATCCTCACTCGCTTGCATAACCTGTATAAATACGAAAGGGACGATTAGTGCAAAGGGGGTGCCATCAACGAGGATGGCCACTCGTCCTTGCAGGAGAGCACTGGCAACAACATCTGGCCGTTCTGTATATTGGATCTGTGGAAAGGGCGAATACGCATCATCTTGGATGAGTTCTTCAAGCATGCCTGATTCCAAAATGGCATCGATTTTGATTTGTTCAATCCGCTTGACCACTTCCTCAACAAGGGAGGGCATGGCCAAGTCGTCGAGATAACAGACGACGAGATTGGTGTTGCTTTCTTTGCCAACACTCATGGATTTCATCTTGAGTCTAGGCGTTTTCAATTTGCGGCGGATCATCGAGGTGTTCGTGCGAATGCTCTCCACGAACCCTTCTTTCGGTCCGCGCACGACAGTTTCCGTTTCCGGCTCGCCAACGGAGCGCTTATCTGTACCGCGAATACCAAGCAGAATGGCTTTCGCGTTGCCTTCCACGAGCAGGGCGGTATCCCCGCCCAAAACAGAAACGAGCAGGTCTCCGTAATTATCGGAGATTTGTGTTTGAGACACCGGCAGTATCGTGCCTACGATGCGGTCAATTGCTGTTTGGCCGCCACCCAGAATCATTAACGATTTCATCGTTTCGTTGAGCAGTTGGGTGCTGGTTAGTCCATCAACGAAGAGAAGCAGTGCCGGAATGTGTGGCTCGATCTCGAATTCACGGACGACGACATCAGAGCAGTCCTGAAACATGGCTTTAATAAATTCATGGTTTTCATGTAGAAGAAGTGATAGTTTAGTTTGCTTAAGTTCTTCGATGAAGTGATAGTCAAGCGAATCAATAAGCTCCGATTGCTCATCATTCTCACCGAGCCTGTCTGACGGGCGTTTACGCAGGATACTTTTCATCAATTGTTTGGATGCTTTAACCATTGCGCCTGGGCCCTCCTGTCGCAATCTGGATGAAGATTATAGGAATGCGTTTCATATTTTTCTCAAAATGAAAGGATTTTATTACGAAAGTTGGAAAATTTTATTCGGCCCAGTCCAGATTGAAGGATGGGTATAGATGAGAAGTCCTTGGCAAAAGCTATCAGAACAAGAAATCCGGGGAAATCGGTAGAGGAGATGGAGCTATTGTTGTGGGTTGTCATACTACTACTGCTATTCATCTTTCAGACCGCGACGATTCTGATCGGTGAATACAAACGGCCAGCTAAAACGGTAGCTTGGCTGCTCGTTTTGTTTATTTTTCCAATTATCGGATTTATCATGTACTATTTCTTAGCTAAGGAATATACCCAAAGGAAAATGGTTCGGCGCAGAGGACGTCGCAAAATGGATGAAATTAAACATCAATGGATGTATAAGGAATCGGCTGCGATTGCGAATAATGCGGAGAATTATCAGCTCTTTGATGAGCCGCGTCTTTGTGGACTGCTTCATAATATACCGGGGTCACCCATTACGCTCAAGAATCGGGTTGAAGTGCTGACGAATGGGGAAGTCACTTACGAAGCTATGATAAAGGCGATTGAACAGGCGAGAAATCATATCCATTTTGAATTTTATACCATTAGACATGATGAAACCGGTGTGAAATTTCAAGAAGTTCTGATTCGTAAGGCGAAGGAGGGTGTCAAGGTCAGAGTGATTTATGACGGGGTGGGGAGTTATACGCTTTCTGCAGCTTACATAAATAAATTTAAGCAAGCCGGGGTTGAAGTGCATCCTTTCTTGCGTCCGCTCATTGCATTCTTCGATAAACGAATGAACTATCGCAATCATCGAAAGATTATTGTCGTTGACGGTTTGGTGGGGTTCGTTGGCGGTATTAATATTGCCGATGAATACTTAGGGAAAGATCCAAAGCTTGGTTTCTGGCGGGATACCCATCTCATGCTGCACGGTGATGCGGTGTATTACTTGCAGATGACCTTTATGACAGACTGGATGTTCGTTAGCGGGGAGCGGTTGGTTGAAGAAACGTTATTTCCTGAGCATCATGAACCGCAAGCCTCGTTGGTCCAGGTTATTGCAAGCGGTCCAGATGCCCACTGGGATGCTATTCAGGAAATGTTTTTTGCAGGTATTATAGCGGCTAAGAAGCGAATTTACATGACTACGCCATACTTTATTCCAGATCCCAGTATCACGATGGCACTCAAAACTGCGGTAATCAGCGGTGTCGATGTCCGTATTATTCTCCCTTATAAATCAGATTCCCAAATCGTTCAGTACGCATCGCGATCGTATCTGCTTGAGCTGATGCAGGCGGGGGTACAGTTCTATCTATATCGCAAAGGCTTCATGCACGCCAAGGTCATGATCATTGACCATTTGATGGCTACAGTAGGTACGGCGAACGTAGATATGCGCAGCTTTTTTAGCAACTTTGAATTGAATGCTGTGATGTTTAATAAGGATGAAATTAAGCGCTTAGAGGCTGACTTTTTAATGGATTTAAAGGAGAGTGTTGAGCTGAAATTAGCCCAATTTGAGAAGAGGTCCCGCGTGGAAAAGGGGAAGGAAGTCATTGCCCGATTATTATCCCCTTTATTCTAATAGTGAAGTTCCGTTAGAGGCTGCGAAATCTATGTGAGACGCTCTAAAATGGCGTTCAAATTTTGTGGAGGGACCTTCTCGATGAGGTCGCCATACGTTCTCAAACGGTTCATCACCGTATGTAAGTTGAAATCTCGAATACTAGGGCGCAGCTCAACCTCTTTCCATAACAGGGGGGTGGAAACAGAGGCGTCCTTTTTGGCGCGTGGTGTATAAGGCGCGGATAATGTTTTTCCATACCAGTGCTGTAGGTAGTCTACGTAAATTTTGTCGCCACGATTTTTCTTGAACCTTTCGATGGTAAAAAGATTGGGATACTTCTTCACGACAAAGGCGCCAATAAAATGACCGATACGGCGAAGCTGTTCAAATGTGTAGCCATGTTGAATAGGGATGTAGATTTGAACACCTGTAGCGCCTGAGGTTTTGGGAACCGACTGAATATGCAGGGAATCGAGCACTTCTCCAATGATATGGGCAGCCTCCATAATACGCGGCTCTTCCTCTAGCGAAGGATCGATATCGATCACCCATTCTGCGGGCAGCGTCTCACCAATTCGGTGGAAGGAAGGATGAAACTCCAAACATGCCAAATTTCCCAGCCATATCAGGGTGGGTAACGAGTCTAGATTGATATAATTAATGCCATCCAGCGGCGCCAGCTTCACGAAGCTTGGTACCGGATCGGGGGCATTTTTTTGATAAAAGGATTTTTCATTATACCCGTTTGGGAAACGAATCGTTGTTAAGTGGCGATTACGGCAATAGCGCAGCAGGTAAGGCGACAACTCGGTCAATTTAGCGAGATAATCGGCTTTGGTAATGCCCGTTTCAGGCCATAAAAGTTTGTTCGGGTTCGTAATCGTCAGCTCATGCCCTTCCACGAGCAGCGTTCCTTTGGTTGAGACCGCCATGAAAATTCGTCCCTCCTGATATGGATTTACATCCGATTATTCCCCGTGGGGATGGATCTCAAACTTCGAAGACCAGTTGAAAATTAATGAAATTTTGCTTGACAAAAAGATGGATTCATATGATACTTACAAAAGTTAATAATAAATAGTAAGTAACATATCAAGTGGAAGTTAATTCTTATTTGTAAATAAAAACTTATTCTATCAGAAGATAGAAGCAGAGGAGAGATAAATATGAGTAACTCATTTTTAGCTGCAGTAAAAGAAAGACGTACGTACTATGGACTGAGCAAAGACGTGGTCGTTTCGAATGAACGTATCCAAGAAATCGTGAACGAGGCTGTGAAACATACACCGTCCTCTTTTAACTCACAAAGCGCAAGAGTTGTTGTATTATTCGGCGAGCAATCCGATAAATTGTGGAACATGACGAAGGAAACACTGAGAAAGATCGTACCTGCTGACAGCTTCGCGCCAACGGAAGAACGTATCGATAGTTTCAAAAGCGGGTATGGAACAGTGTTATTTTTTGAAGATGAGACAACAGTACAGAATCTGCAAAAACAATTTGCTACCTATGCTGACAATTTCCCGATCTGGTCCAACCAATCCTCAGGCATGCTGCAATTTGTAGTATGGACGGCACTGGAGCAAGAAGGTCTTGGTGCATCACTGCAGCACTATAATCCTTTGATTAACGAGGAAGTTGCACAAACGTGGAACCTTCCAAGCGAGTGGAAGCTGCTTGCCCAAATGCCCTTTGGTAAACCAACCTTTACACCGGGCGATAAAGAGTTCCAACCACTTGAAGACCGCGTGAAGTTTTTTCAATAAGAAATGTAAGATTAGCCATTAATTCATCCTTATAAAAAGGGGCCATCCCATTCGTCTTTGACGGTGGGGTGGCTTTTTGTACGAATCGAGAGAGCGAGTTGGCGTTTGGAGATTGAGAAGTCGTTTCTGAGCTTTTGCCATAACTATATAGTCACTTAAAAAAATTCCCCACCTCTACACTATTCATAAAACCGCTTGCATCTCCACTTCGTTACCTTAAATAGAAAAATTTAAGGAGGAGTAATCGAGCATGGGTAATTTTAAAAAAGTATTCGTATCTTCCCTAGTGTTACTAGGACTTATGGCGGGAGTGACGGCTCTATCAGCAGCTGCGGCTGAGCCTCTGAAGGTCAAATCCGAAACGGATATAGCAGGGGATCTTGGTATCCTCCAAGGAGAGGGCAGTGGGCTGACGGCAGAATACTTAAACAAGCCAACAACAAGGCTGCAAGCCGCGGTGATGTCCCTAAGATTAAAAGGTTTGGAAGCCGAAGCGTTAGCTTTTACCGGAACAACGAGCTTCAAGGATGCTAGCAGCGTTTCCAAAGAGAACCAAGCAATTCTAGGTTATTTGAAAGCGAACCCGAGCCTAGGCTGGCAAGGAACCGGCGATGATAAATTCGAACCGCTATCAGGAATTACAGCGCAGCAGTATTACAAGGTTTTGTTGGAATCGCTAGGTTACATGCAAGGAACAGATTTTGAGTACGCGAACGTATTTACCTTTGCCGCAAAAAATGGCTTATCGAAGATTGCCAATGTGAAGCAATTCAAAAACTTACATATTGCTACAGCAACTATCGAAGCGTTGAAGGTGCCTATCAAAGGAACTGCGAAAACGCTAGGCGCCGATTTGACGGATAAAGGTAAAATCAGTGCGACTAAGCTCGATGTGCTGAAGAACGAAGAACTCAGCTTGAAGCAAAGTGATACGTTGGGTAGTTATCTGACGGATTCCAAAGGAATGACGCTTTACTATTTTACCAAAGACGCTGCGGATGTGAATTCATGTGTAGGTCAATGTTTGGCCAACTGGCCGATTTTTAACAGCAATAATTTCACGGTTCCTGCGGAGTTTAGCGCAGCGGATTTCAAAGTGTTCGTGCGCGCTGACGGCAAAGAACAATTGACCTATAAGGGCTGGCCTTTATACTACTTCGTTAAGGATCAAAAAGCCGGAGATACAACAGGAGATAACGTTGGTAAGGTCTGGTTCGTTATTAAGCCCTCAAACGGCGGCGTGGCGCTTGGTACCAAAGCCGATCTAGGCAATTATTTGACAGATGCAAACGGCATGGCACTTTACTACTACGATAAAGATACGAAGGGCGTCAGCAATTGCTCCGGCAAATGCTTGGAGAAATGGCCATTATTCTACGCACCGAACATTGCGCCTCCAACGGGAGTCAACTCTGCAGATTTCGGCACGCTCATTCGCGCAGATGGCAAAATGCAGACCACATACAAGGGTTTCCCTCTGTACTATTGGGTGGATGATAAGAAAATGGGAGATACATTAGGCCAGGATGTTGGTAAAGTCTGGTACGTAATTGATCCTGCGAAATTCAGTGGAACTAAGGCGACGAATACATCCGTAAAAACAAGTAAATCCGATGCTCTTGGCACGTATTTGGTGGACGCAAACGGCATGGCTTTGTACTTGTTCACAAAAGATAAAGCGGATCCTAATTCTTGCGTTGGCCAATGTTTGGTGAACTGGCCGATCTTCTATGATGCGAATCTTACGGTTTCGGCGGATCTTACCGCAAGCGATTTCGGTACCCTTACTCGAAACGATGGCACGAAACAAAGCACATATAAAGGCTGGCCTCTTTACTACTGGATCAAAGATCACAACCCTGGCGATACTACTGGGCAAAATGTAGGAAAAGTCTGGTTTGTCCTCGATCCAGCTCAAACTACAGCAAGATAACTTCCTAGTCGCACCCTGTAGGTTTATTGCGCTCCAACATGCTGGCAGATGCAGCGGCGTTGGGGCGCTATTTTTCTATAAAGCTATTGCCAAGACGTCTAGCTGGCGATAAGGTAGAAAGATAATAAACTTCATTTCGACTCGGGGTGTACCGAATTATGCGAAATCGAACAGATGGTGAGCTCATGAAGCTGGTGATGGCTAAGCACCATCCAGCCTTAGAAGAGCTTTACGATCGCTATGCGAAGCTGGTGTATTCATTTGCGCTGAAATCCATGAAGGAAGAGCAAGCGGCCAGAGAAATTGTCCAGCTAGTTTTCACACGTCTTTGGACCACTGAAAAAGGCTATGACGCAAGCAAAGGTGCCTTCGTCAACTGGGTGATCACGGTTACCCGTAATATTACCATTGATAGCTTGCGTAAGAAGCGCAGACTTGATCAAGTGATCCAATTTGAGCCCAGAGAGTGGGAGCAAACGCTGATTTCAAGCGACCCTGATCCAGAATCGGTTATGTCACGTAAATGGATAGGAGAGCAAATTCAAGAGGCTTATGTACATTTGTCCGATAGCCAAATTCAATTGATCGACATGATGTACTGGCAGGGCTACTCTCTAAGTGAAATTGCGACTCAAACGAATGAGCCGCTGGGTACGATAAAAAGCCGTTTGCATCAAGGTTTGAAAATACTTCGGAAGCATCTGACATCACTGAGGGAGGGATGACGTAATGAAAGAACAGGAGACTGTGGAATGCAGTTATCTTGTCAATTATTTGACAGGCGACTGTACGGAGTGGGAACGCGCTGCTTTCGAACGGCATCTGCGAACTTGTGTCACATGCCGGGAAGAATTAAGCGAGCTGCAGGAGGTCTGGCAGGCACTCCCTTTTGAGATGGAGGAAATAGAAGTCCCTGCGGATTTGAAGCAACAGGTTATGCAGTCTATTGTCCCGACCGAACTCAAAGCGATCAAGAAGAAAGAGAAGAAGAAACGTTCGTTCAAATGGGTATATGGCGGAGCTGCTGCCATTATCTTAGGCCTCGTTGTAGGCGCATGGTGGAACAATCAACAACCAAAAAACCTTTCAGCCAACCCCACCTTAAATCAACCTGCAGAAATCGTGCATACGTTTCAATTGAAATCCGTTGAAAGTACGATGCCAACAGCCTCTGGCACAGCTTATGTGCTGCAAAATGGCGATGTCCATAATGTGGTCATTAATCTGCAAGGTCTCAAGGAAACGCAAGGGGATTGGGCCTATCAAGTTTGGTATAACCGAAGCGGGAAGCGATACAATTGCGGGACGCTCCGTGTAGACGAGAAGGGTACTGGTGTGCTGACATACAGCATCCCTGTGAAGGTAAAGGATTTCCAAATTGACTCCTTTGGCGTTACGTTGGAACCGGATCCGAATGGTTTACAGCCGCGCGGGAAAAAGATACTGGGCACTTCGTAGCTCATACTGCGAATAGGTTAAGGTTAAACTATTTGTTGTGCTTGATCAGAGGTCTGAGCATTTGTAGAGAGGACGGATAGATTTGAACGTAAAAGGGATTCATCATGTAACCGCGATGACAGGGGATGCAGCAGCGAATTTCCAGTTCTACACCGAGGTGCTAGGCATGCGGCTTGTCAAGAAAACAGTCAATCAAGATGATACAACGGCTTATCATTTGTTTTATGGAGATGAAAAGGGGAATCCGGGAACAGAGCTTACTTTCTTTGATTTCCCTGGGGTGGGACCGAACGTTGCAGGGGTAAGCAGTATTTCGGGTACATCACTTCGTGTAGCTAATGACGAGGCGCTTCCGTATTGGATGGAGCGATTCAAGGAACATGGCGTAAAGTACTCCCCTGTGGAGGATTTTGCCGGGCGCAAAGTCATTTTTTTCGAGGATCCGGAAGGTCAGCAGCTAGCCATCGTTTCCGATGAAAATAATACAGGTGTTAAGGGAGGGAAGCCGTGGGAAAAAAGCTCGGTTCCCGTCTCGTACGGCATCACCGGACTAGGCCCTGTAAAGCTGACCGTGCGGAAGCCGGAATCCACACTGGCAGCATTGCGTTTACTTGGCTTCAAGGAAATAGAACGAATTCCGGCGGTGGCTAAAGGACAAGAAGATATCATTGTCATGCAAGTAGGCGAAGGTGGGTCGGGGGCCGAAGTCCAAGTCGAGCCGCGCAGCGATCTCCATGTATCAAGCCAAGGTGGCGGTGGCGTTCATCACGTTGCTTTCCGTATTGAAGATAAGAAAGAACTGATGGCTTGGGTTGAAGTCCTTAACAAAGCAGGATTACCTAACTCAGGATTCGTAGACCGATTTTATTTCCGTTCTTTGTACTTCCGCGAGCCGAATGGCATTCTGTTTGAACTAGCTACGGATGGCCCGGGCTTTGCTACCGATGAGCCACTTGAAACATTAGGCGAATCGCTTTCCCTCCCGCCATTTTTAGAGAACCAACGAGTTTTCATTGAAGCAAAATTGAAGTCGCTGTATACGAAACGTTGATACCATGAACGAACATTCTGCTCTGTGATTCATTCACGGATAAGAGATGTTCGTTTTTATTTTAAGATTGACGTTAAATCGGTTATCATGGAAATATACATAGCGTGAAAAATGAAGGGATAGATGCCAGATGACGACAGGGGATAAAATCAAACTAACCTCCTACTCCACGAAAGGTGGATGCGGATGCAAAATCGGTCCGGGAGATCTTTCTCAAGTAATAAAATCTTTGCCGCCTACAGTTGCCAACCCCAATCTTCTCGTTGGGATCGATACCAGCGATGATGCAGGGGTATATAAATTAAGTGAAGAGCTTGCGCTCGTTCAAACCGTAGACTTCTTTACCCCGATCGTTGATGATCCCTATTCATTCGGACAAGTGGCTGCAGCGAATGCCATCAGTGATATTTATGCGATGGGCGGTAAGCCATTAACGGCATTAAACATTGTTGCTTTTCCGATCAAAACGCTGGACAAGCAGGTGCTTGCCGATATTTTACGCGGCGCTGGGGATAAAATGCTGGAGGCAGGGATTACACTAGTAGGCGGTCATTCCATTGATGATAACGAGCCGAAGTTTGGACTCGCCGTCACGGGATTGGTGCATCCTGGAAAGATCCGTACCAATGCTGGAGCTAAGCCTGGGGATAAATTGATCTTAACGAAGCCGATTGGCGTAGGTATACTGACAACCTCGATCAAAAAAGATCGACTAAGTGAAGAAGAAATTCAGCGAGTGACGCAAGTTATGGCAACGCTGAATAAGACGGCTGCGGAGACGATGGAGCCTTATAACGTTCATGCCTGCACAGATGTGACGGGCTTTGGTTTAATGGGACATTCTCTGGAAATGGCGACAGGCAGCGGCGTGGGAATTCGCATCACTGCACAAGATGTACCTGTATTACCGCGGGTGCGAGAGCTTGCCGAAGAGGGATTCGTTCCTGGGGGCACCAAGAACAACTTCGCTCATGTACAGGAATCGATCACATTTGCTGAATCGTTGGATCAAATTAGCCAATGGATTCTATGTGACGCGGTCACCTCGGGCGGTCTCCTTATCTCGGTTGATGGGGAGCAGGCAGATGAATTGCTTCGTAAACTGAAGGATGCCGGCGTAGAAGCGAGCTTGATTGGCGAAATCACGGCAGAACATCCCGGACGCATTGTTGTAAGTTAAAGGAGCGAAAATCCATTGTTTCAAGACATCACCATCGAAGAATTACTAACCCTGCAACATAAAAAAGAGATCGTTCCGATCGACGTCCGTTCCTCATCCGAATATGAAGATGGCACGTTCCCCGGCAGCTTGAATATTCCCATATTTGAAGATGCGGAGCGTGCAGAAATAGGTACCCTATATAAGCAAGTGAGCGTGCAAGCAGCTAAAGATAGAGGGCTGGAGATCGTTTCTGCGAAGCTGCCTGCTTTCGTGAAGTCTTTTGAGCAAATCAAAGAACCGAAGGTCGTTTTCTGCTGGCGCGGCGGAATGAGAAGTAAAACAACAGCAACCGTTTTATCGCTGATGGGCATTCGTGTTTATCGGTTGACCGGAGGTATTCGGGCCTATCGGAAGTGGGTTGTAAGTACACTTGAGCAGCTTAGAGATTTTAAGCCTCCTGCACACGTTATTCAGGGAAACACGGGAACGGGCAAAACAGCAATTTTGCGCAGTCTTCTGGAAGAGGGCTATCCTGTCTTGGATTTTGAAGGGATGGCGGGTCATCGAGGCTCCATTTTTGGAGAAATTGGCTTGAAATCTCATAACCAAAAGACGTTTGAATCCCTGCTGGTCGGACAACTGTTGAAGCTGGAATCGGCGCCTTACGTTTTAATAGAGGGAGAAAGCAAGCGAATAGGCAAAGTCGTTCTTCCCGAGTTTATCTTTCAAAAAAAAGAAACCGCCACACAGATATTTATCGAAATGCCGATTGAAGAACGTGTTCAGCATATTATTAAGGAGTATAAACCTTTCGAAAATCAGCCAGATATTTTACATGCTTTTAAGCATATTAAAAACCGCATCCATACACCAATTGCCAAAGAAATTGAGACCAATCTTCAAGCTCAGCACTATGAGAACGCCGTCAGGCTGCTTCTGATGCATTACTATGACCCGCGCTATGAGCATGCGATGAAGCAAAATGAACAAGACCGAATTGTTATCAAGGCTCGAAATAGGGAAGAAGCTGTAGAGGCTGTGAAAAATTATTTGTCGGAGCTTAAAATGAAGGCTTTGGTGAAGTAAAAAGCGAAAAAAGTGCTAACTGAAATCAGTTAGCACTTTTTCACATTTGTCTTAAAGTATCATACACATGAGTGGCAGCGGCAGATAGGGGGATGCTCTTTAACTTAATAATGCCAACTTTCCTAGCAGGGATCGGTGTGGTTAGCTGAATTTCATACAACGTTTCGTCCGACAGCTCTTGATGGACAAACTCCCTGATTCCGCAAGCAATACCGAAGCCATTCTTAGCGAATTCGATTAGTAGATCAACACTTCCAAGCTCAATCTCTGGCTTCATGGACAACCCGTGCCCTTCAGCAAAGTGATCTAAGTAGGCGCGGGTGCTGCTCCCTTTCTCAAGCAGGATAATCGGATGCTCGAGCAACTCCTGGAGAGAAATGGGGGTCTCTGTAAGATGCTTATACGCTGCCCCTGTTAAGAAACAGTCATGAATGACTATGCTTTCTTGAATGGAGATATGAGGGTCAGAAATAGGGAGATTGACGATGCCTAGGTCAATTTTTCCCTCTTTTAGTAGAGTAATCGTCTCAGTTGTGGTTCTGTTCGTTACTTGTATCTTAACTTTAGGGAACGATTCGTGAAACTGCTTAAGATGTGGCAGCAGAAAATGTTTACAAAGCGTATCACCAGCTCCAATTTTCACCTCTCCGTGCGTAAGTTGATGCATCTCCGTGATCTTTCTTTCACCATTAAGGATAAAATGATAAGCCTGCTCAATATAGGTGAAAAGCTCGCGACCCTCCGTTGTTAAAGTCACTCCTCTAGATGTACGGAAAAATAATTGCCCACCCAACTTTGCCTCCAATTGTTTAATCGAATGCGTAACAGCTGGTTGTGTAACAAACAGTTCATCAGCTGCCTTGGATAGACTTCCTGCTTTTGCCGTGATATAGAAGACTTGATACAGTTCCATATTGTGAATCATAGTACGTCTCCTCAATGACATCAATGTGGTTAATATCGATTATTAGTTATATTAATTTTTCTAATAGGACCATTATCATTATACTTAGTTTTAGGGAGTTATTTCAATGGAAGGGTGATCTTAAGATGACGGTTACAGCTATTGTGGGAGCGAATTGGGGCGACGAAGGCAAGGGGAAATTAACAGATGTACTTGCCGTGCATTCTCAGTTTGTCGTCAGGTACCAAGGAGGGAGCAATGCCGGGCATACGATTATTAACGACTATGGCAAATTTGCGCTGCATATGCTTCCCTCTGGAGTCTTTTATCCAGGGACCACGAATGTTATTGGACCGGGTGTTGCTTTAAATATGAGTAAGCTCCAAAGTGAATTTCAGGAATTAGTGAAGCGGGGCGTACCTGAGCCTAAGCTATGTATTTCTGAACGCGCGCAAGTTGTGCTTCCTTATCATATTCTTTTCGATGAGTTGGAGGAGGAACGTTTAGGGGATAGGAAGTTTGGGTCCACCAAGCAAGGGATTTCGCCCTTCTATGCGGATAAATATGCGAAGATTGGTATACAAGTATCCGAATTATTTGATGAAAGCCAGTTAAGATCAAAGTTAACTAGGGCATTGGAGTCCAAAAATATACTTCTCACTCATTTATATAAAAAGGCTCTGCTGGATGTAGATCAGCTTGTTGTTGAAGTGCAGAAGCAAGCGGCATTCATTCAGTCATTTGTGTGCAATACGACAACTTTACTGCAGGATGCCATATCACAAGGACAATCGGTATTAGTTGAAGGACAATTAGGAGCGCTCAGAGATCCAGACCATGGTATATATCCTTATACGACATCTTCATCAACATTGGCTGGATACGCTGCTGTTGGGGCAGGAGTTCCTCCACATGCCATCAAGAAAGTTGTCGCTGTAACGAAGGCGTATTCAAGCTGTGTCGGCGAAGGGCCATTTGTATCAGAAATTCAAGCTGAGGCCGCACACGAGTTACGCTCGCGAGGTGGTGATGCCGGAGAGTTCGGTGCAACAACCGGCAGGCCGAGGCGAGTAGGGTGGTTCGATGCCGTAGCGACCAAATATGGTTGTCAAATACAGGGGGCAACTGAGGTTGCTCTAACCAATTTAGATGTGTTGGGCTATCTTAATGAGATCCCAGTTTGTACCGCTTATCGTATTCAAAATGAGAATAGCATGGATTTCCCGCATACTTCACAATTACAGCAAGCAGAGCCAGTTTATGAAAAACTACCGGGTTGGAAGTGTGATATCTCACATATTCGTACGTTTAACGATCTCCCCATTGAAGCTCAAAATTATGTGCTTCACATTGAGAAACTGATTGGTGTACCTATTCGCTGGGTCTCCATTGGACCGAAACGCGAGCAAATTATTGAAAGATAGAGCTGTTGCCAGTTAGGCAGCGTAAGGAATAACAAAAAAACTAGGCCTCTAAGCAATTAATCATTGCACAGGGGTCTAGTTTTTATTTAGTTTATTTTTTAAATAATTTCTCAAGAGCTTCACGTTGAGGAGCTCTAACATTCACCACGGGGCGAATGCTTTGAGCGATTTTCTCCGCTTCTTCGATGGTTTGGCTTTTGCCCAATGTGATCAAAGTGCCGATGGCCACAGCACCGGTACGGCCTTTGCCGCCGCCACAGTGAAAGCCAACCTTTTTCCCACTGTTATAAGCCTCTACTACATGATCGATGGCTTTCTGGAATAGCTGATCCTGTGGTCCCTCAGCATTGTCTCCAAGGGGGATTTGAATCCATTCTACGTTACCAGCAGAGAAAGCACACTCCGTGGCTTCTCCACGTAGATCAACGATCACTTCAACGTTCTCATTCTTGACCATGTCCTCAACGTCAGAGGCACCGCCAAAGAAGATTTTATCCTCGATTAAAGCTTGATAATTTTTAGGCATCTATACGCCCTCCTTATTTTTCTTAAATAGGTTGATTATGAAACTACGTTTAACCATAGGTACAGACCAATTAACGTGATTAACAAAGTTGGGATCGTAAGGATGATGCCGATTTTAAAATAGTACCCCCAGGTGATTTTCACACCTTTTTTAGATAGGACATGGAGCCATAATAAAGTCGCGAGCGAGCCGATTGGAGTAATTTTAGGCCCTAAATTGGAGCCTATGACATTGGCATAGATGAGAGCTTCACGAATGATTCCCACTGTTTGAGTACCCTTGATTGCTAGCGCATCAATCATTACCGTCGGCATATTATTCATAACCGAGGAAAGTATAGCGGCTAGGAATCCCATCCCTATGGTGGCAGGGAACAATCCTTGTCCTGAAATGGTTTCAATTAGTTCTCCAAGAGCAGTGGTTAAGCCAGCGTTCTTCAATCCATAAACAACTACGTACATGCCGATTGAAAAAATCACGACAGCCCATGGTGCATCTTTGATGATTTTTTTGGTTTCGATCACCTTGCTCGATCGGGCAATCAGAATGAAGTTAAGTGCAGCGACCCCGGCTATAATGGAAACAGGAATTTTAATAAACCCACTGATTAGGTAAGCAGCTAATAAGATTCCAAGAATGACCCAAGATAATCGAAATAGTTGAATATCCTTAATCGCTTCAGAAGGACGTTTAAGCTGAGTGATATCGTAGTTTTGAGGAATGTCTTTTCTAAAATACAGGAACAGCACAAGCAAACTGGCAGCTAATGAGATTAGACTTGTAATAAACATTCGGCTAGCATAAGTGACAAAATCAATACCGAAAAAGTCAGCCGAAACGATGTTCACCAAGTTGCTAACAACGAAAGGAAGGGATGTCGTATCTGCAATAAAACCACTAGCCATAATGAACGGCAGAATCATTTTATCTGGAAATTTCAAGGCACGAACCATAGCTAGAACAATTGGCGTTAGAATTAGCGCGGCGCCATCATTAGAGAATAGTGCAGCAACAGCTGATCCGAGCAGGATAACATAGACGAACATGACCTTCCCGTTCCCTTTGGCAATTCGTGCCATATGAAGGGCAGACCATTCAAAGAATCCAATGTTGTCCAAGATGAGGGAGATTAGAATAATGGCGACAAAAGTCAAAGTCGCATTCCACACAATGCCTGTCACAGTAACGACGTCATGTAGAGAAACAACCTGAAAGAGGAGTGCCAGAATGGCACCTGCTGATGCGGACCATCCAATATTCAGCCCTCTAGGCTGCCAAATAACGAAGGTCAGTGTAAGTAAAAAGATGATAAGTGCTAAGTAAACCATGTATTGCTTTTAAACCTCCTAAGTTGTAAGTATCTACTAGTTGCAGCAATCTATTTGTTCGCAAGATATGATATCTACCTTTTCTTTTTGAGAAGGCAAATATTGACGGCTTTTTGGTTTGTTCTTTTTTAATAATGGCAACAATGAAGAGAATATATCAAACAGGGGAGACCCACATGGAACTTAAGCCCGTATTTCCTTTCGAGCCGGTCAGCACAGAAACGATTCCTACATCCGATGATTGGGTAGCGCAAATTAAATGGGACGGCGTCAGAATGCTAACCTATTTCGATGGAAATGACGTTCGTTTAGTGAATCGTAGGTGTAATGACCGTACGAAGCAGTACCCAGAGCTGCTAGATATCCAATCATACTGTTCGGCTTCCTCAGTCATCTTAGATGGGGAAATCATTGCATTTGATCAAAAAAAGCCTGCTTTTCACGAGATCATGAAGAGGGAATCTTTACGAAAAAGCCAAAGCATTGAGAGAGCCGTTACACAGACGCCGATTACCTATATGATTTTCGATATCCTCATGTACAATGACAAATGGATCGTGGACAAGCCATTATCGGAGAGACAGAAGATACTCCATGATATGATTACCCCTTTGCCCCATTTTCAACTTACACAAAACATTGCAGACGGAAACAAACTTTTCGATGTAATGAAGGAGCACGGTATGGAGGGGGTTGTATGCAAAGACCTTAACAGTACTTATGCCATTGGGGGAAAAGACAGCCGTTGGGTGAAGAAGAAAATTTTCCACGACTTATTTGCTGTGATTGGCGGGGTAACGACTAGGGCGGGGGTTGTTAATGCGATATTGCTAGGATTATACGACAAAGAGGGCCGTTTTGTCTATATCGGTCACGCCGGCACTGGAAAATTAAGCAGGGAAGATTGGCGTCAATTGACGAAGATCGTTGAACCGATGACGACACCTCATAAGCCATTTATAAACGAGCCTGAACGGAGCAAGGAAGCCATCTGGACCCAACCAAAGTTAACGGCGAAAATACAATTTCTTGAATGGACTCCCCACGGAACGATGAGGCATCCCAGCATTCAAGCTTTCGTTCAAATGGATCTAGCAGATTGCACTTTTTCACAGAATATGTAGATGATATAGCAGAACAAAGCAAAAGCGCTAATCCTTGAATATCAAGAATCAGCGCTTTATTTGTGTTCTATTCACTTTCACGTTACAGGTTCTTTGACTTTTTTGGCTCTCGGTTTCGCTTTCGGCTTCTTGATTTCAGTTACGCTGGCGTCCTCACCTAAAGTTACTTTTTCATCCGTCGGTTTCGTGGCGTCAAGACTAGCTTGCAGCGCGGCCATGAGATCAATAACGCTCGTTTTCTGCAGCGAAGGGGCAGCTTGGACTTCTTCTCCAGCCACCTTATGCTCAATTGCTTCAAGCAATCGACCGCGGTATTCATCTTTATACTTTTCGGGTTCAAAGGGTGTCGACAGCTGGCTGATGAGCATCTTCGCCATTTCCATTTCACGCTCGTTCACGGTGACTTTCTCGGGAAGGCCCGGAACTTGAGAAATCGGTCGAATCTCATCCGGGTAAAAAATAGTTTCCATAGCGAGGCAGTTCTCAATAACTCGAATGGCGGCTAGTGAGCTTTTGGAACGGATCGACACTTTGGCGATGCCGATTTTGCCGGTTTGACGCATGGAATCCAGCAGCAAATGATAGGCACCAGAACCAGTATCTCCAGGCCCAAGATAGTAAGTCTTTTGAAAATAAACCGGATCGATATCTGTCAAGTTGACGAAGTCCAGAATCTTGATCTCTTTATTCGCTTCTCCCGAGATATTTTCCAATTCATCCTTCTCAAAAATAACGAAACGTCCAGGTTCATATTCATATCCTTTGGAAATTTCCTCCCACTCTACTTCCTTCTCACAAGTCTGGCATTTACGCACATAGGAGAGCGGTGTAATACAAGTTTTATGTATGTAACGCATGGAGATATCCTTATCTTCCGTTGCCGAAAACATTTTCACAGGCACATGAACAAGTCCGAAGCTAATCGCGCCTTTCCAAACTGTATGCATCTCGTGATTCCTCCTGGGTAATCGTGATTGTACTAGTATTCTCTTGATTTAATGGCTTTATACGGTAGAGATTTAAGAGAATAGATGGCCTCGAGAGTGGGTACGTTAAAAACGCAAGTTGATTACCATGAAGCTAATCTATGCTAAGGAGGGATTCACGGATGGCACAAGATTCAAATGCATCTCAAGATACGATCACTGAAGGCAAAGATGATCATTTCATGGACATTGATCGCATGATTAACGAAGGCTTGGGAGGCGGTAACGTCACCATGCACAATGGATTGATCGAATCCACGACGACGGATACGATGGATCATCCGGAATCCGTACTGGATGAGCCATGAACATTCATCGCGTTCAAGAAATTTTAGCCGCTGATGAGAAGATTCACGTCGAGTTAAATGGCCTCCCTGTCTGGATCGATAGTGTGGATACCGGCAAAGCAATTGCCAAAGTCCACGCGGAAGAAAACCCGGCCGATTCTCGGGTAGTAGCGGTTCAGGAGTTGGAAGAGGTCCATTAGTGGATGTGAAAGAACAGCGAAGCCTGCTCCGAGTTATCTCGGGGCGGGCTTTTTTGATTAGAGAGTTGATGTTGCCTACTAGCGAGGACTATAATAGGAGCAGCACGCGCAAACGGAAAGAAAGGGATGAGATCTACATGCCTCAATCCACATTTACGTACAACTCCAGGCATGAGGAAGATACCGATAAACTGGGGAAATTGCTGGCCACCTATTTGCAGCCTGGCACCGTTTTTACACTAGATGGCGATCTGGGTGCGGGAAAAACGAGGTTTTCGCAAGGCTTTGCTAGAGCGATGGGAATTACCGAAACCGTTAACTCGCCTACATTTACCATTATCAAAGAATACGAGGGAGCTGAGCTTCCTTTCTACCATATGGATATGTACCGCATTTCTGGGGAGGAGGCGGATGAATTAGGGCTCGACGATTATTTTTATGGAGCCGGCGTTACGCTGATCGAATGGTCAAGTTTAATTGAAGACCTTCTGCCACCAGAGCGGCTAGCCATCACGATTGCCCATCAGGATGATCAAACCAGAGTATTTCACCTGACTCCGCACGGAGACCCGTATCAGAGCTGGTGTGTACAAATGAAGGAGAACGGACATTTACAATGACAGAACGGACAAAGAATTTAGGACGATGCTTAGCCATCGACACCTCAACATCTGCAATGACAGTTGCTATTTTGGAAAATGGCAACATGCTGGGCGAGGTCAGCTCCTACGCTGAACGGAATCACTCGATCGGGCTTCTTCCCCATATTCAAGATTTGCTTGCGAGTTTACATCTCAAACCCAAGGACCTTCAATCGGTCGCTGTGGGCCAAGGCCCCGGTTCCTATACAGGGGTTCGTATTGCCGTGTCTGTTGCCAAAACATTCGCATGGTCGTTAGGCCTGGACCTTATTGGTGTGTCCAGCTTAGAAGCCATGGCGCTTGGTGGTGCTATGAAGGAACAGAGCGCGACCGGAAATGGGCCGACTTGGGTGGTGCCGCTCATGGATGGTAGACGTAAGCAAGCTTTCACGGCAGTCTACGCCTATGAGGGTGCTTCTCCGTTAACAGTAGATGGGGAGCTCGCGGCAAATTGGCAAGAAGTTCTGCCTGATGGCATTCGTGTTATTAATTCTTGGACAGAGCAAATCGTTAAGCAAGCAGCCTCAGCTTCGCAAGGACAAAGGCCCCATGAGATTCTGTTTGTGGGTGAAACCGAAGGCTTCAAAGATGAGCTTGAACAATTTGCGCGGGGTTGGGACGGAGTCGTTCGTATCTTTTCCTATGGCATTGAAGCGGAATTTATCGGTAGACTAGCCTATCCTAGGCTGGCTAAAGGGGAGAAGGCGGATGTGCATACATTTGTCCCTAACTACACCAGATTACCGGAGGCTGAAGCCAATTTACTGGCCGGAATGAAGACGAAGAAAGGGGATCATTGATGATGGAGCAGCGGCAGCCGCAAACAACTGAAGATTCATTGGTGTTCCGTTCCATGCGAATGGAAGACATCCCTTTTATTTGTGAAATCGAGCAAGAAGCGTTCACTACGCCTTGGACAAAAGGTGCATTTGAGAATGAATTAACGAATAATCAGTTCGCTCATTATATGATTATGGATATCGAAGGTGAGGTCGCCGGTTATGGCGGGATGTGGCTCATCATGGAAGAGGCACATGTTACGAATGTGGCTGTTCGAGATACGTATAGAGGACGTAAGCTAGGGGAACGTTTGCTCCGTGAGCTGATGAAAACAGCCGCTTTCTTAGGGGCTATTCGGATGACACTTGAGGTTCGAGCCTCCAATTATGTTGCGCAAAATTTGTACGAAAAGGTCGGATTCCGCTCTGTTGGCGTGCGTAGAGGGTATTACACGGATAATCGCGAAGATGCTGTTATTATGTGGGCAGACTTGCCTAAGAGAAGAAAGGATAGTCTCGGGGATTGAGGCTTTCGGATAGGTGACGAAATTGACTAGAGAAGTAGGGCAAGAGCAAAAAAGTGAAACAGGACAACAGCAAAAGAGTGAAACAGGACAACAGATAAAAGAAGCTTCCGTTACAAAGTCGGTTTATATTTTGGCGATCGAAACGAGCTGTGACGAAACTTCCGTAGCCATTGTCGAAAATGGTAAAATCATTCGTTCCAATGTGATTTCCAGCCAGATCGAAACGCACCAACGCTATGGAGGAGTGGTGCCGGAGGTGGCTTCCCGCAAGCATGTGGAGTCGATCACATGGATGCTGGAGGAAGCCGTCGAAAAAGCGGGCGTATCGCTGCAGGAGCTGTCCGCGATTGCCGTAACGGAGGGTCCCGGATTAATCGGGGCCCTGTTAGTTGGTGTCGTAGCGGGCAAAGCGCTAGCCTGTGCCTTAGACCTACCGCTGATTGGTGTTCACCATATTGCGGGACATATTTATGCGAATCAACTTGTGCATGAGCTAGAGTATCCGTTGATCTCACTCGTTGTGTCCGGCGGACATACCGAGTTGATTCTGATGGAGGGGCCGGGCCAATTCCGCATCATCGGGCGAACACGCGATGATGCGGCTGGCGAGGCCTACGACAAAATCGCGCGGGCAATGGGCCTGCCTTACCCGGGCGGCCCGCACGTAGATCGGCTTGCGCAGGAAGCCGAGTCCGAGATCAAAATGCCTCGCTCATGGCTCGAGGCAGATTCTTACGACTTCAGCTTCAGCGGATTGAAATCCGCTGTGCTGAACGTCGTCAACCAAAGCAAGATGCGCGGCGAGGCCGTTCAAGTCGCGCAGATTGCCAAGGGCTTCCAAGCCTCCGTCATCGACGTGCTTGTGGAGAAGGCTGACCGCGCCGTGCGTGAATATGGTGCGAAACAGCTGCTGCTCGCGGGCGGCGTCGCCGCGAACAAAGGGCTGCGCAGCAGGCTCGCCGAGCGCTGCGAGCAGCTGAATGTCCCGCTGCTCGTGCCGCCGCTCGGCCTTTGCACAGACAATGCTGCGATGATAGGCGCAGCCGCTTTCCTCAAGTGGGACAAGCAGGAATTCGACTCTATGGAACTGAAGGCAGAGCCTCAACTCAAACTTGAAGAGTGGTAAGGGTAATAAAATTAATTTTCTGACAACTGTATTGACTTTGCCAAAGCTGCATATTATAATCACAATCAATACTTTCAAACGCAACGAACGGGATTAGTAAGGAACAGTAGTTTCGCTCAGAGAGCTGTGCGCTTGGTGAAAGCACAGACGAAACGGTACCTGAACTCGCCCGGGAGCGGTAAGGCTGATAAGGATGCCAAGGATCCAGCACCCAAGTAGGTCTTGACGGTTGACCCCCGTGATCAGGTACATGAGTGGTTTCGAGTGTAACAGCTCGGATCAATTAGAGTGGTACCGCGGAAGGTTCAAGCCTGTCGTCTCTTTTATAGAGATGGCAGGCTTTTTTGGTTGTTCTGGAACTTGAAGCGAACATGAACAAATGCGAAGAAGGAACATGAACATATAACAAACGCGATGAACAAGAGTAGTAAGGGCTCACTTGTACGGTACAGAAAGCTGCGGGTTGATGCGACGCAGACCGTGAATGCCCCGAACTCGCTTGGAAGCGGTCATCCTGATCAGCTAGTTTTACGCTGTTAGGGATGAACGGATGACCTCCGTGATTGGGTGACATGGCCAGCTCTTGCTGCGCAATGTCTGAGGTGGGCTCCGTGACTTGGAGCCAACAAGAGTGGTACCGCGCTGGGTGAAGACCCGTCGTCTCTTATGTGGAGATGACGGGTCTTTTTTTCGTCTTGAAGTGGGTTTTTGATTAGGCTGGGCCCCCACCGGTAACGAATCATTCTTCTTTTCGAGACATGAACAAACGCGAAATCTTTGATGACCTCTTTAGCGATGAAAAACATCACTAAAGTAACGTGGAGCAACATAAGTCAGTCGTAGCGATTCATTTTCATATTCAAACTTGTTCAAGTCATAAGTTCAAACCATAAAAGATAAATTGCCAGCAAGGCTGGCCTAACCTTGAGGAGGAATTTAACCATGGAAAACAACAAAAACAACAATCGACGTATTCGCATTTTTGATACGACACTTAGAGATGGCGAACAGGCGCCAGGAGCTTCCCTATATCCGGAAGAGAAGATTCGCATCGCTAGACAGCTCGCGAAAATGGGCGTGGATACCATCGAACCGGGCTTCCCGATTTCAAGTCCAGGGGATTTTCAGGCGGTGCAGCAAATTTCGCGTGAACTGCAAAACATAGAGATTTGCGGCTTCGCCCGAGCTGTTAAAGCGGATATTGACTCGGCCGTGAAAGCCACACAAGATGCTGCTTCAAGACGCATTCACATGTTCCTGTCCTCATCGGACATCCATCTGGATTTCCAACTTCGCAAATCTCGTCAACAAGTTGTTGAGATGGCTCGCTCCATGGTTGCCTATACGAAGCAATTCGTGGATCGGATCGAATTCTCGCCGATGGATGCAACGCGAACAGGGGATGAATTCCTGTTTGAAGTACTCGAGGCCGTCATTGCTGAGGGAGCAACCATACTGAACATCCCAGACACCGTGGGCTACGCGCTTCCAGAAGAATATGGGGCTATGTTCCGCAGAGTGCGCCAAAGTGTAAGAGGCGGGGATACCGTAGAGTACAGCGCGCATTGCCATAATGATTTGGGTCTTGCTGTCGCTAACAGCCTAGCGGCTATTGCTGCAGGAGTCACACATGTGGAAGTAACCGTTAACGGTGTAGGGGAACGCGCAGGCAACTGTTCTCTCGAAGAACTTGTTATGGCTATTGAGACGCGTAAGATGACCATGGGCGTGGAAACAGGGATCGTAGCCAATGAAATTTTCAACACTTCCAAAATGGTCAGCCGCATCATGGGTTTCCCCATTTCTTACAATAAGCCGATTGTCGGCCGAAATGCCTTCCAGCACGAAGCGGGTATCCATCAAGATGGGCTGCTGAAAAATCGCAACACGTACGAAATTATGGATCCGGAAAAGCTGGGCATTCCACGGTCTATGATCATTCTTGGCAAGCATTCGGGACGTCACGCGCTTAAACATCGCGTAGGACAATTTGGCATTGAACTTACGGGAGAAGAACTGGACACACTTTACACAAGATTCAAAGAAAAAGCGGATGACCAGAAAATGGTGACTGACGACCAGCTTATGGAGCTTGTAGGATCTACCGTTGATGGGCAAATGGAGCCATTTACACTGACACATATGCAAGTTGTTTCTAGCAGTGATCGCAATCGGGTTGCCTCCGTGTCGGTAAAGAACAATCAAACTGGTGTTGAAAATGTATACTCGGGGACAGGTGAAGGCCCAATTGAAGCCATCGTGCAGTGCCTTAGACAAGCGATTCCGATGGCTGTGGATTTCTCCGATCTGGAGCTTCACTCGTTATCCACAGGTGAAAAAGCAACGGGAGAAGCGGAAGTCACCATCTCAGTTGGCGGCCAAACTTACAAAAACACAGGCATTGACCAGGATGTGCTTGTTGCGGTAGCCAAAGCTTTTATCTCGGCTTGCAACCAAGCCATACGTATGCAAAATAGCGCAGCGGCTCCAACCGAAGCTACGACAGCGTCATAAACAAGCAGACGATCTCAAATTGTAAGAAAACTTAGATATATACACAGCTTGTGTGCAAAGTTATTCACAGACCCTGTGTACAATGTGTATAACTAGAGCAAACCCACGGTTACCAACGATTTTAAAAGAAGGCTGAGAAGAATAACTTTTTCACAAGTTTTTGTGGATAATGTGGATAAGATTGTGGAAAACGAAGGAAAAGTGCAGAGGGAGGCGAATTTTGCCTCTCTTTTTTTGTGGATAACGATGTGGATAAGTTATTGGGCCTAAAATCATCCCGTTTAAATTGTCGAAACAATCCGGCAGTGGATAGCTTTTCACTTGGATGAAAATGCTAAAAGCAAAAACAGTGGGTGAATACACTTGAAGTTAAAAATAGCAGGCATAATTGTGGGTATCTTGACGTTAATGTTTGAGTTGTCCACAAGTGTAGAAGCTGGAATCGATCCATCCATCCACAGCAAAGTAAAGTCCAAGCAGGTGACGGTGATTTCGATACCGGGTTTATCGTTCATGGAGGTCCGACCCGATCAACTTGTGGAGCTCCCTCATTTACGGCGACTGACGGAGTTAAGTGCAGTTGGAGCTATGAACATTCGCACATCGAGTCGAACGATGAGAGATGTGTATGTCTCGTTGGGAGTAGGAGCACCTACCGTAGGAGTCGCAGAAGTGCAGGCTTTTACAGCAAATGAAACAAGGCAAGGCATTCATATTTCCGAACTTATGAATCGTTACATAGGTCGTGGGGAAGATAGACCGATTGAGGCTGACTCTGTGCTGGTGCCTGACATCACGATGCTTCAGCGGGCTAATGAGAATCAAGGTTATGGAACAGGCATCCTAGGGGAAATGTTGAAGGAGTATGATGTTTATCGCGCTGTGCTTGGAAGCAGTGATTTAGGGAAGAGGTCAGGCATCGAAGAAAAGAAATTGCGGCGCTACAGTCCGTTCATGCTGGTTGATTCCAATGGTTTTGTGGACAAAGGTGCCCTCGGAGATGATGCCGTAACTGTGGCTGTGGATAGACCATACGGCGTTAGTACCAATTATGCACAATTGCGTTCTTTGTGGGAAAAAAGGATGCGGCCTAGCATTACACTAATCGAATTAGGTGATTTGTACAGACTATATTCGGATCAAGAGCATTACACGGAGGAACGTTTCTCGCAGTTGAAAGGTCAAATCTTGAAAGAGATGGATGAGTGGATAGGTCAAGTGGTGGCAGGGATGACGGAGGAGGAAAGCTTATGGATTTTCTCTCCGGAAGTGAATAGTGAAGCGGCTAAAGCCAAAGCCTATTTATCTCCTATCCTTCATTACACGACCGACAGCAGAGGGGCAATTCTGGTTTCGGAATCTACTCGCAGGCAAGGTGTGGTCACGGCACAAGATTTCACAAGTTCGCTGCTAAAAGAGTTCAACATCCCGGTGCCGAGTAGGTTGATGGGCATTCCTTTATCCACTATGGGGAAAAGTGAAGCTCTTGCTGGACTGGTCAGGGAACAAAGCAGCATGCAGATAATTTACCGTAGTAGGCCGCTGCTGCTATATCCTTTTGTTACTTATGAAATGCTCGTATTGCTCTTGAGTTTGATGTATGGTCTGTGGATTAAAAAAAGACTGGCAGACCGTGAATATCTCGAAGGAAAGGCATTGCCTTGGCGCAGGAGTATGCGTACGCTGCTCTTCTCGCTGCTTACGGCGCCTGCTGTTATGCTGTTAATGGGCTGGTTGGTTGTTCCTCTGACAACGAAAATAGGGATCGAAGGGACGATGCGTGTGCTGATTGCCATTTTTATGGTGTGCACGCTGTTTATTTCTGCTGTTATGGAAAAATGCCGCTTAACCACAGCCATGATCTGGCTTGGTCTTGGGAATGCGCTGATCATAACGCTGGATGGCAGTACAGGGGCCCATGCCATGAAGTATTCCATTCTGGGTTATGATCCGATGATTGGCGCCCGCTATTACGGCATCGGGAATGAGTACATGGGCGTCCTGATCGGCGCTCTCGTACTTGGCGTGACGGCGGCTTTGCAGCGCCGTCATGGGGGTGGGCAGCCCGCGCTGCGCGGCGGCGGGCTGGAGGGCATTGGCCCGCTCCTTGCAGGGAGCGGGGAGATGGAGACTTCGCCTCGCCTCGGGGTCGCGGCGGCTTCTCCTACCGCCGCGCTGCTCGCGTGCGGGGCGTTCTTGCTCGTGACGGCCTGCCTGGCGGCACCGTCACTCGGCGCGAACGCGGGCGGCGCCTTGAGCGCCGCGGTCGCCTTCGGCGTAGCCGGCGCGCAGTGCTTCGCCGGCGAACGCTGGCGCGAGCTGCGCCTAGGCAGGGGCGCAGCCCTGCTGTCGGCGCTGCTCGCGCTGGGGCTTGGGGCGCTGTGGCTGCTCAACAGCGCCGATTCTCCCGCGGCATTCGCGCGGGAGAGCCATGTCGGGCGTGCGTTTCACGCGCTGCACGCCGGGCACTTCGATCAGATCGGACAGCTGATCGAGCGAAAGCTGCGGATGAACGTGCACTTGCTTCGTGCATCCGTGTGGAGCAAAGTGCTCATCACCAGCCTCATCGTTATGGCTGTCCTTGTGCTCCGTCCACGCGGCCGTCTTCGCTTGTGGCAGCACAAATACCCGTACTGGATGTACGGGTTCTCGGCCAATATGATCGGAGCCATCGCAGCGCTGCTGCTTAACGACTCCGGCATTGTTGCAGCAGCGACGTTGATCATTTTCGTCGCTGTACCGATGCAGCTCCTGCGATTGAAGGAGCTGCATACAGAAAAAACCGCCTCCGAGGCATGGATTAAGGCGAGTGGTCCTTCTTGATCTCTCGTGCAACCTCGCGAGCGAGCAGAAACGGGTCTGAGAGAAACAAATAAGCTCTCTCACCGCGGTAAATCTCCGTTCATAGGGACATGAATCCGCTGAGAGGTCGTTTTAGTTCCTCTCAGGTCGCCTCGCGAGCAGAAATGCGTCTGTTCAGCGCTCTCAGCTTAGAAAAACCTCGCCACTGAGGCATTGACCAGCTGAGAGGTCGTTTTAGTTCCTCTCAGGTCGCCTCACGAGCAGAAATGCGTCTGAGAAGTCGAATTCAGCACTCTCATCTCAGAAAAACCCCGCCACTGAGGCATTGACCAGCTGAGAGGTCGTTTTAGATCCTCTCAGGCCGCCTCACGAGCAGAAATGCATCTGAGAAGTCGAATTCAGCGCTCTCATCTCAGAAAAACCCCGCCACTAAGGCATTGACCAGCTGAGAAGTCGTTTTAGTTCCTCTCAGGCTGCCTCACGGTCCCGATTCAGCGCTCTCAGTCCAACAAACCCCCTGCTTCTGAGGCATTGATCCGCTGAGTGATAAACTATCAAGCCAACAAAAGCTCCCACTCCTCATAACAAGCAGCGAGCGCACCCTTCCGTTCATCAACGGCAGCGGTCTTCTCCTGAACGAGGACATAGTCATTGTACACAGCTGGGTCAGCAAGCTCCGCCTCCAAGGCGGACACTTCGTCTTCCAGCCGGGCGATGTCCAGTTCGAGCTGCTCCAGCTTACGCTGGCGGCTGCGTTCTTCGCGCTTCGCCAGCTTGTCTGCTTCGTACCCGCCACCACTGGCGGGTTCACTTTTTCCAACCGAGCCGCTGCCTCCAGCGGCCTTCTTCTCCGCTTCTTTGGCCAGCCGCTTCGCTTCCATCTCGGCAAGCTCAGCCTTTTTCTCCACATAATCGTCGTAGTTACCGAGATAGCTCGTAAGCCCATCCTTTTGCAGATCCAGCATACTCTCAGCCATCTTGTTCAGGAAGTAACGGTCATGGGAGATGAAGAGAAGAGTGCCCTCGTAATCCATCAAGGCCGACTCCAAAACCTCTTTGCTATACAAATCCAAATGGTTGGTAGGCTCATCGAGGATCAAAACATTCGCTTTTTGCAGCATCAGCTTGGCTAAGGCTACACGGGCTTTTTCCCCGCCGCTTAAGGCCGCGACTTTTTTGAACACATCTTCGCCGCTAAAAAGAAAGTTTCCGAGCACCGTGCGAATCCGCGCTTCCTCCAAATGAGGATACGTGTTCCACACTTCCTCCAACACACTGTTGGACGGAGTCAGTCCGGTTTGCTCCTGATCGTAGTAGCCAATCGTGACGCCAGCGCCCCATTTGAAGGTGCCTGCGTCTTGTTTGTGCTGACCAATTAATGTTTTGAGCAGGGTGGATTTCCCTACACCGTTAGGTCCAATGAGTGCGGCGGTTTCCGAACGACGGAGCTGGAAGGAGACGCCATCGAGCAGCCGGTGCTTTCCATCATAGGAAAGCGCCAAACGGTCAACCTGCAGCACTTCCTTACCGGAAGTCTGCTCGATTTCAAAAGAAAACGAAGCCCGCTTCAAATCCCCCATCGGCTTGTCGAGTCGATCCATTTTTTCCAGCTGCTTGCGGCGGCTCTGCGCTCTCTTCGTCGTCGATGCACGCACAATATTGCGCTGAACAAAATCCTCCAGCTTGGCGATTTCATCCTGCTGCTTTTCGAACTGCTTCATTTCAATCTCATAATTAGCTTCTTTAATCTCGATGAATCGGGAGTAGTTCCCGGTATATCGTTTGGAAGCATTTCGCTCAATCTCATAGATAGAAGTCACCAAAGCATCCAGAAAAAAACGGTCATGAGATACGACCAGAATAGCACCTGGATAGCCGCGTAAATAACCTTCCAGCCAAGTTAGTGTCGAGATATCCAAATGGTTCGTAGGCTCATCGAGCATGAGCAGATCGGGCTCTTCGAGCAGCATTTTAGCAAGGGCAAGCCTTGTTTTCTGACCGCCGCTAAGCGTTTGGACTAACGTATCCGGAGAAAATTGTCCGAAGCCCATCCCGTGCAAAATACCGCGGATTTTCGCTTCAATTTCGTAGCCGCCATGCTCACGGAACCATTCGGAGCGCAGTGCGTAACGATTCATCGTGGTTTCGTACTTTTTTTCGTCCGAGATTAGTTCAGGATCTGCCATTAACGCTTCCAGTTCACGAAGTTCTCGCTCCGTTTCCAGCAAGGAACTGAACACGCTGAGCAGCTCGTTCCAGATAGACTTATCTGTTTGTAGTCCGCTATTTTGCTTCAAATAGCCGATTTTCGTTTCCTTTGCCTTGAATAAGTCGCCGCTGTCATAGGACATTTCGCCGGCAATAATTTGGAGCAGCGTCGATTTACCGGCACCATTCACGCCCACTAAACCGATCCGTTCCCTGTTTTCGATCTGAAGCGTTATATTAGAGAGTACGGAACGTACTCCATAGCTTTTGGAAATGTTAGAAACCTGTAATAGCATCTGCTGCTACCTCCTGCTTATTAATGAAAGGACCTGATCTAGCCCGCGCTTTCGCTCTCTTATATCCCATCAATTCACTAGTATACACCATGCGAGGCGGCATCGTATGCTTAATTTTGCATAGATCAGAATGGGTGGGGATGGGTAAATGGTACTTTTGAGGCATGCTAAGCATATAGGCTATAGGTTCTTGCCCCAGCAGCATTCACGATTATGACGTTTAATATCCGTCACGGTGAAGGTTTAGATGCTAGAGTAAATATGTAGATGGAAAAAGGATTGATCACATCTTTACAAATAGGAAGAATGTCCAATCTTCATGGGCGATTCCGACGATATTCTCGGACCATTTTCCCGTAATAACGCTCATTCGACTGGGGTCTTCGGTGCGAGTATAGTTTTTTTCCTTGTTTATGTTAAAATGGGGGAAACCACTCCTCGTTAGGGAAGGGCTGAAGCTAGTATGAACATCCGAGAGCGGAAAATCGAATTACGCAAAGAAATGGAAGAACTGCGCTCCTCCATCATGTCTGAAGAACGTGAAGAGAAGCAGCAGCGTATAAATGAAAGATTGAAAAAACTATGCAGCGATAGGCTTCTTGGGCATGGACAGAATGAAACGTCCGCTCCGCCTACGATCATGAGTTATATGCCTTTTCGGTCTGAGCCGGATGTTGCCCCTCTGATGGAATGGTGTTGGCAGCAGGGAATTCGTGTGCTTGTGCCGAAGGTTGTAGCAGATACGAAGACGATGAATTTGCATGTCATAAGCAGCTATGAAGATGTGGAGAGCGGGGCATATGGCATCAGAGAACCTCGCAGCGAGGTGCCGATTGAGCACGATTTGTCCACCTTATCTATGATCTTAGTGCCAGGGCTTGCTTTTGATTTGGATTTCGGAAGACTGGGCTATGGGGGCGGTTTTTATGATCGCTTCATGCAGTTATTTGCTGCGCGCGGGCTTAAGAGACCATTTGCGGTCGCGGCCGCTTTTGATAATCAATTGATTCCTGCGGTTCCTTCTTCCTGGCATGATTTCCGAGTTGACGGGATCGTTACCGAGAGCAAAATGGTCTTCAAAACCGAATCCTAAAATAGAGGTGAGTGCTTTGCCCGATTCTTCCCCATTAACCCATTTTAATGAGCAGGGACGAGCACGAATGGTCGACATTTCGGATAAAACAGAAACGAAGCGTACGGCTACTGCACGTTCCACTTTAATTATGAAGAGCGAGACGCTTGATTTAATTAAGCAGGGTAAAATGAAAAAAGGCGACGTCCTCGCCGTTGCGCAAGTGGCTGGCATCATGGCCGCCAAAAAAACGTCAGACTGGATTCCGATGTGCCATCCGATTGCGCTGACGGGTATTGATATTCAGTTTGCTGATAATGGCAACAATGAACTATACATAGAAGCAACTGTCCGGACGACGGGTCCGACTGGCGTTGAGATGGAGGCTTTAACAGCCGTATCCGCCGCCGCGTTAACCGTCTACGACATGTGCAAAGCCGTAGAGAAGGATATGATTATCAGCTCTACGCTGCTTGTCCTCAAAACAGGCGGCAAAAACGGGGATTTTCACAGACAAGATAGTTGACAGTGACGCGACTAGACAGATAAAGCAGTTTTATTCATAGAAATGAAAGTCGACGATCACTCAGGTTAGTGGGGTTATCTCATTCAGTTAACAAGGGAGAGGTGACGAAGGATGCACTGGAAAGTTGCGATTTTGACAGCCAGTGACCGCGGTTACCGAGGAGAACGAGAAGACACTAGCGCTCAGGTAATCCGCGAGCTGATTGAAGAGGAAATTCAAGGCGAGATCATCGAATACCGGGTCGTTCCGGATGAGATGGATGAAATCATGGCTTCATTAATAGAAATGACGGATTATTATCAGGCAGATTTGATTTTAACGACTGGCGGAACGGGACTAGCCCCCCGAGATGTGACACCGGAAGCAACGCTCAATGTCATTGATCGGGTAGCACCGGGGTTTGCCGAAGCTATGCGAATGATTTCGATGCAAAAAACGCGGAAAGCCATGCTTTCCAGAGCGGTATCCGGCATTCGCGGGCGCACGCTGATCATTAATTTGCCGGGCAGTCCTAAGGGCGTGCAGGAGAATCTGATGGCGATTATCGATCAGCTTCCGCATGCGCTCGGGATTCTGACGGGCAAAGAAGGTGACCATGGGTGAGTGCTAAACATGACTCGATGCTGCGCGAGGTCAAAGTGGAGGATGCCATCGGCATGATTCTACCGCATGATCTGACGCAGATTCTGCCCGGCGAGTTTAAAGGGCGCCTGTTTCGCAAAGGCCATCAGGTGACGGAGGCCGATATTCCTGCGCTGCTGAGCATCGGCAAAGAGCATATTTATGTGATGGAGCTGCAGCCTGGCTTCCTACATGAGGATGAAGCTGCGCAGCGCATGGCGAAGGCGATCGCGGGGGATGGGCTCACGCTGACGGAGCCGCATGAGGGCAAAGTGAACGTGAAATCGGCGATTCACGGCTTGGTCAAGATCGATAAGGCGTTCGTCGACAGTGTGAACGCCATCGATGAGGTCGTGTTGTCGACGATTCGCAGCAACACGGTCGTTCAGGCAGGCGCTTCGCTGGTCGGCACGCGGGTGATCCCGCTGATTGTGGACGAAGCGAAGGTTGTGGAGGTCGAGCGCCTGGCTGCCGCTCGCCGTGAGGAGGGCTTCACCTTGCTTGAGGTGAAGCCGTTTCGCAAGCTGCGCGTCGGCGTGATTACGACGGGCAGTGAGGTCTTCAAGGGCCGAATTAAGGATAAATTCGGCCCGGTCGTGAAGGAGAAGGTCGCGCAGCTCGGCTCCGAGGTGGTAGACCAACGCTTCGTGTCGGATGACAGCGAAGCGATTGTTGGTGAGATCCACGCGCTGATAGCGCTGGGCGTGGATCTGGTTTTGGTCACGGGCGGCATGTCCGTGGACCCGGACGATCGCACACCGGGTGCGATCAAGCAGGCCGGCGCCCGCGTGGTCAGCTACGGCACGCCGATGCTGCCGGGCTCGATGCTGATGATCGCCTATCTGGGCGATGTGCCGATCATGGGCTTGCCGGGTTGCGTGATGCACGACCCGTACACGTCCTTTGATGTGCTGCTCCCGCGGATTTGCGCTGGCGAGGCCATCGTGCGCAGCGACATTACGGAGATGGGGTACGGTGGGTTTTATCAGTGCTAGCTTCTTGAGCCAGCGCTAGATGGTCAAAGCCTGCTAGTTAAGATTGCTTCGATTTTGTTGGTGTAAAGCACATTCGACATTTTTGCTGCATTTTGTGCAGGTGATTGGTTGAATTTCTTTCATATTTAGCAATTTACTGCAAAATGTACATCTCTTTTGGCGCATTGGTGGTAAATTGGCTGTTTTTAGCTGATTTTGATGTATAAAATGCAGGTAAAGTGGGCCGTAGAGGTGAAAAGTAGCCAAATAACTGCACTTTTTGCAGCTAATGCAAAAGTGTGTGACTATAGTGAAGGTGTTCTCTGCACACAGTTACCACTCACTAGGAGATTTCGTTGCCGATTAAGCGTTTGCTAATTTGTTATACGGTTTAATTGAAGTCGCAACAAATAATGGAGATGAAGTCCATGTTTCAAAATATCGGTTTCACCGAGCTCTTATTAATAGCAGTCGTTGCGCTTGTCCTATTTGGACCGCAGAAGCTGCCCGAAATCGGCCGTGTGCTTGGGCGCGCGATCAGAGATTTCAAGAAAGGCGCTCACGCCCTGCTGAACGATGAGTCTGAAGAAGCGGCGGCGCCGAAGCCGGCAGCCCAGGTCAAACCAGATCCGCAGGTTTCGACTCAAGTCCGAGCGGCCTCGTCAAATCCTTTCGAAGCAGATGCTACTTCCGAGAGAGCGGCGGTTGAGTTCGTTACGACAGCTCCCTCATTAGTCAAGTCGAGTGTCGAACCGAGTACAGCTGCACCAGAAGTCGCGGAGTCAGATACTGCTGCTACTGCGGAGCCAGAGGCTGTCCAAACGGTTGTCCAGCTCGAACAGGCAGCGGTACCCGTGTTTGCCTCATCGGTTGACGCATCGTTTGCACAATCGGGTTCGACTGCTGCAACAGCAGCATCCGTCCCGTCAGCAGCAGCGCCCGCTGTAGAGGCACCGTCGGTCACACCGACGGCACCTGCTCGAACGGACGCACAGCCTGCCTCCACGGCAGCGCCGCAAAGCAGCACGCGGCGTCTACCGGACTAGCCGCTTTCTTTTCAGCATAACAAGTGCTTCAGCCGTATAGGTTTGATCCACTAGATCAGGTTGGTGAAATATGACAACGAACGAAGAAATGTCACTCGTAGAACACCTTGGTGAGCTGCGCAAACGAATCATGTGGGTACTGGCAGTCCTGGTCATAGGGATGGTAGGCGGATTAATCAGCGCGAAGCCGATCATTCGTTACCTCAAAAACATTCCGCCTGCTAATAGCATTAGTTGGAACGTTTTTTCCCCGTGGGATGCCCTGCGCTTATATATGAATTTTGGATTGGCCGTAGGGATTCTGATTACCCTCCCGGTTATTCTTTATCATATATGGGCGTTTGTTAAGCCAGGCTTGCGTGAGGCTGAGCAGAAGGCTTCGATTATTTATATTCCTTATGCGTTTTTGCTATTTTTGGGAGGTCTTTCCTTCGGGTATTGGGTTGTTTTTCCGATGGCCTTTTACTTTACTTCCTCCATTAGCCATAGTCTCGATATCACGGAGATGTATGGCGCAGCACAATATTTTACATTCATGTTCAACATTATTCTTCCGCTGGCCATTACGTTTGAAATGCCTATTGTCGTGATGTTCCTCACGAAGATTCGCCTTTTGAATCCGAAGCTTCTGCACAAGTTCAGGAGATATGCGTACATGCTGCTCGTTATTCTGTCTACGGTAATTACACCGCCAGATGCGATATCGGCTATATTAGTGGCTTTGCCGCTTATTGTTTTGTATGAATTTAGCGTATTTATGTCGGGATTCATCTATCGCAAACAGTTGGCGAAGGATGCTGAGTGGGAGCGGGAGTTTGGTCCTAAATAATAAAACAGTCTGCCTAAAGTGCAGGCTGTTTTTCTTTTTTTAGAGGGAATATTTGTTTTTCATTTGGGTAGAATGAGGGGGGTGCCCGAAAGAATGAAAAATGTGTAAAAGGACTTGCAAATTACTCCCAGAATGAGTATCATAAGAATTGTTGTTAGCACTAAACACATTCGAGTGCTAATAACCGAATACACCCAATACCAATTTTCTAAAGGAGGCTATTTTTCCATGATCAGACCGTTAGGTGATCGAGTAATCATTGAAGCCGTTGCGAAAGAGGAGACTACAGCAAGTGGCATCGTGCTGCCAGATACAGCTAAAGAAAAACCACAAGAAGGTAAAGTTGTAGCTGTAGGCGCAGGCGCGTTGAAAGATGGCGTACGTGTTCCGCTTGAAGTAAGCGAAGGCGACCGCATCATTTTCTCCAAATACGCTGGAACTGAAGTGAAATACGAAGGCCGCGAACTGTTGATCTTGCGCGAAAGCGACATTCTCGCTGTATTAGCCTAATTTAGCAGGATATAGATCGGCACTGCGTTTACTTAGTTTTTCCGTAATACTACTTACTATGTACAGGTTCTAAATTAGAGGAGGTTTCCTATCATGGCAAAAGAAATTAAGTTCAGTGAAGACGCACGCCGCGCGATGCTTCGTGGGGTAGATGCTTTAGCTAATGCTGTAAAAGTAACCCTCGGTCCTAAAGGCCGTAACGTTGTTCTTGAGAAAAAATTTGGCAGCCCGTTGATCACAAATGACGGTGTTACAATCGCGAAAGAAATCGAGCTTGAGGATGCTTTCGAAAACATGGGAGCACAACTTGTTAAAGAAGTTGCTACCAAAACAAACGATGTTGCTGGTGACGGTACAACAACTGCAACGGTTCTAGCACAAGCTATGATCCGCGAAGGTTTGAAAAACGTAACTGCAGGCGCTAACCCAATGGTTATCCGCAAAGGTATCGAGAAAGCTGTTAAAGCGGCTGTAGAAGAGCTTCAAGCTATCGCGAAGCCAATCGAAGGCAAACAATCCATCGCACAAGTAGCGGCAATCTCTGCTGCTGATGAAGAAGTAGGCGAACTGATCGCTGAAGCTATGGAAAAAGTAGGTAAAGACGGTGTTATCACTGTTGAAGAATCCAAAGGATTCTTGACTGAGCTCGAAGTTGTAGAAGGTATGCAATTCGACCGTGGTTACACTTCCCCATACATGATCACTGACACGGATAAAATGGAAGCTGTCCTTGACAACCCATACATCCTGATCACTGACAAAAAAATCTCGAACATCCAAGAAATCTTGCCTGTTCTTGAAAAAGTGGTTCAATCCGGTAAGCAACTTCTGATCATTGCTGAAGATGTTGAAGGCGAAGCACAAGCAACGCTTGTTGTGAACAGACTTCGTGGCACATTCACTTGCGTAGCTGTTAAAGCTCCAGGTTTCGGTGATCGTCGTAAAGCTATGCTTGGCGATATCGCTGCTCTAACAGGTGGTCAAGTGATCACAGAAGAGCTTGGTTTGGATCTGAAATCCACGCGTCCTGAGCAATTGGGTAGCGCACGCCAAGTTCGTGTAACCAAAGAAAACACAATCATCGTTGATGGCGCTGGCGACAAAAAAGACATCGGCGCACGTGTTACACAAATCCGTTCCCAACTGGAAGAAACTACTTCCGATTTCGATAAAGAAAAATTGCAAGAGCGTTTGGCTAAACTTTCTGGCGGCGTAGCTGTTATCAAAGTTGGCGCAGCGACAGAAACTGAGCTGAAAGAGCGCAAACTTCGTATCGAAGATGCTCTGAACGCAACTCGTGCAGCTGTTGAAGAAGGTATCGTTTCTGGTGGTGGTACAGCCCTCGTTAACGTATACAACGCAGTAGCTAAAGTAGCAGCAACTGGCGACGAGCAAACAGGCGTTAACATCATCCTGCGCTCCCTAGAAGAGCCAGTTCGCACAATCGCAGCTAACGCTGGTCAAGAAGGCTCCGTAATCGTTGAGCGCCTCAAAAACGAAAAAGTAGGCATCGGCTACAACGCAGCAACTGGCCAATGGGTGAACATGTTCGAAGCAGGTATCGTTGACCCTGCTAAAGTAACTCGTTCCGCACTGCAAAACGCAGCATCCGTAGCAGCTATGTTCTTGACAACTGAAGCGGTTATCGCTGATAAACCAGAAAAAGACAAACCAGGCATGCCTGATATGGGCGGCATGGGTGGAATGGGCGGCATGATGTAAGCTTTACATCAGCCTCATATAAGCTGTAATGAAAGGCTCCTTAGGGAGCCTTTTTCATTTTTTCGGTTACGTGCCATGCGAGTAAGGATTATAAAAGGATGTGCTCCTGGTATTTCATAAATTGTAGTGCTCATTTTAGGGGGACCACGAAGTCCGAAGCATTAGCTTTTCGGCTAATTTGTTTTCACAAATAAGTCATATTCTACATATTTCCAGATCCATAAATTCATGTTACGATTAATGGCATCTGAATATTTCGTATACGAAATATTCGCATTCGAAATAACAATTATTCTTATGTTTTTTAAGGGGGAAGTGGTTTGGAAGAGGTTAGAGATCTTGTGGCTGAATTTACGAGGCTGCATAAGCTGCGTGTATCTTTAATGTATCGGGAACTTCAACGGGAAGAGTTAACGGGACCACAGTTGTTTATTTTAAGGGAATTGTTTATGAAGGAACCGAGAAAGCTTGGGGATCTCGCTCATGCCGTGCAGCTCAGTAATAGTACGGTTTCCGGTATTGTGGACCGGTTGGAACGTGATGGATTGGTGGAACGCAAGAGGGATGAGCAGGATCGAAGAATTGTCTGGATTGGTACGACTGATTTCTGTCAACAGATGAAGAAAACGAAGCTTGAGACGATTACACAGGAGTTCTACGCAGGTTTGGAGATGGCATTTACACCTGAGCAGATTGCGACATGTAAAGAAGTGATCGGAATACTCATTGAACATTTGGAGAAAAAGCTGGAGGGAACGGAATGAAACGTAAATTGGTTCTAATTATTATTCTGGCTGTTATGGTTATTAGCGGAGCCAGCATCGGCGGTTATTACTGGTATCAGGGCGCTAATTATGTAGCGACAGACAATGCCCGTCTCTCGGGAGATATTTACCGTGTCATGCCTCGAATTGCGGGCAAAATTAACACGCTGGGCATAAAAGTAGGCGATACGGTTGTGGCGGATCAAATTGTCGGTCAGCAGGATATTACGAATTTATCGAATAGCTTGCTCGATCAAGCGACTTTGCGCACTCCGATCGGAGGAACTGTGATTCAAACCGCCGCAAAAGTTGGCGAAGTCGTCGCTCCCGGGCAATCGGTCGCAATGATTGTGGATAAGAGCGCCTTATTCGTATCGGCAGATATTGATGAAACGAAGATCCGAAAGATACATGTTGGACAGTTGGTAACGTTTAATGTGGATACATATAGTGGAACAGATTTCCAAGGGAAAGTAACGGAGATTGGTCAAGCAACAGCTTCTACCTTCTCATTGCTTCCGACAACGGGCTCAAGCGGGAACTTTACAAAAGTTACACAGCGTTTAAATGTAAAAATATCTATTGACGATCATAAGGGATTAGATCTGGCGCCAGGTATGAATGCTGCGATCAAAATCCATATCAAAGGGGAGTAAGGATTACCCATGAAAAAACATCTTAACGTCGTTGTATCTTTAAGTGTTCTGGCAGGTTCCCTTATGTTTGTTAGCGGCTGCAGTTCTTCACAAACAAGCGCTGCGCAATCAACAACACCTTCAGTCAAAGTGATTACGATCGGCAGTTCGAATGCAGCTGGAGCGAGCGGTAAATTAGCGGCGGATCAAACAGTTCAAGTGGTGTCCAAAATAGGAGGTAAAATTACTTCTGTTTCTGTAGATGAAGGTGCGAAAGTAAAGAAGGGCGATCTACTTGTTCAACTCGACACCGAAGATTTAAGCCAGCAGTTGGATCAAGCACAAGCCGGACTGACGGCTTCGCAGGCGAAATTGGCAGATACGGCAGCAGGCGCCCGTTCACAGGATCTGCAAGCGGCAGGTGCGGCAGTTGAGCAAGCCAAAGCGGCAATTAATCAAGCTAAAGCGGGAGTGTCACAAGCGAAAGCAGCTTTTGACCTCGTAACTAAAGGCTACAATCATGCGAAAAACTTTTATGATCAAGGCGAAGTCAGTACGGACGACCTGGATAAAGCGACACTGGATTATGAAAAAGCAAAAGCAGCTTATGAATCCGCTATGTCGCAGCAACAAGGTGCGAACGCTCAATTGTCTGCCGCAGAGGCTAAGCTGAGCTTGGCCAAAGAAGGCGCAACTGCTAATATGTTGGAGCAATTGAAAGCCGACGTCTCAGCGAAACAAGCTGGTTTGACGCTAGTTCAGAATGCGGTGAAGAATGCTGGGGTAGTTTCACCAATTGATGGTGTCATTGTAAAAAAGAATGTGAATGTGGGAGAAATGGCACAAGCTGGAGCAGCTTTATTGACGGTTGTAAACATAGATCAGGTGAAAGTGGAAGTCAGTGTCCCTGAGGGAATGGTCAGCTCCATTAAACAAGGAGCGAAAGGAACCGTGACGGTGCCCAGTATTCCAGGTAAAACGTTTGAAGGCACAATCACATTTGTTAGTCCGGTTTCTGATACAAATAACAACACCTTTCCTGTTAAGTTAACGGTGGGCAATCCGGATGGATCCCTGCATGCGGGAGCTGTTGCCAGTGTTGCTTTCGGAGCAAGCAGTGGCGAGAATCGCGTTGAAATACCGAAAGCCGCCCTTTTGCAAAAAGACGGCAAGACGGTCGTTTATAAGATTAGCGGTGACACCGTTCATCCTGTAGAGCTGCAGACAGAAGATAAGAACCAAGATTGGGTATACCTCAAAGGGACTGCAGCATTGCAACCTAATGATAAGATCGTCCTGAATCCTGGCGATAAGCTAACTGACGGTGCTAAGGTTCATGCCGAGTAAAGGAGGCTGCAAGGATGTCATCTGTATCGACGGAAGCGGCTGCCCCCGAGGTTAAGCCACAAGAGGAGAAAATAACAGGTTACCAATGGTTAGCTCTATTAGTACTCATTCTAGGTACATTTCTTGCGATTTTAGATAACAGTTTGATGAATGTTGCGATACCAAAGTTAATGTCTGTCTTTGGCTCTACGTCGACACAAATTGAATGGGTTGTTACGGGCTACATGCTCGCTTCAGCGGTTGTTGTACCCATGGGTGGTTTCTTATCAGATCGTTTTGGTTACAAAACAACGTTCCTGACAACGGTAGTTGCTTTTGTTATCGGCTCGATTTTGTGCGGGATCGCTTGGAGCGACACCAGTCTTATCATATTTCGTATTATTCAAGGACTTGGCGGAGGCTTTATTATGCCTGTAGGTATGGCAATGCTCTACCAGATTATGCCCCGCAGCAAAATTCAAGTTGCTATGGGAATCTGGGGGATCGCTGCTATGGCGGCGCCAGCCATGGGTCCTACCTTAAGCGGATATCTAGTCGATAACTTTAGCTGGCGTTATTTATTTTACATCAATGTGCCGATTGGAATTGTAGCTGTAACGCTTGGTTTCATTTTTTTGAAGGAGACACCCAAACGAGCTGGGATAAAATTTGATTTTGTCGGCAGTATTTTATGTATGATTGTATTCAGCACTCTGCTTCTTGCCTTAACGGACGGTCAATCCGACGGATGGACTTCCCTCTATATTGTTAGTTTATTTTTCGTTTCGATTTCCAGCTTTATCCTTTTAATATGGGTGGAGCTTGGCAAAGATAATCCCATTATGGATTTCCGATTGTTCAAGAACCCTATTTTTACCCTAAGCTTAGCGGCTTCGAGTTTCGTTATGATTTCCATGCAGGGCGGTGTTTATATGATGCCGATTTTTATGCAAAATGTAACGGGGCTGACGCCTATGCAAACGGGGTTGGTCATGATGCCGCAGTCGATTGCAATGGCCTTCATGATGCCCGTTGCAGGAAAACTGGTTTCCAAATACGGTGTAGTTCCTCTTGGAATAATAGGTTTGACCATTATTGGCTGCACGACCTTAGAGATGCATGTACTTTCTCAACAAACGCCTACACATTGGATCAGCGGTTTGCTCGTTATTCGCGGTATTGGCATTGGTTTATGCATGATGCCGCTGACTTCCGCGGGAATGAACACCTTGCCGAATCAAATGATTGGTAGGGCGTCCTCGGTATCTAATGTTATCCGTAATGTCATGGCATCACTTGGTATTGCGATGTTGACCAGTAATATGAATAATCAAGCGACACAATTTGGGGCCAGATTCAACGAGTCCATTTCTACGAATTCGCCAGCGTATACGGATCTTCAAACGAACGTCGTACATCGTTATTTGGAACTCGGGACGGATGCGAATTCAGCGGCAGGTGGTGTGGTTGGCGTTTTATACGGATTGGTGCAAAAAGAAGCTTTGACAAGAGCCATTGCGGACACGTTGATGCTTTCTTCAATACCGGCGTTCATTGCCATTATTTTAGTCTTTTTCATGCGACAGAAAAAGAAACAGCAGGCGGTAGCACAGGAAAGCGCCGATTCTGATGCTCAGCACCATGTCATGATTGAAATGTAAATATATGCTTGTGAAGAAAGTTTTGCTAGAGCAAAACTCTTAGGAGGAAATAAACGATGAGAATTCAATTCAAACAAGTAGCGATGACGCTCGTTTTGTCTTCCTCGTTGCTGATTTCGGGACTTCCCGCTTTAGCTGATGGAGGAGATGTAACAGCTACAACTGCAAATGCAGCTGAGGTTCATCTGATAAGCGATAACCTTCAAGTAACAGTGGAGGGTGTTTATAATGAGAAAACGGCTAGTGGCGTTCGTCTCGGCGCTGTCATTCGAGTAAACAACACTAGCAGTCAAACGCTGCGTATTCCTGATTATGAGCTTAGAGTAAAAACGACAGACGGTATTGTTTATAGCTTACGTGCAAGCAGTAGTAATGCACGTGGTGTGCAGCCCGATTCTGAAGTCGAGTTGACTTATTTGAAAGTAGTTAACCGACAAACAGAAGTGAATTTGAGCAATCTCTCGCTTGTAGATGTCAATTACGATGTATATCCGAAACAGGAGACAACCTTGCTTACGACTCCATTAGACGGAGCGGTGTGGAATGGCAATCATGGAGAGTTTAAAGACGCATCGCTTATGAAGAAGTGGGGGGAAATCTTCACCATACCGACACTGGAATCACCGCTGCAATACAAAACGGTGGATATTACGAAAAGTAACAGTAATGATGGCGTTGTGTATGTTGTGAAGCTCTTGGTATCCAACCCGAGCGATCAAACTGAAACGGTGCCAACGCTGGAATTGGATGGGAAGTCGAAAACAAAAGTATATATCGGCAAACAGGTTGAAGCAGACTCTGTGAAACTTGATGCAGGTGAAAGCAAGTATGTGCATTTTGCTATTCGGGCGGATATGGATACCGTACTAGACAGCGTTAATGTTCTGACGTCGGAAAGCTTTACACAATCCGATGCGACAGGTAACGTGAAGACCTCGGCTTTCCATATTGGTAAACTGAATGTAGGATTGCCTAGCACGAAGACCGCAGTGGGCAGCTATACCTATGGGACTCCGATTGCTTTCGAAAAATGGAACGAAGTCATTAATCAGGATCTGGACGTTGCATTGGCGGAGCTTCATATTGCAGATAACCAAGATCAAGGAAGTAAGCTGGCTTTTGCTAAGTTTACATTGACGAATAAGGGATTTAGTGAAATTCCCGTTCCAGCATTCCAAACGATGTTATCGAGTCCAACAGGTTTTGACTATACGGGATCTAGACAAAGTGATGTGCCGAAGTCTATTGCCCCCGGAACTTCGACGGTTGTTAGCTATGCCTTTGTTTTGCCTGTAGCTGAAACTAGCGATACATTCACGATGAAAGTGCAAAACGTAATCAATGGTGAAGCTAGCGGAGAAGCGACGCCGACCTTCAAATCAACGATTGCCTCCTATCAGGTAACAGCACAAGGGCAAGATGACAGACATAAAATTTCTCTATTTCCATACACTGTCAATATTAAAGATTATTACTTGGCGCAGATTACGTCCCCAGGACAGACAATTGCAATCAACTATACATATAAATTGCAGATATTTATGGACCTAATTCGTGATCCGCAAGTGTTGGTTGACAACAACTTTTCTAAGTTGAAGTTTGAGCTAGTGGATCCTTCCGGAAGCATCCTAGGTTCCAAGACATTCCCATTCACAGGCACTGATCGTTTAGTAAACGGGAAACAGACGCTAACCTTTAGCAATCTGACGACAGACCAAATTCAAAGTAATGTCATTGTCAGAGTATATGAGGCGTTGAATACACCTTCAGGTGAAGTAGATCGTCTGATTGCGGAATTAAAATAATAATAAGGGCTATCCAATAAAGCATTAGAGTTCGTCAAAGAGACCCTTCACAAGTTCGCTTGTGAAGGGTCTCTTTTTGCGTGATTTCAATTCAAACCCCAAGCCGCAACAACCCTATTCTTCCCCGTCTTCTTCGCAGTAATCTCCGCCGTATCGGCCTGTTCAATCAATTCTTCTATCGAAGTTGGACGACATAGCTCCATGGAAGATACGCCAACGCTGACGGTGATTTGGTAAGGACGCCCGAAGGCAAATTCTCTCTCAATCTCGCCTCGAAGCTGGTGGGCAATCTTGAGGGCTTCCTTCCCATCTGTTTTAGGCAAAATGAGAATAAGCTCTTCGCCGCCATATCGTCCAGCGATGTCGCTCTTTCTTAAAAGAAACCGGAAAATATCTGCGATTTCTCGTAAAACTCGGTCCCCTTCCGGGTGTCCGAACTCATTGACTCTGCGGAAATTATCCACATCGATCATGATCACGGATAAGTCGAGGTTATAACGACTAGAGAGTTCGAATTCTTCCCTCAGCTTTTCCATGAAATAACCGCGTAAATAAAAGCCGGTCAAATTATCAATCACCATCTCTCTATGCAAGAGAACGTTGAACATATGCGGTTTGATGAAAGAAAGGAAATGCTCCATATGCTGCAACTTTGTTTTGGTCATGCCATCTACATAAACCTGAAGCGTAATAGCTTGATCCCCTCGCTGAAAGAGAGTGAAAGTGTGGGCCCAGCTATCTTCACTTCGGCTTTGGTAGGCAATCAATTCATCGTGATCTCTTAGTCCGGAAGCTGTAACGAAAACCTTTTGTTTATAATGCAGCAGTTTGTAGGTGATAGCGAGTTGAATGACTGGAAAGTAGTCGAAAAGTGCCTTGGTCAATCTCTGCATTGTTGTCATCAGATCCAAAGATTCGGTGACCTGTTCACTGAGCTCGATGATGATTTGTAAATCCAAGGAGAGCAGCAGCCAGTGCTCACGATCAGCAATGATTTTTTGGACAAATTCATCCTGCATTACGGCGGGTGAGGCTGGAGTAAAGCTGGGTTGAATGACCTTCTCCATACATACCGTTAAATAGGGCCGCCAAGTGTCCTTTTGAATAATCTGATACCCATTTAAGGCTCGCCTCAAATAAAGCATCGCATGTTGGATATCCCCTTCATACATCGACCTTTCAGCCGAAAGCCTGTAGTAATCAGGCCAAAAGAGGTCATAGGCATATCGCTTCAAATAAGCTTCAAAATGTGCAAACCATACTCCCATTTTCTCCGAGCGAAGCTCTAACAGAAGTGTGAGTAATTCTCGGTAGGCCCAACCTGCATGCAAACCCGAGTTGTTTTTCGATATAAATTGCTCGAAGAGCTGGCAGGCTAGCTCCAGATTTCCCTTCCTAGTTTGGAACAGTGCCTCTAAGAAAGCAGTATTATTCTCATTTTCTAGGGAGACGGGAACCTTCATATGTTGATTTTGTCGAAAGGCGGCATAGCCTTGAAAAATGGACAATAAAGCCATACTTGACTCAGTAATTTGCTGCTCGAGCAAGCTTGTCTCCAACTGCTGAAACAGTGTCCATTGCTCCCATTCCAGTGCGAATAAGAGCTGGTTCGTTAAATAATTCTCTGCTAGATCCTTACGTCGTAGCTCGTCAACCTGCAGCACGCGTTCTTTGTGATAGAGATAGCTGGCCATATCTCCTTGATTCAAAGAAAACTCCATGGCGTTCAGATGGCCTACTTGTTCTTTGATCGTATAGCCGGAACGTTTGGCACCTTCAATTCCCCTGTATACATACGTATTGATCAGCTTATTGTTGCTTTGATAGGAATAAAGGTCGTAGAGACGGAGCATGAGGTCCGTATGAGGAGATGTGTCCAGAAGCGGTTCCAGCTTCGCTGCAATCGATAGCGCCCATTCCTCGGTTTCTGGAAAGTGAATCAGCATGTTGATCGTATAGTAATTCGTAATTTCTGCAAAATGACGAAGGGCAAGCAAATTTCTCTTTGGATAAACGACCTCAGTATAGAAAATGTGCAGCTGGCGCATCTCTTCATCTTGCAGCGGAAAACAGAGATTGCTGGTATTCAGCAAAAATGCTGCCCGTACCCGATCCTCTAGTGCTTGGTTTTCGTCGAAAATAAAGGGGAATAGCTCCGCACGCAGGCTGTAGACATCTAGATCATTTTGCATGATGCGGATATACATCCACCCGAAGCGATCGGTGATTCTGCTTGTTCGTTCGTATACGGATAGCGCCAATTGCTCGGAAAGAGCAAATTGGTTAAGCAGAAGATACATTCGACTTAGCAGTCGGTCAAGGAAACTAAGATAAGGTCTTTCCAACTTTTCGTATAAATATTTGATGCGTTCTAATAATTCAACCTTTTGTCCATAAGTGAGAAGGGAACGAATCTGTTTGTAATATTTTAATAGCAAATAATATTCAACTTTATACTCACTCGCTTGGCTGGACAGTGTAATGAGTTGAGGTAAACCAAGTGGACGGAATTGATGCTGGTAAATTAGTGCAGTTTGGTAGTAAGACATTAGTTGAACTGAAGGCAGCTCCTGCAAGACCAATTCGATAATCTCAGTTGAGATAAATAAACTATCGTTATGACTGACATGAACAAGCCCAAGCTCTGCTAGCCTTGTAGCCGAAGATAGGATGTTTCCCAAATCCACTTCATTAGCCTTAAACAGGGAAAACACGCTTATTGGCATTGGCAAACAGCATAGTAGCCGTAGTAGCTCTAGTTCTTCATTGTTTAAAAGGGCGATGCGCTTAGAAAACAAGTGAAGAGAGTGGAGCTTTTCAAAATCAAGATGGAAGGCAGCTGTTTTGTGCCAGCCCTTGTTGGTGAGATGAATGCTTCCAGATTGAATGAGCTCCTCCAAAATGATGCGGCAGTGACTAAAGTTGATCTTGTGCTCATAAAACCAATTTTTCAATTCGGCAATTAACGTGGAATCAGCTCGTCCAAATAGTGAAGTCAACAGCTGTTCATAGATCGCTTGGTCCGAATGATGGATTTCAAGCGTTTGAAAGGACAAGCTTGTGAACTGTGAAGGTATCTGGCTGCCGCTGAAAATAACATGCAAGCCGGTCATCTCATGGCCATGCTCTCGCCAAAAGTTGAGGAGGATAAGCTGGGAATCTTCATCAAAGTGCTCACTGTTTTCAAAAATATAGAACATGTTTTGAACAGGGAACATCGGGATAATGGAATTGAAGAATTGATACAACCACTCTGTTAGCAAATAAAGGATATCGTCCCCTTCGTAGTGCTTTTTAAGGAGCTGGTCAAATTTACGAGAAAGATTCCGCAGCATGGTAATTGATTCAGGAAATAAGCCATAAGCGAGATGTAAGGTTCGTGAGACCACTTCACGCAAGGTGGAGTATGGAAGTCCTTGGGAGACAATCTTGAAGAAATAGCCTCTTTCTAACATCTCATTGACATGCTGCGTATAAACATCAAATCGAATAGCCTCATCCTCACAAACGAGCCCTAACAAACGCTTCTCATTTGACTCTAAAAAATATTGAAAATGCTTTTGATGCTCTTGCGTAATTGGCGCGGCGGCAGGGTGCAACCATTTTGGGCTGCTATGGTAATTAGGCGCTTGCATCTGCTCAGGCAGTTGAAAAGCTGCTCGAATGATATCGGCAATTTCATCAGCGAATAAGATGGTTTCTGGCTCTGTACGCAGACGCTCTGATAATTTCAGCAGGTTATTAGGCACGGAGTCGGAGCCATATATTGTATGAATCAGTAAATGGATAGCTTCAAAATCAGCAGCTCGGGAAAGCAGAAATCGCCGTGCATAACGTGGAAATAATTTGAACGAAAAGTCCTCCAATAAATGATTAATAAATTCGATAGCGGAAGGGAATGGTTGGACATCGATGATAATGGCTAACGTTTGCGGATCGAAAAAAAGCTGCTCTGGCAGCAAAAAGCCCATATAAAACTGCTCTTCATGCAGGATGGAAAGCGCTTTACAAACGGAAATTAGCAATTTGCCTTTGGATTCATCACTTAATGCTGCTTTTGCTATATGTGAAAGCGGCAAATAGCCTTCTGGCAGTGGAGAAAGCTGAATGACGAGATTACCCTCAACAAGATTCCAACCCAGAGGCTGACGGAAATAATCTCCTTTAGCGGCTTTGGCCCAAGAGAGCAAACGATTCTCGATTTGTTTTTCGTGGTAATAATTCCAAAGCTTATGATGAAGATGCATCTCCGAATAATCAGGAGCATGAGGGTATGTTAAATGCCGAAATTCGGAATTTGTGTTTTGAGTTGTATGATTCATCATACTCCCTCCTCCTTCTAAGGTATGGGAATTCAAGACGCAGGGGATGGGATGATACCATCAAGAATATACCATTGTTCAATTGTAACAAATATATGAACCAAAAGGGAGATAAATCATGGTGCTTTTAGCCTGCCTTTTTCGGGCTTGCGTGGACATTTAACCTGCTTGGCCCATAAAATCCGCCTAAATATTGGATATATAGGCATTGGTACATTCATTGGACTAGGGATAAACGTATACTAACATAAACCTATAGAGGAGTTGACCCACCAATGGAATACAAACCTAGCCAAATGAGCCCGCTTAGCCAACCGTTCCAACCTAGCCAACTCAGCCCAATTAGCCAACCTAGTCAACCTGGCCCAGGCAAGCTATTTCAATGTCCACCTGCTGACCCAATCATGACAGATCCAGAAAGAGTTGTAAGAGACTTCTATCACCCACAAAGAGTTCAAGTTATTCATCCTATTCAAATCGTGAATAGACATCACTGCGTTCCTGTCTATGAGCATGTGTACACTTGTTCTGAGGTAGATGAATATTGCGGTACTCACCCGCATCCGCATCAAGGCATGCTGCGTGAGAAATAGATAAGAAACCCTCGGAAAGAATCTGATGATTCTTTTTGGGGGTTGTTTTGTTTGGTACCAGAACTGTAGAAGTGTACGATTCATGGGGGGGCCGGGCTTCTATTAGTCTAGTGAAACAGACCGTATACATATTTTAGTATAAATTGTATAATTATGTATCATATTGAAAGGGTGTGTGGTTATGTCGAATCGTGTGTTTCCTTTGAAACGGGAAAAGCGTGATTTACGCGATTATCATTTTATGAGTACAGCGTTTAAGTCACCGAGTGAGCTGCCCAAGAAAGTTGACTTGCGCTCAAACATGTCCCCCATTGTCGATCAAGGCGCACTCGGAAGCTGTACGGCCAACGCCATAGCTAGCGGGCTCCGAGAGTATTTGCTCGTAAGCAGTCAGGAGAAGTGGACAGCTCTTTCTCGGCTTTTCTTGTATTGGCACGAACGTAAGCTTGAAGGTCATGTGGATGAAGATTCAGGGGCCTATATCCGAGATGGGATGAAAGTGCTCCAGAAGATTGGCGTTTGTCCAGAAGAGGATTATCCATATAACATTGTGGATTTCAGAGATACGCCCGATCCCAAAGCAGAACGGGATGCAGCTAATTACAAAATCGGCGACTACCATCGGATCACCGACCTATATGCCCTTAAGGCAGCACTGGCTGAGCAATCACCCGTTGTTATCGGCATGATGTTATACGAGAGCTTCCAATCCCCTGAAGCAGCCCAAACTGGCAAAATTCAGGTTCCGAAGAAGAAAAGTGAACGTGTGCTAGGCGGACATGCCATGCTGGCAGTGGGTTATGTGGATCGAGGCCAGTCAGGTTATGTCATCGTGCGCAATAGCTGGGGCGCGGACTGGGGAGATCATGGATACTGCTATATTCCTTATAAAATGTTTCTGGATCCGGACAGTGTGATGGATATGTGGACGGGGCGGTAAAGGAAAATGGAAAAGAAAAAGCAAAAGGCACCACATCGCTGTGGCGCCTTTTTGCTATTTCAACTGAAAATTCGTAGCTATGATTGCATCAATATTTTGCTTCTCAGCAGGATCCTTGGCAATAAGTTTGTCAAGCAGTACTTGATCCTTCGTGCCTTGCTTCTGTAAAGCAGCCAAATACCATCTAGCGACGACCCGGTTCGTCTGATCATCGAATTTATCAGTCACATACGGTTTAATCGTATTAGCTGCACCCGCATAGTCACCACGCATGTAGTGAACTTGACCTACATTGAGCGCCATACTAGGTGTCACAGCGAATTCGCGTCCTTGTGCTTGTTCTTTAGGCAGATTCTTCAGGGAATCGATGCGCGCCAGAACTTCATTGTACGTAGCAAGTACATTATCAAGCTTTTTATTAGTATCTTGCATATTATTCTTTTGAATGTCTTGGTTTGCGAGTTCGATATTTAAAGACATGCTTTTTTCATAGAGATCAATATACCAAGGATAATTAGGAATTTGAGCGGTGGACCAGTCTAACGCATCTTGAGTTTTGCCTTTAATCAGAAGCATATTGAGCTGCTGCATGGCGACCATCCGGTTATGCGGCTCCTTTTTCAACAATTGATTGAGAAGATCTTGTGCTTGATTGAAAAAAGTTTCTGCTTTCTTCGGGTCTTCTTTCTGCATCTGATTGTAAACTTGAAGCAGAATACCGATTCTGCTGACTTGTCCTGTTAATAAATAGTCTGGATGAGCAGGGTGCAAAGAAATCGCTTTGTCCAGAGGAGCGACGACTTGGTTGTAATCTTGACTTTTTTTGACAACTTCAAGTGTTTGTTTATAAGAACTATTCGCTGAGACTAGCTGAGCTGAGATATAGAACATTACGATCGACAACACAGCCAGGACCGCCGGGAACATTTTGTGAAGCGCAAGTGAATCAGACTTTAATCGTATCGAAGCCGATGTACTGTTACTCAGCATCCCACCTAGTGCAAGGAACAGAATAGCACCCAAATACACGTAGCTTAAATCAAAGTCAATCATACTGTGGACCAAGAGAGAAATCGTCACGATGAAGAATAGGAAGTGCAGATCACGTTTCTCCTGTGAACTTTTGATGTAGCTTCGAATATAGAACACCATGACAGCAATCACGAAGCCGATAAAGGCAAGGAAACCGAGCGCTCCGGCCTCAACCAAATATTGAAGAGCGAAGTTATGAGCCTGACGACTAGTGTAAGGGTTGTTTTGATACTTCTCATATAAAGAAGCCCATGCACCGCCGCCTGCTCCAATTATCGGATAATCCGACCAGAGTTTCACAGCATCTTTGTAAAAAGTTCCGCGCTCCAGAACGCTGTGTTGTTGGAAGTTAATGTTTTCAATACGTGTTTTCACGTTGTCTGGAAGAATGTTTTTAAAACCAGTGTCACTTAGGATAAGAATGGCTCCTACTACCCCAACAACAATTGCTGCAATCGGAAGAATGAAGGTAGCAAATTTCTTAGTATCGAAACGAGCCGTAATTCGCTCTAACCAAGGAGCTCCAAAGCGTTGAATGACGATTGCCAGGACAGCGAAAACTACAGAAGCAATCAGCAAGATTGACCAACCGTGCCAGGATTCTGAAGAACTAGGCTGTTTTTGTAATCCGATTCCGATATCTGTTACTTTTTCCAAGATAATTAAAGACGTAGCGAAAGCTAAACCAAATTGAATAAGTGCTAGAATCTGTCTACTAATAGAGAAGAAGAAAAGCATAATTAAGAAAACAACCGGAATGACCACTATCGCGCCGCGGGAGAGAGTTAGCCAGAATGAAACAATGATAGGCACCAACATGATTGCATGTAGAAGAACTACGTACCATTTACGAGACTTTACAATGAAGAACAAAGAGCTAAGAGATAACATGATTAAGAAAGCAGCATACGTATTCGCATATTGGAAAACAGAGGTTAAACGTAAACCGTTAGAGTCTGTCATAATAGCATCGCGGTATAAGTATGGATTAGCTGCATCCATAAGAGCGAACCACCCAACAAGGTGCCCAGCGAAGTTTCCGTTACCTAACCAGTACAATAGTCCGAAGAGAACAATGAAATAGCCGGAAATAATTAACAAACTGGCAAGAATCGACGTACCAAGCTTGTTTTTTGTCAAAAATACACCTAAAATGAAGAAGGTTGCATACAGCATCTGGATGTAAACCATATTCGTTGCCAGATAATGAGAAGCTGAATTTGATAACGAAATCACGTATGTCAGCGGCATCAGTAAGACAAGAATGGTCAAAACATCTTTCTGTTCTTTAAGTTTAAATACAAAGAAAGCAAGGATTGCAATTAGCAGCAATATGAGGGAGGACCATACGGAAGCCGAGTAAATTGTTCTCTCAAAATCGTAAGTGCCACCATTGAACAACGCCCGTTGAAACGGCGCCCAGAACATAAATAAGCCCGTAAACACTACTAAAAACCAAAAAATAACAGAGCTCTTCTCTGTCGTTATCGTTCCATTCGCTTTTGCACGCGAAGCCGCGTAGGCATTCTTACTTGCACTCATGACAAAACAGTCTCCTTCTTCGCTAAAGTTCGACTTTATTTTAGCATACTGGAAGAGGGTTTCCAAATAGAAAAGAACCTCTTTATTCAAGAGGTTCTTCATATCTACAAATATTCATTGGTTTTTAAATAATCAACAAGTTGAAGAACAGAAGCTTCAATAGTCTGTTTATCTGTCTCAATTATTAACTCTGGGTTTTCGGATACCTCATAAGGAGCGGAAACACCAGTAAATTCTTTTATTTGATTAGTTCGAGCCATTCTATATAGCCCTTTTGGATCTCGTCGCTCACATTCTTCAACTGAGCATTTCACGTAGACTTCTACGAATTCATCTTGAGGAAACATAGATCGCACCATATTTCGATCCTCCAGATATGGAGAGATAAAGGCTGTAATGGTGATGAGGCCAGCATCTACGAATAATTTCGCAACTTCTCCAATACGGCGAATGTTTTCTTTTCGATCTTCAGGACTAAAACCAAGATCTTTATTTAAGCCATGTCTGACATTATCACCATCAAGCACATAAGAATGGATACTTTGGCTATGTAAATGTTTGTCTAATTCATTGGCTAACGTTGATTTACCAGATGCTGAAAGACCTGTTAGCCATATGACACAGCTTTTGTGCTGATTAAGACTTCTTCTGTTGTCTATGCTTACCTTTGGTTGGTGCCAAAACAGTTGAGACGTAGTATCATTCATAAGTCTTCTCCAATCAATTTTTCTAAAGCGATATTTTGTACTATAACATACATGAGTAATTGCTAGCACTATACTGAGGTTTAATGGCATTTCCAAAGGTTAGAAATTTTAGGCTACAGGTAGTAATCAAAAGGTAATTTTGATAGAATTGCCTTGGACATATTTCGTCATTTTTTTTAACTTTGAACATATATACAAATTAAGCTTAACGGTGGTGCATAGGTATCAAGTTACTTTTCCGGATATTATACAGACTTGCAGTAGCATGTAAGGTAGTAATAAAGCCTATTTTACCAGGTTCAGTGGGAGCTAAAGTGAAAAAAAAGCTACTTAAATTAGCCTTCCCTTTAGAATTTAATACTCAGAAGAATATTAGTATTAATTCTAGTGAACATACAAAAGGAATTAATTTATTAGGATATGCACGTGCAGAAATGGGTATAGGTGAATCTTGTCGACTTGCTGCTAGAAGTTTAAATGCTGTTAATTACCCATTTGGAATTATAAACTTCGTGGGTACAAATAGTTCGAGAATGACTGACCAATCATGGGCTCATAAAGAAATTAAAGAACCAATTTACAATGTCAATATATTTCATATTAATGCAGAGCAAATGATGGAAGTCTATGCCCATTACGGAAGTAAGATCTTTAAGGATAGGTATAACATTGGTTATTGGCACTGGGAGTTACCCGACTTCCCAGATGAGTGGCTTGAGGGCTTTAACTTTGTGAATGAAGTATGGGTTCCTTCAGATTTTGTAGCAAATTCAATTGCTTTGAAAAGCCCAGTACCAGTTGTGAAAATACCACACGGCATAGAAGTCAAATTAACTAAAAAAAGTACACGTATAGACTTCTCTCTTCCGGAGCAAACATTTTTATTTCTAACTATGTATGATGTGAAAAGTTATCAAGCTCGAAAAAACCCAAAAGCTTCGATAGATGCATTTAAATTAGCTTTTCAGCCAGACAATATGAATGTAGGGCTAGTTGTGAAAATTAATAATGCAAATAGCAACTTGCATGAGTTACAGTCGGTTTACGATATGATTGATGATTATAAGAATATCTATATTATTAAAGAAACTTTAAGCAGAGATGCTACAAACGAGTTAATTAATATAACTGATAGTTATATTTCTCTCCACCGTAGCGAAGGCTTTGGACTTGGTTTAGCAGAAGCAATGTATCTAGGAAAACCTTCTATTGGCACAAACTGGTCATCAAATACGGATTTTATGACTAATACTAACTCATGTTTAGTTAATTATAACTTGGTAAGTGTTGGTACTGATAACGGTCCCTATAAAGCATATCAGCATTGGGCAGAACCTGACATTGAACATGCTAGTCACTATATGAAATTATTAGTTACTGATAGTGATTATTACATGACGATATCTTCACAAGGGGAAAAATGTATCAAGGAGAATTTCTCACCTACTGTAATTGGTGAAATGATTAAAAAAAGGTTGGAATACTTGAAATTACAGTAGATAAAATAAAACGAACGCTAACAGAATGTTTGTTATGGGTTTAGCAATTGGAGGTTCTATTTTGACAGTTACAGCGGTTATTATGGCTGGGGGTAAGGGAGAGAGATTCTGGCCAAAGAGTAGAACAAATCTACCGAAGCAATTCCTTAATATTTCAGGAAGTAAATCGATGATTCAACACACAATTGACAGATTAAAAAAGTTAATTGATATTTCACAAATTTTTATTGTAACAAATGAATTGTATGCAGAACTTATTCATATTCAGGTTCCTGATTTACCTTTGGACAATATTATTATCGAGCCTGTAGGACGAAACACGGCTCCATGTGTAGGATTAGCATCGATTATCATCGAAGAAAAATTTCCTGACAGTACGATGATCGTACTACCTTCTGATCATATCATTGAAAATGAAGATGGTTTTGTGCATATTTTAAAAACAGCTATTGAAGTCTCCTCAGAGGGGAATAATTTAGTGACATTAGGTATTGAACCATCATATCCAGAGACTGGTTATGGATATATTGAAAGCACTAAAGTAGTAAGGGAATTAAATAGTCTAGAGGTTCATAAGGTTAGTAAATTCGTAGAGAAGCCGAATGTTATTACGGCTCAATCCTACATAGAACAAGGGAATTACTTTTGGAATAGCGGTATTTTTGTATGGAGGAATAAAGTAATTCGAACATACATTAAGGAACTAATGCCTGAAATGCACCAACTTCTTGAAGATATGAAATTATCTTTCTTAACAAAAGATCGTAATGAATCCATCAGAAAGATGTTCCCATTAATGCCAGATCAATCAATTGATTATGGCATTATGGAAAAGGTGGATAACATATACGTTATACCTTGTATCTTTGGATGGGATGATGTCGGAAGCTGGACAGCTTTAGAGAGAATTAACACTAAAGATGATAACGGCAATGTTATCAAAGGGAACATTCTTAATCTAGATACTAAAGATTGTATTATTGAAAGTAATGGGAAATTAATTGCAACTTTAGGGATCCAAGATTTGATTATTGTGGACACTGAAGATGTTACATTGATTTGTTCTAAAGATAAGGCACAAGAAGTGAAAACATTACTGAAAGAACTTAGAAACCAAAAATTAGAGAAGTATTTATAATAACAGGAGGATTTGAATTAAATGACTAAACATGCACTAATTACAGGGATTACTGGACAAGATGGATCCTACTTAGCCGAGCTTTTGTTAGAGAAAGGTTATAAAGTATTTGGCCTGAGACGCAGGACTAGCGTACCAATTATGGAAAATATCGAACACATTAAGAACGATATTGAGTTTATTGATGGTGATTTACTTGATTTGAGTTCATTGATTAACGCTGTTCGAATATCTAATCCAGATGAAGTTTACAACCTCGCGGCGCAATCCTTTGTGGGGACTTCATGGATTCAGCCTGTTCTAACCGGTCAGTCAACTGGAATTGGTGTTACAAATATTCTTGAAGCTGTTAGAATTGTTAAGCCTGAGGCTCGGTTTTATCAAGCATCAAGCAGCGAGATGTTCGGTAAAGTAGTGGAAACTCCTCAAAAAGAAACTACACCATTCTACCCACGCAGCCCATATGGAGTTGCTAAAGTATATGGTCATTGGATTACAGTTAATTATCGTGAAAGCTTTGATATGTATGCTTGCTCAGGCATTTTATTTAACCACGAGTCTCCAAGACGTGGAGTTGAATTTGTAACACGTAAAGTAACAGATGCAGCTGCTCGCATTAAGCTTGGGTTACAGAAGGAACTCCGTATGGGGAACTTAGATGCCCAAAGAGATTGGGGATTCGCAGGTGACTATGTAAAAGCTATGCACCTTATGCTTCAACAAGAAGCTCCTGATGATTATGTTATTTCCACAGGTGAGACCCATACAGTTGAGGAATTGGTGGATATTGCTTTTGGACATGTAGGTTTGAATTGGCAAGATCATGTTGTAATTGATCAAAAATTTGTTCGTCCTGCCGAGGTTGATTTATTGCTAGGGGATCATTCGAAAGCAAAAGATAAATTAGGCTGGGAACTAGAAGTAGGTTTTAAACAATTAATTTCTATGATGGTTGAGAGCGATCTTGAAAAAATCCAAAAAAGTTTGAGATAGAGGGTGGATTTGAGTGAGAGCTTTAATCACAGGTGTAAATGGATTTGTGGGGAATCATTTAGCTAAGTACCTTCAATCACAAGGAATTGAAGTTTTCGGTACTACAAGCCAGATTAATGGAACAGATGATGTTTCAAATCTAAACATTTACATGAATGACTTAACGAGCGAACTAAGTATAATCAAGCTCTTAAATGAAATACAGCCCGATCACATCTATCACCTTGCCGGTCAAAGCAAGGTGAAGGAATCATGGGATTTTAAAGTAGCTACAATAAATACTAATGTCAATTTAACATTAAATTTACTTGAGGCAGCAAGAAAAAGCAGCATTTTTGACAAAGTGAGAATTTTAACTGTAGGTTCATCTGAAGAATATGGTAGAGTCAATGACATGACTCTACCTATTGATGAAAATGTTAGCTTAAAACCCACGAATCCATATGGTATTTCAAAAGCGACAATCTCTTATTTTGCAAAGCAATATTTTGATGCTTACGGCTTGAAGGTTGTTCATGCAAGGCCCTTTAATCATATTGGTCCTGGCCAAAAACAAGGATTTGTTGTAACTGATTTTTCTTCCCAGATAGTTAAACTGGAAAAAGAATCAGGTGATAAGATAATTAGGGTTGGCAACCTCGAAGCACAAAGAGACTTCACTGATGTAAGAGATATAGTGCGAGCATATTATAAGTTATTAATGACAGCATCTAGATCTTTTGGTGATGTGTATAATGTTTGTTCCGGTTTACCAATAACTATAAATAGTATCCTTCATAAATTGCTATCATTTTCAGATCAGAATATTGAAGTAGTTATAGATCCAAGTAAACTAAGACCAATTGATATTCCTTTATATATTGGTAATAACCAAAAGATTAAAGAGTTAACGGGATGGAAACAAGAGTTTTCATTAGATACTACTTTATCCGACGTTTTAGATTACATACGTAAACAATAAGGTGGTTCAACGAATGTTACATGAATGGAAAGAAATTTACAAGTATAGAGAATTTTTAAAAAACAATGTTTCGAAGGACCTCAGAACAAGGTACAAAGGGTCCTTCTTTGGTTTTTTATGGACTCTTCTAAACCCGCTCCTTATGCTAATTGTTTATTCAACGTTATTTTCTATTATTGTGAAAATGCCCGTTGATAATTATCCTATATTTTTATTTTGTACCTTACTTTCTTGGAATTTCTTTCAGTCAAGTATTCAAAGCAGTTCGTCAGTAATAATTAACTCAGGAAATCTAATTAAAAAAATATATTTTCCACATGAGATTCTGCCTATCTCAGTTGTAACAGGTGGATTAGTGAATTACTTATTAGGACTTATTGTTTTATTGCCAGCACTAATAATTTATGGCTATTATCCCAATATTAATTATATATGGCTCCCAGTAATAATAATTATTCAGTTCATTTTTACACTAGCTATATCATTCTTTGTTTCTGCACTTACAGTTTTTTTTAGGGACATTGAACATATGTTGAATATTTTTCTAAGTGCGCTTCTTTATTTAACTCCAGTACTTTATCCCATTTCCATGATTCCTAAAAAATATGTGTGGCTGTTTAATTGGAATCCGATGGCTATTTTAGTTACTTCATATCGACAAGTTTTTTATTACAACGAATCTCCGAACTTAATTTCGTTATTCATTATAGGATTAGTCTCTATTTTATTACTAGTGCTTTCACAGCGATATTTTATGAAAATGAAAGAGAAGTTTATTGAAGAAATTTAGAGGGTGAGATTGTAATGAATAATAATTTTGCAATTGAAGTTAAGAACGTGTCAAAAAAATATAAAATATACCAAGACAAACCAGTGAGCTTAAAAGAAAGATTTTTGTATTCGAACAAAAGTACTTATCATGAAAAATGGGTGTTACAAGATATAACCTTATCTATACCACAGGGTAAAATGATTGGTCTTATCGGTCGTAATGGTTCAGGTAAAAGCACACTTCTTAAAGTCCTTACTCGCATTCTCAAGCCAGATAAAGGTGAAGTAATTATTCATGGTAGAGTGTCCAGTCTCCTAGAATTAGGAGCCGGTTTTCATATGGACTTTACCGGAAGAGAAAATATCTACATGAATGCGTCTATTTTTGGTCTTACTCGTAAAGAAATTGATGCGCGATTAGACACCATTGTAAAATTTTCAGAATTGGAGGCATATATCGATAGTCCAGTCAGAACTTATTCTTCAGGGATGTTTATGAGGTTAGCCTTTTCAATTGCTATTCACGTAGAACCTGATGTGTTATTAATAGATGAAATTCTAGCTGTTGGAGATAATGCTTTTCAAAAGAAATGCATCAGTAAAATAGAAGAATTTAAGCAACAAGGAAAAACGATTGTTTTTGTGTCACATGATAATGGAGCAATGGAACGGTTGTGTGATGAAGTCTATTGGATACAAGATTCTAAAGTTAAGAAGCATGGAAAACCGGATGAAATTATTCGAGATTATCTGGATTTTTTGGCAAATAGTGAAGAGAATCGCATGAAAAATGAGGCGAAAAACCAAGAGGTAAAAAAGGTTGAAAGTAATGATGTGAAAATAGAAAAAGAAATAAATCAGCAAGAAGTTAAAAGATGGGGAAATGGTGCAGTTGAGATTTCAAAAGTTCTTTTATTGAACCCAATAGGTGAAAATTTACATGTTTTAGGAAAAGGACAACCTATTAATATTGAGTTATCTTTTCAGGTTAAGGATAGAAACGCTAACAAGCTTGTATTTGGTGTTGGGATTTTCAAGATGGATGGAACTAGATGTTATGGAACCAATACTTTAATTGATAAAGTGAAAGTTCCGTATAAGACTAATGGCAAAGTTGTGTATCAGATAGAGTCATTAAATTTAGTTCAAGGTGACTATTATTTTAATGTTGCATGTCATCATGAGGATGGGACTCCTTATGATTATATAACTAAAGCAATTAATTTTAGTGTTCATTCTAGTGAAGATGATTTAGGAATTGCATATATTCCACACAAGTGGTTGTTTTCAGAGGAGGAGAATTTATGAACCAGCAATTTAGTTCCGCGGAGGAACTGATGGATCATTTAAAGAAACAAATTATCCAATATTCCGAAGATGATGACAGTATAGATTTAACATCCATAAATGATTCTTCAAACAGCCATGGTTTGGACTTTTCACGTTTGTTTATTGAAAGAGATTCCAACAATGCTCTTTGGAATGTAAGTACTGATCAACCAATTACCTCGCATAGAAGAAAATTAGGTAAATTTATTGTATTTGGAAAAAAACTAGTCAGAAAACTATTAAGATGGTATGTTAGCAAACCTTTTGATGCACAAGCTACTTTTAATGGTTCGGTTACGAGATCAATAAATGAAATTTCTAATATTCTCGTATTATTCAAGGCTAAAATTGAATCAAGTGAGGCAATTATCTCTGAACAACGTTCGGTAATTAACTCTTTGGAAAATCAATTAAAGTCACTTAATGAACATTTTATTACAAGAGAAGAGAATAACACATCCAAACTTCAAGATTTTCAAATAATTACTCAAATGTTTGAACAAATCAGCACTAAAATAAATGAAGCCGAATTAACAAAAGATAGTAATAGTAAGGATATGATTGAAAAAATAAATATTATTAACGAGCAGATTAGAAATTTTAACTCAAGACTTCAACAAACAGAACAACAACACAAAGCTGAGATTAGTTTTATGCAATATAGACTAAGACAATTTAAGAAAGTTAAAAGTATTAATGTGAGTGAAGCATCCTTTGAAAAGGATATTACAACCAGTATTGGTTTACCTAGTGAATCAGAAATGGATTCTAATAGCTTTGATTACTTGCATTTCGAAAATAAGTTTAGAGGTAGTCTAGATGATATAAAAAATCGCCAAAAGGTCTATTTACCTTATTTTTTGGACAAACACAATGTTCTCGATATAGGATGTGGACGAGGTGAATTTATTGAACTATTGATAGAAAATAATATTTCTGTTAAAGGAATTGATTTAAATCAAGATATGATTGACTATTGTCTAGACCGGGGTTTACCAGTTAAATATGATAACGCAATAAGTTATTTAAATTTAATAGAAGATAATGTTTTGGGAGGAATATTTTTAGGTCAAGTTATAGAACATATGCCATTTGACCAAATAATAGTTCTTGTTGAATTAGCCTATAAAAAATTAAAACCAGGATCTTATCTAATAATGGAAACACCTAACCCGATGTCGCTTGCAATTTATTATCGCTATTTCTATGTTGATCCAACGCATGTTAAACCAGTACATCCATGGACTATTCAATATATTGTTGACTCTCGTGGATTTACCAAAACAGAAATAAAATACTCTAGTCCAGTTGAATCGTATATGACCCTGCCAAGAGTAGAAAGTGATAATTCAATTAAAAATTTAACGCAATTCAATGAGGGAATTGATCGTATAAATGATTTATTGTTTGGAAATCAAGATTATGCCATTATAGCTAGAAAATAAGGATTGTGACTTTATGAAAATTGGTATTGTAAAACCAGATTACAAAATTTCAGGTGGTTTTGAAGTCGTAGTAAATCGTCTTAAACTCGAGCTTGAATTGAGAGGGCATGAGGTTCAAATGGTTTACGTAGATGCTACGGATACAAGCACGAATGATATACCCTATATAATTAATCAAGATATGTTTTATAAAAATCCTGAATTTTTTAAATACATTAATATGTATTGGAAATATTTAAAGATGGATTTATCGCGATATGATGCAGTTATTAGTACACAGCCTCCTTCATTTGCAATTAAACATCCAAAGCACATTTCATTATTTTATCATCATATGAAATTTTTTTATGATATGTCAGATCTCATTCTTGAAGTAGGGCTGCAACAACCCTATCATCATAAATCAGTTCAAGTAATTCGTGAAATAGATACACTTAGTTTATCTAAAGTGACTACCATTCTTGCAGGTAGTCAGACGATAAAGAATAGGATTAAACAGTTTAACAATCTTAGCAACAATGTAGATGTTATTTATGCTGGAATCGATCCTGATATATATTATTTTAATGGTCAAGTTATTTATGAGTATCCTATAGTTGTGGGCAGGCATGAATTCCCTAAAAGACCAGAGCTTTTTGTTAAGGCTATGAAACTACTGCCTAATCTTGTAGGCAAAGTTGTGGGCGCGGGCGGCCGAACAGATGATTTAAAAAGAATTGATAACCTGTTAACCTATACTTCCCAAGAGGGGATCGTCATAACTGATGATATAGTCTGGAAGCAAATGTCTAACGGGAAATTTGGGTTTGAATATGAAAAGCTTATTCAAAATGCAAAAAAAAATAGAACCCCTTCGAATGTTATCTTTACAGGTAGAGTTTCAACAGAAAGTTTATTTGAGGAGTATTCCAAAGCTTCCTGTGTTGTGTGTCCGGCATATGAAGAGGATTATGGCTTAACAGCTATTGAAGCTATGTCTTTTAAAAAGCCAGTTATTGCATGTAAAGATGGTGGCGGTTATGCAGAACTTATAGAAGATGGAATTAATGGATTTTTAGTTGATCCTACCTCTGATGCGATAGCTGAAGCTATTCAGAGAATAGCTGAGAACAAAGAAATGGCTATAAGGATGGGAAATGCAGCGTATGAAACTAGTAGAAAGTATACATGGAGAAATACGATTGATAAGTTATTAGAACATTTAACATTCTAAATGAGGAGAGTATATGTGGATATTGCAATTGTATCACCCAGTCCTAAACCATTTGCTGTAGGTGGCATTGAAAAGTTGATGTTAGGGTTATATCAACAAATAGATGAATTAACGGATCATAGAGTGGAGCTATTTAAGATCCCAACTGGAGAGAATGGGTTCTGGGAATTATTGAAGAGCTATGAAACTTTTTATAATTTAAATTTAGACCATTTTGATATGATTATTACTTGCAAATACCCTAGTTGGATGGTTCAGCATAGAAATCATACTATTTATATGGCCCATCATTTAAGAGGTCTTTTTGATACCTATCATTTTCTTAATATGCCGACAGAGATGAAGAAGACGTCTCACATAGAAATAAACAAAATAATAGAGTACACCCAAGATCCTAATAATATTCATAATGATTTAGATGGCTTCTTTAAAATGATTGATCTTCTTTATACTAACAGAGAAAATTATTCTAAAGATTTTTTTGCATTTCCAGGGCCGTTTATTAGACAGATCATTCATTTCCTTGATAAATGGGCTCTTCATCCATCAAGAATGAAAAGATATACCTCCATATCTAAGACAGTAAAGGATAGAAATGATTACTTCCCTTCAAATGTTAATGTTGAAGTAATATACCCACCAACAACCTTGCAGGGTTTACAAGGAGGGGATTATGACTATTTCTTAGTAGTTGGAAGATTAGATGGTGCCAAGCGGGTAGAATTAGTAATTAAAGCTATGAGTCATATAAGTAATCCAAATGTGAATTTACTTATTGCAGGATCTGGTCCAGATGAGAGTAGGCTAAAACAGATAGCCTTAAATGATGACAGAATTAAATTTATTGGATATATAAATAATGAGAAGTTGAAAGATCTATATTCTAATGCATTAGCTGTTATTTATGTGCCCTATGATGAAGATTATGGTCTTGTTACTATTGAAGCTATGCATTGTGGAAAACCAGTAATCACATGTAAAGATTCAGGTGGAACGACTGAATTTGTTATTGACGGAAAAACCGGCTTATTAGCTAATAGTGATCCACTAAGTTTAGCAGAAAAAATGAGTATGCTGGTGAGTAATAAATCTTTAGCGATGACCCTGGGTGCAAATGCCAGAGATTCTGTGAGAACTATAACTTGGAATAACTGCATAACATCTTTATTGCAGGACAATCTAAGTAGCTATGTTAATTTTCCTCCCCAAATTAAAAAGAAAATAACTATACTTTCAACTTATCCAGTTTTACCGAGAAAGCATGGTGGACAACTCAGAATATTCAATATTTATAAAAATTTAGATCAGGAATATGACATCACAATAGTAAGTTTAAATAATGAGTCTAAACATTATGAGAAAAGGGTTGGGAACTTAACAGAAATTTCAATTCCTATGAGCAACACTCACTTAGAGAAAGAATGGGCAATAGAAAGAGAAGTCGGTATTCCAATCACGGATATTGTGATGCATAGACTAATAAATTTGTCGCCTGAGTTTATTCGTATTGCAGATAAATACATGCAAAACGCTAATATTCTTGTTGCAGCTCAACCGTATTTATATAATTTAATTGAAAAGTACGGTGTAAATAAATATATTATCTATGATTCGCAGAATATGGAATATAATTTAAAAAAATCAATGTTACCTGACAACAAAACAGCCCATAAATTGTTAGAAGAGTTATTTGAGCTGGAGAAAAGAGCATGTTTATCAAGTAGTATAATTTTGGCATGCTCAAGTGAAGATATAGACAAATTGACAGATACCTATAAAGTAGAATATAAAAAAGCAGTGCTCGTTCCAAATGGTGTAGACACAAGGTTAAATCCTTATGTGGATTTTCGTACTAGGCAGAAAAATAAAGTAGATCTAGGGATAGAAAATGAAAATATTATCGTATTTATTGGTAGTTGGCATAAGCCTAATATAGAAGCTGTAGAAGAAATTCTTAAAATCGCAAATAGTTTATCGGAATGCAAATTTATTATTATGGGTGGACAATGCTTAGCCTTTAGAGATCGGAATTTACCTAAGAATGTTGTATTAGCTGGAATAGTTGATGAACAAACAAAATTATTAATTTATTCAGTCGCAGATATTGCTATTAATCCTATGTCGAATGGTTCCGGGACTAACTTAAAAGTTGCGGAGTATATGGCAAATGGAGTCCCTATTATATCGTCAAAAATAGGTGCGAGGGGATATGATGTTGTGAATGGAGAACATATTCTTATCACAGATCTCAATAGTTTTTGTGAAGAAATAAGAGAATTATTAAATAATAGTGATTTAAAAGCTAAATTGTCCTCATCTTCTAAAAAGTTTGTTGATAATAAATTCGAGTGGAAAGTGATATCAAATATTCTAAAAGAAACTCTTTTAAAAATAGATAAGTCTTATGAAGTAAATAGTTATGAATGAAGGATAAGGTGAAGGGGTTAAAGAGCAATAATCAATAGTAAAAGCATGAATTGTATTTAAATACCAAACAGACACTGGTTGCCTGAAGCGAAAGAGAGTCCCGTAAGTTTTTAGCTCTTATTGATAAAAATGATTTTCAGATAATTTCGACAAATAACAGCAAAAGTAAATGGTAAAGAAACACCGATATATAAACAGTAGCGTAGGTCTCTCCTTCAGGCATTTGCTGTCCATTTGGTATTCATATCCATTTCGATGAGTGGTTTTTCAGATTTATTCGTTACCACGATCACGTTTCCTTTAGGTTTATTTCTGTCTCCCTCTTGAGGTTCGGCTAGGCATCGTATTGCAGCGGCGATAAAGTTATCCCAAGGTTTCCATAATGTTTTTAATATATCCACAAGCTCTGAGAGCGTCTTGTTCGTCTCGATTTCCAACTTGATCAACAAATCCAACAGTGTGCTATGAGGCAAATCCAGATCTGATTGATGACGGCCTGCTCGCTAGTCCCGTAAAACCCTGTCAATTTCAGGTGTTGCTTGCCCAACGAAAGAAAGTCTCGATCTGACTTCTTCAGTGCTTAGGTCAAATCGATTCGTAATGATCGGAACTAGATTGTTGCCTTTATTATCGATTGTTTCGATTATTCGCAACAAATGCGTCATCCGTTTTTTGCCTTTATCCAAAATCACGTTCACGTCCCGGAGAATCTTGGTTCCCATATCAACGGGAAGTTCTTCGATTTCCTCGGTGACGGCGTTGTTTTAAAGTCGTGAAACGAAGCGGATTACACTGCTACAGTAATTGTCATACTTGCCGTAGTCGAGATAGCCTCGATAGGTCGTTTCCCGATCAGTGAGACCCAGTCTTTCCTTGATAATCAAAGCCCCGGGCGTAATCCAAACGGAATACGCCTTTTGACCAAGTACGGGAGATTGGAAGACATCGGTGTAAGCATCTTCCGCTTTATTCCACGGAATTAACTTGCCCAGTTGAATCCAGGGATTCGCGGGGTTCAGTTTTCCGCATATTTCTTCTTTGCAGATGAATTCGACAAAAGCAGTTCTAATCCCTTGCTAGAGCAGAATGTTTTATTTGTACAGCAAGCCCTAACTACACTCACCCAGTAGAGCGAAGGGCCCTTAAATTCTGTGTCTACTATCTTTTCAGAGAGTCACTTCTTTGAAGAATTTATTAAAGCTAGTAATACAATTATTCAATATTGTTGGAAGGGTGCAATTTTAATGATAAATGATCAATATTATAAAAAGGTAAGTTTTTCGATTATATTAATAGCTGCGATTATACTACAACTAATTGTAACAATGAAACCTCCAGCTGTTTCCGGTGAATTGGATTCATATATGATGCCTATAATTTCATTAGAACAAAGAATGTCATTTTTCATAAATCAATCCGATATTGATAAAGCTAGATTAGATTTTCCAAATCTATATAGTGGTGTAATGGGGTATAATGATTTAAGAAGTAGTAAATTAATAGTTATTGAAAGTAATAAATGGCTAGGGTGGTATTTTCCAACTTATTCAATAGCAGCATTGCCTGTAAAATTAATATTAAAAACTTTAAGACTTAATCAATCATATACCTTATTGTTAACAAATGTGTTGTTCTATGTTATCGCTCTAATTGTTGTTTTAAAAAAACTTAAAATAACTGAATCGAAACGTTTGTTGCTTATAATACTTTTGATTTGTAATCCCATATTTTTTTACACCATAGTTTGGGGTTCTGCAGAAAGTTTTATTTTTTCTCTTGTTGTAATGTCTTTAGTTTTTTTTAGTAATAAGCAGTATAAAACAGCAGGCTTATTAGTTTCCATTGCTGGTTCATTAAATCCAACAATAATGATATATGGAGCTGTAATTATTGTCTCATTTTTTGTAGAACTCTTCAAAAAAAATAATGTCAAGCTAATGTATGAAGTAATTCAAATATTAAAAAATAAATTCTTGGAAATTTTAAAATTGGGGCTTTGTTTTGTGCCATCTATTGTTCCATTCATATTTTATTATTTTGCAGTTGGTAAATTAAGTGTTACTGCATTCGCGGGAACGACAAATTTTCTTTTTGAAAGATTTTATACTTATCTTTTTGACTTAAATCTTGGAATATTCCCGTACTTTCCGGTTGCGCTAATTTTATTTTTTATTTTTATTTTTCGGGGATTGTATTTGAGAAATACTATGGCAATATTGTATTTAATTGCCTTTTTTGGTACTATTTTGACATATTCAATGATGCTTCATATAAATTCTGGAATGACAGGAATTGCAAGATATAATTCATGGGTAACACCAATAATGTTATTCTACATAGTTACTGAAGGATTAGAAATTGTAAAAAAGAAACAATATAAGAGCGTATATTTTTGTTCACTGTATATCTCATCTTTCATTAGTGCAATAATAATTATATTCTATTTATATGTTCCAACAAGTTACGTATATCATACGCCAATTGCGACTGCAATATTGAATAATTTCCCTCAGCTGTATAATCCACTATATTCAACATTTATTTCCAGGACAACTCATGTAGATGGAGGATATAGCTATACAAAACCGGTTATATATGCCGATGAGGGGAGAATTAGAAAGATTTTGGTAACGAATGATACAATTAAAGACTTGCAAAGAAAGATTAGTGGTAGTTCTGGATGTATGCAAATGTTAAATAATAAAATTGAAGCTGTAAAAGGTAAGTCTGGTTATCAATATATAAATATACCTAGAAGTTCACAATGCTCTATTGAGATTGGAATAGAAAAAAAGGAGTTGTTTGCACAAGAACTAATAGATGTTACACCTGGTGATAAAAATGTTTATGCTTTTGGAATTCCGACTGAAATAAAACCAAATACAGTATACAAAGTTGAGTTTACTGCGAAACCACATAGTACTATATCAAATTTTTATGTTGATTTTTATGGAAATAATGGAGCTTATGATTTTAATGAACAACAACAGTCTGTAAATTTAATAAATAAAGAAAAAATGTACAAGATATTGATTAATTCGGGAAATTATCAAAATATTTATAATGCTTATGTTAGATTTGTATATTCGGGAGAAAGACCTTTTCAGTTAAAAGATATTCGCATAACTGAAATGGAAAATATGGATTAATTCTGCCTCTAATGGAGTTTATATGATAGAAGTAACAAGCGATGCTAAGTTCTCCATCTGTGTAGCATAAAGATACTGAAGAAGGGCATACTGTGCTGGACAAGGGAATTGGTTCAGGTTCGAGCGATGCGTTGGCTCCAAGCTGTTACCAGTTCTTTTTCTTTATTAAAGGGTGAACTTTAGCTTTCCAGTCAGGTTATACACCATGGCAATGATTCCGTGGGCTTTTGTTTCGCGGCTTGAAATTGGCTGTTAACTCCCTCTAGTAGTCCATTGGTAAGTTTAGAGAGAGGAAAACCAACGGAAAACACCGTCATTGTGCAATCTTGTAGCACCATCGGTGCAGTAACTGCCGAAGAGAGGTAGATCTCTTGCAGAATCAACCTCATTCGAGATGCTTTAGCGGTATCTAGATCGCAAACATTTAGTTTCGCCATCGTTTTCTTGTTGGGATGGGGTCAGGTTTTCCGGGTTTTTCAACCATAGATAGCGCGTATATTTTAACTGTAAGCTGCTCTTCCGTTCCGTACGGCGTACTTCATCAACTGCTTCGTTGGGAGCATGCACAATATGGAACTTGTCGAAAGTAATAGCTGAATTCGGAAAATGCTCCTCAGCTCCTTCGATGAAAGTAGGGGACATGTCCATGCATACTTCGGTAATATTCTCGTTCTTTCCTCCGTGGGCTTCTAATTGTTGTTTGAATTCACCCCAGGTAATTACAGATATGTTTAAAGTAGCGTTAGAACTTGACCCTGCTTTTTATACTATGAAATTAACAAATCTTTTAATTATGTTGGTAGAAAAGGGTCGTATATTTCAGATAAACTAAAACCAAATCTTGACAATAATAATCTCAGTATTCTAAATAAAGAGGAATTATCGTTAACTTTAATGAGAGGGTGGCTCAAAAAATAAAAGAATCTGTGCTTCTTAAGAACTCCAATCAGTTTATGATATTACATGAATATTACCCATGGGGATATCACTTAACAACCATTATCAAAAGATAACAGCTTTGATTTTATTTATGGTAATGATATTTTACGTTTGAATTGAAAGAAGAAACTAAAAATTATATTGTAATATCCACTTCTAGCTCATACATTAATTTGTTTTTAAATGGAAAATTAGAAAAAACAGAAAAAATTAAAGGTGATATTATTAATACCAATATGCTAGTTACGGATATTGGTTGCAAGATACCCGCCCTTTTAAAGGGTCCATAGATGAAATGAGAATAATGAATAGAGCACTGACATTTCAGAATTATTGTCAAACTGGGAAAAGATAAAAAATGACAAAAAGTAAGAAATTAATTAAACTATACATAAGCTTATGAAAGGAAGGTCTAAATAAAAGTAGATGCAATCTCAGTCTATCAAGTTTTTAATTATTGGAATTCTTAATACAGTTGTTGGGTATTTAATCTATTTTGTTTGTTTAAAATTTTTTGATTTAAATTATATATTTTCGTTGTTATATGCACATGTGCTTGGCGTATTACATAGTTACTTTTGGAATAGCAAGTGGACCTTTAAAAAAGGAAGAAAAACGTATAAAAATCTATTGAAATTTTCAGGAGTATATGGTGTTTCTTTTCTTATTAATTTATTAGTACTCTATATTCTAATAAACTATCTAAGCTTAACTCCCTTGCTTTCCCAGGGTTTCGCATTATTCATAACAACTTTAATTAGTTTCATTGGTCATAAATATTGGAGTTTCAAAATTAGTAAAACTCACATTAGGAGTGGAGAACATGTTGAAAATAAATGATTTGGTTCAAAAGAAATCAACAAATGAATTAGCTATTATAACAAATGTAAATATGGATAATTATGAAGTTGTAAAACTAAGTATGAAAGAATTATTGGACCCAAATTTCCAAATTGTTGTTAGTATAGATGGTACTACCAACGTGTTGCTTGATGTAAGGAATAAGGATCTTTTTGAAAAGACGGAAATTACATTTTTAAGAAGTATACCTAAAGATGTAGCTGAGAAGATAATGAGACTTGAGATACTTTCAAAAGTAGATGTGTTTTACAAAACATTTCATGAGAAAAAAGAGTCATTTAACCCGGAGACATCTTCTATATCATATGGTGGCCGTGTTTACGATGAAAGAGAAATGAAAAACCTTGTCGATTCTTCTTTAGATTTTTGGTTAACAGCAGGAAGGTTTAGCAAGCAATTTGAAAAAGAGTTTGCTGAGTTCATTGGCGTTAGATACGCATTACTAACAAATTCAGGATCGTCAGCAAACTTACTGGCTTTCTCGACTCTAACCTCTCCTAAATTAGGAGATCGTCGCATAATGCCTGGGGATGAAGTTATTACAGTAGCTGCTGGTTTCCCAACAACTGTAACTCCAATCGTACAGAACGGGGCAATCCCTGTTTTTATTGATGTTGAACTAGGAACATATAACATTATGGTAGACCGAATTGAAGGAGCTATTACTTCAAAAACCAAAGCAATAATGATTGCTCATACTATGGGTAACCCCTTTGAGTTAGACAAGATAATTGAGCTTGCTAAGAAATATAATCTATGGGTAATTGAAGATAACTGTGATGCATTAGGATCGAAATTTGACGGGAAATTAACAGGTACATTTGGTGATATTGCTACATCCAGTTTTTATCCACCACATCATATGACTATGGGGGAAGGTGGGGCAGTCTATACAAACAATCCTCAACTTAAAATGATTATTGAATCATTCAGAGATTGGGGAAGAGATTGCTGGTGTCCATCCGGATGTGATGATACTTGTAAGAAACGGTTTGGATGGGAGCTTGGAACTCTTCCATATGGATATGATCACAAATATACGTATTCACATATTGGCTATAACCTCAGAGTAACTGACATGCAAGCTGCTGTTGGGGTAGAGCAGCTTAAGAAAGTACCTTCTTTTGTAGATGCAAGAATAAGAAACTTTAATAGACTTTTGGAAGGCTTGAAAGATCTTAATGATTATTTTATCTTGCCTAGAGCAACTAAAAATTCTGAACCTAGTTGGTTTGGATTCATTCTAACTCTTCGTGAGAATGTAGGGTTTACTAAGAATGAAATAGTAAATTATTTAGAAACCAACAGGATACAAACACGTATGTTGTTTGCCGGTAACTTAACAAGACAACCTGCCTTTCAAGGTGTTAATTACAGGATCCATGGTGATTTAATCAATACTGACAAAATTTTAAATGACACTTTTTTAATAGGAGTTTACCCTGGACTAACGGATGTAATGATAGATTATATGATACTTAAGATTAGTGAATTTGTTAAATCCAAACAGAATTTAGTAACTAGGAGGATATGTCAATGAAGGTAGTTATACTTGCAGGGGGATATGGTACAAGAATAAGTGAAGAATCCCACTTAAAACCTAAACCAATGATTGAAATTGGACAAAGGCCGATTCTTTGGCATATTATGAAGATTTATTCATCGTATGGATTTAATGATTTTGTAATTTGTCTTGGTTATAAGGGTTATTATATTAAGGAATATTTTGCTCACTACTTTCTTCATGAATCTGATGTTACCTTTGATTTTAGGAACGATAACGAGAACATAACACATAATCACTCTGCTGAACCATGGAGAGTTACACTTGTAAATACTGGAATAGATACGATGACTGGCGGGCGAGTTAAGAGAATTCAACCGTATATCGGATATGAACCTTTTATGCTTACCTATGGTGATGGAGTATCGGATGTAAACATTAAGGAATTGGTTGAGTTCCATAAATTAAGTGGAAGAATGGCAACTGTTACATCTATTCAGCCTGATGGCCGATTTGGAGCATTGGACATATCAGATCTGAATGAAGTGCGCGGTTTTCAAGAAAAGCCTAGAGGAGACGGTTCTTGGATTAACGCGGGCTTCTTCGTTTGTCAGCCAGAAGTATTTGATTATATTAATGATGATTCAACTATATTTGAAAAAGAGCCGCTAGAAAATCTTGCGAAGCAAGGGGAACTTTCTGCTTATAAACATAATGGTTTCTGGCAGCCTATGGATACATTGCGTGATAAGAATCATTTGGAAGACCTATGGGCTAGGAACAAAGCTCCATGGAAAACTTGGGGAAAAGATCTGGTGAAAAATGTATGACTGAGTTCTGGAATAATAAACGAGTATTCGTAACGGGTCATACAGGTTTTAAAGGAACATGGTTGTGTTTATGGTTAACGCAGATGGGAGCAAAAGTAGCAGGCTACGCTTTGCTACCTCCAACATCACCTAGTTTATTTGAACTGTGTAATGTAGAGGGACTTCTTGAGAAATCTACAATTGCAGACATTAGAGATTTAGAATCGATAAAAGAAGCGATATCCGATTTTAAACCGGAAATTGTTATACACATGGCTGCACAACCACTGGTTAGAGATTCATATAAAATCCCAGTTGAAACGTATTCTATAAATGTAATGGGTACAGTTAATTTATTTGAAGCAGTAAGAATAACTGAAAGCGTAAAAGCTGTTGTAAACGTGACAACTGATAAATGCTATGAAAATAAAGAGTGGGAATGGGGCTATCGTGAAAATGAGCCTTTAGGGGGATATGATCCATATTCTAACAGTAAGGCCTGTTCAGAATTAGTGACATCTGCCTATAGAAATTCTTTCTTTAATCCTGAGAAATATAACGAGCATGGTGTAGCCATAGCTTCAGCAAGAGCAGGGAATGTAATTGGTGGTGGTGATTGGGCGGTAGATCGATTGATTCCTGATTGCATTAGCTCTCTTTTGCAAGAAGAGGAAATTATTATTAGAAATCCGAATTCAATAAGGCCATGGCAGCATGTTTTAGAACCATTGAGTGGTTATTTGCTCTTAGCGGAAAAATTATATATGCATGGTACTCAGTATGCAGAAGGTTGGAATTTTGGTCCATCAGACAATGATGCAAAACCGGTAAGGTGGATTGTAGACAAAATATGTGAAATTTGGGGGGAGAAAAGCCACTATCAAATTGATGGAGGTATAAACCCTCATGAGGCCAATTATTTAAAACTAGATTGTTCTAAGGCAAAGTTACACTTAAGCTGGGAGCCGCGCTGGGAACTTGAAAAAACTTTGAAGAGTATTGTTTCATGGACTCATAAGTATCGTGAAGGTGCAGACATGAGACTTGTGTGTCTTGAACAAATTAATGATTATATAACTTCTTTTTAACTGCAGTGAACTATTGTTTAGAACATAATAAGGATAAGGTGAATCAAATGAAACTTTCAGATTATGTTATAGATTTTATTGCAGAAGAGGGAGTCTCTCACGTTTTTGAGTTTATTGGTGGTGCTATCGCACATCTTTTGGATTCTGTTTATTTACGTGATGATATCCAATGTATTTCAGTGCGTCATGAGCAAGCTGGTGCATTTGCTGCAGAGGCTTATGCAAGGTTGAATGGTAAACTTGGAGTTGCAATGGCAACAAGTGGTCCAGGAGCATTAAATTTGGTTACAGGTGTTGGTAGCTGCTACTTTGATAGTGTTCCATGTTTATTTATTACGGGTCAGGTAAATACGTATGAATATAAGTTTGATAGACCTGTCAGGCAGATTGGATTTCAGGAAACTGATATTGTTAGTGTAGTTAAATCATTAACAAAATATGCAGAACTAGTTACAGACCCCCTAACGATAAGATATCATCTCGAGAAGGCCGTTTATTTGGCTCAGAATGGTCGTCCAGGTCCTGTGTTAATTGACATTCCAATGAATCTTCAAAGGGAAAATATTAACCCAGAGAATTTGTTGAGCTTTTATGACAGTGCGGAGTATAAAGAATTACAAACCAAAATTAATAAGGATGTTTCAGATAAAGAATTAAATGAAATCGTACAATTGATTAAAAACTCCGAAAGACCTGTTATTCTAGCAGGAGGAGGAGTCAGAACTGCAAATGCAGCTGATGAATTACAACAACTTGTAAAGTTAACTGGAATTCCAGTGGTCACTTCACTTATGGGACTCGACGCAATTCCGCATACAAATAATGAGTTTATTGGATTAATCGGTTCTTATGGGAATAGGTACAGTAATATAGCTCTTGCAAATAGCGATTTAATTTTAATATTAGGTTCTAGACTTGACTCCAGACAAACTGGGACTAGACCAGATACTTTTGGGCGTGTAGCGAAAAAGATACATGTAGATGCCGATTTTAATGAGTTGAATGCAAAAATTAAAGTAGACATTGCGATTCAGAGCGATGTGAAGGGTTTCTTAAACTTATTGAATGAAAAGCTCAAGGAATATCAAAAGCCTAACTATGCAATTTGGAATGAAACGATCAAAAATTTGAAAGTTAAGTTCCCTACACGCTGTTATGACTCACCACAAGAGCATATAGATCCTAACCTATTTATGGAATTACTATCATCAATGAGTTGTGAAGGTGATGTAATTTGCTTAGATGTAGGACAGCATCAAATGTGGGCTTCACAGTCTTTTAAAATAAAAGAAAAACAAAGATTGCTGAATTCTGGTGGAATGGGTGCGATGGGGTTTGCTTTACCTGCTGCAATTGGTGCCGCATTAGTAAATGAAAATACAGTGATTGTTATAGCAGGTGATGGTGGCATACAGGTTAATATTCAGGAATTTGATACGATTGCTAAACATAATCTGCCTATAAAAATATTTGTAATGGATAATAATTGTCTAGGGATGGTTAGGCAATTCCAAGATTTGTATTTTGATGGTCGGAAACAATCTACAGTATATTCTTCACCAAATTTATTTAAAATTGCTCAAGCGTATAACATTCCCTCATTCCATATAGCAACAATGGATGAAGCAGAAAATAAGATAAGAGAAGCATTTAGCATCGAAGGTCCAACATTTATATCTGTAGCGTTAGAACAAAATACGACCGTTAACCCTAAATTAGTAGTCAATAGACCCATCGAAGATATGTCCCCACATCTAGAAAGACACGAGTTGAAAGAACTAATGTTGATTGACTTAGTCGAAGAAATGGAAGTACCTAAATAGGATTATTATCTTGGAGGCATTGATGAATACTTCCACGAAGGAAGCAAAAACGATAGCTATCTTAGGGGCAACAGGACATATAGCAAAAAATTTGATTTATTACTTATCAAATGAAGAAAATTATAACCTGGTTTTATTTGCCCGATCAGTTTCTAAAATAGAACACTTTTTAAATGATAATTTTTTGCTTAAAAGTAATTGCACAATATGTGATATGGAACAATTCGCTCTATTTTCATATGATGTGATTATCAATTGTATTGGTATAGTTGATTCCACTAAATCTAAACAAGAACAGCAACTAGTATTTACTGTGACAGAGGAGTACGATAATTTAATATTAAATTATTTGCAGTCCCATTCCAAAGCCTTATATATTAACCTAAGTAGTGGCGCTGCATACTCTACATCATTTGATAAAGCAGCTAACCAGAATACTAAAAGCGAAATAGATATTAATAATTTACTTCCAACACATAATTATGGGATTACAAAGCTATATATGGAAGCTAAGCACAGGGCATTTGATAATTATAATATCGTTGATTTGAGGGTATTTAGTTTTTTTAGCCGATTTATTGATTTAAATTCAAACTTCTTACTTACAGACATTATTCAATGTCTACGAGAGGATAAGATTCTCAGGACAAATGATATCAATATAGTTAGAGATTATATCCACCCTATAGACTTTATTGAATTAATTAAACTATGCATTTCTAAACAAGAGATTAATGATGTTTTTGATATGTATAGTTTAAGTCCGGTTCTTAAATTTGATATACTAAATTATTTTATTGACGAATATGGCCTGAAAATTGAAATCGATAAATCGTACTCATTGACTTCACCATCAGGAATCAAAAATAATTATTATTCAATCAATAAAAAGAGTAATACTGTGTTATCCTATCACCCTATATACACTTCTCTTGATTGTATAAAAGAAGAAATTAGATTTATGTACACTGGATCTCAAAAATAAGATTATAAGGTGAAGAAATGAAATTACTAAGTATTGTAACCCCGTGTTATAACGAAGAAGCTAATGTTGAAGAGTTGTACAGACAGGTCAAGGAGATTTGTAGTTGTCTTATGGGGTACACATATGAGCATATATTTATTGATAATGCATCAAAGGACGAGACCGTATCTATATTAAAGACGCTAGCATCACAAGATCCGAATGTAAAAGTGATTGTTAATTCAAGAAACTTTGGACACATCAGATCTCCATATCATGCTTTACTTCAGGCTAGAGGAGATGCTGTGATACTTATGGTTGCAGATCTTCAGGATCCACCCACAATGATAAGAGATTTTGTTCAAAAGTGGGAGGAAGGATATAAAGTTGTATTAGGTGTTAAAAATGAAAGTGAAGAATCTCGATTGATGTTTGCCATAAGAAAGTTGTATTATAATTTCATCAATAAAGTGTCTGAAATTGAACTGACAAAAAACAATACAGGATTTGGTTTATATGATCAACAAGTTATAAAAGTACTAAGGCAAATCGATGATCCATATCCGTATTTTAGAGGTTTAATTTCTGATATTGGTTTTGAGAGTTATAAAATTAGTTACATTCAACCTTCTCGTAAGAGGGGGATTACGAAAAATAATTTTTATACTTTGTATGACATAGCAATGCTAGGAATTACAAATCACTCAAAAATTCCATTAAGATTAGCTGCCATGTTGGGCTTTGCTATGTCTGCTGTTAGTTTTACGGTAGCAATAGTCTATTTACTGGCAAAATTAATGTTTTGGAATTATTTTGTAGTAGGTATTGCTCCTCTTGTTATTGGGCTATTCTTCTTTTCTTCTGTTCAACTATTCTTTATTGGAATTATTGGGGAATATATTGGATCGATTCATACACAGGTAATGAAACGACCTCTGGTGATAGAGAAAGAAAGAGTTAATTTTAGCGAAGATTTAGAACATTTGGGTAAGAAGGAAGCAATAATGCGTTAAAAATAGTGATATATCCAACTATGAAACCCTAAACACCTACCATCAAAAGGTATGAGTTTAGGGTTATTTTTTATATAATACTAATTCTTTTCACTGCTACACCTAACTGTCTAACATCATTATTTCCTAATACTTGCTGTGGTGACCATAGTTCTTCAACTTCAAGAGTGACTTGAATATCTCCTACTAATTCATCATCTAATGTGAAGGTATGAATCTGATTATCCATATCAGTGAAAAGGATAATCGAAATCTCTTTGTTGTTGACAAACAATTTTGCTTTATTATTGCTTAGAGCACAATTTGTGAATTCAATAGTTATAGTTCTAATTGCATGTTCTGCTCGAAGCTTTACTCCAGCACGCTTTGAAGCCATCCAACGATATGAACCCTCGGGTTCATGCCAGTCTTTTGATGAGATAAGATATTTCAATGATTCTGGGTTAGCCAACTCTATACTTGATGGTGCTGCTCTAATATATTTTTCCTGAAAATCATTAATTATCAGTATCTCATAGATTTGGCTTGCAGGCATTGGGAAGAATTTATTTACTCTTTTCTTAGCGTCTAGAATATGAATACCACAATCTACTGATACATTTGGGATTTTAGAAAGAATTCTATCTAAATGCCTCATAACGCTCTGTCCTACATAAAAATTAAACCCATCTGAGGCCAAGCCCCTTGTATAACCGCCTAATTTAGCGATGCACTGATTTTCTTTTCTAAGATTGAGATTTAAAGATTCACAATAGTACATTTGATTATCAATAAAAGACACACTATGAGGAAGTTGTAAATCTTTTTGTAAAATATTTTTTAATTCCTTTGTTTTGATATCATACTCAGCAATAACTCCATCAAATGACTCTAACAGATTTCTCCAACCACCTTGTAGAGAAAACATAGATAAGAATAAGCTATTTCCTTGAATACATAAGTCATTAATATGATTTTGATCTTCGTTACTATCTGAGATTTTTATTTCATCAATCCTTTTAAAAGGTTCTGTTTGATAAATACCAACGGCATTATGCGAGGTTTCGACTGCATACAGCAAGCCATCAGAGTGTAATTTTAGACCGTGAAGATCTCGTGTCGGTACATCATATGTATTTGTAATGTTAAATTCTTTATCTAACTTTAAAATTCCATGAGAATTTGTTGCTAAATAATATCCCTCTGAGAAACGGGCTATTCCACGACAATCTGCTTCCAATATCTTTGTTATATTTTTTAATTCAAAATCTATGATGAATAAACCACCTGGGGATGATTGGTCTTTCGGACAGCTTACAAGAAGCTTTGTATTTATTCCTTGAAAACGTATAAAAGGATCAAAAAAATTTATCATTACTTTATATCCTTTCCTGAATAAAATGAATTTTGTCAAAAGGGAGTTATCATGATAAGCTTATTCTAACAGATTTTAGTCGAAATAATAAATAAAACTAACTAAGCGCCCGAAATGTGGAAATGTTATTACATTTTCTAGCTTAATTAATCCCTTTCAGTTGGAATCAGATATTAAATATAATTATAAGAATATGGATTTATTAAGAAGATTTAGTTTTTTCTTTCATTTAAAGTATAAAAAACAATACTGTGGGGTACTAGCATGAAAGGTGTAATTTTAGCAGGTGGTACTGGTTCTCGATTATATCCTTTAACGAAAGTAACAAACAAACATTTGCTTCCCGTTGGAAAATACCCAATGATTTTTTATTCAATAGTTAAACTTAAAGAAGCTGGTATTATAGACATATTGATTGTAACCGGTAAGGATCATATGGGTGACGTGGTCAACCTGCTTGGAAGTGGCAGTGAAATGGGAGTTTATTTCACATACAAGGTTCAAGACGAAGCAGGTGGAATAGCACAGGCTTTAGGTCTTGCAAATCACTTTGTAGGAGATGACCAGATGGTTGTCATCTTGGGTGATAACGTATTTTCGGACTCAATTACATCCTTTGTTCATAACTTTAGAGAACAACAAAAAGGAGCCAAAATACTTATTCAACAAGTTCAGGACCCATCAAGATATGGAGTTCCAGAACTTAACGGAGAACGAATTGTGTCTATTGAAGAGAAGCCTCAGAAGCCAAAGAGCAACTATGCTGTAACCGGTATTTATATGTATGACTGCTCTGTTTTTGAAATTGTTAAGACACTTAAGCCTTCGGGACGGGGGGAACTAGAAATTACAGATGTTAATAACGCATATATTAAGAAGAATGAACTTACTTACGACATTCTTCAAGGTTGGTGGACAGATGCAGGCACGCATGCTTCATTAGCCAAAGCAAACGAATTAACGAAAGATTTGTTATTTGGAGAAGAGTTTGGGAAGCTGAAAATGTAAAGGATGTCTACCCTTATGAATATTATATCTACGAAATTAGAAGGATTATACATTGTAGAGCCCGATATCTTTGGTGATAATCGGGGATTCTTTATGGAGAGTTATAGTAGCGCGAAGTTTGCTAAGCTTGGATTTGATCATTTATTTGTTCAAGATAATCATTCTTTATCAGTGGAAGGCGGAGTATTGAGAGGACTTCATTACCAGTTGAATCCAAAATCTCAAACGAAACTAGTTAGAGTAGCATCAGGAGCTATTTATGATGTGGCTGTAGACATTAGAAAGGATTCTCCTACGTTAGGTCAATGGGTAGGTGTAATTCTTAGCGAAGCTAATAAGCGTCAACTTCTTGTTCCAAAAGGCTTCGCACATGGTTTTTGTACAATTGTGCCGAATACTCAGGTGCTATACAAAGTGGATGAGTACTACTCTCATGAACACGATAGAGGCATTCTTTGGAGCGACCCAGCGCTAGGCATTGATTGGCCAACATCTAGACCTATTCTTTCTGATAAAGATCAAAAGCATCCGCTTATTCAAGATGCAGAAATAAACTTTTAAAATGGGAACAATACGCATATGAAAATACTTGTAACTGGCGGAGCCGGGTTTATCGGCAGCAACTTTGTTCATTATATGCTAGATCGGTATCCAAACTATGAGATCATCAATCTCGATGCATTGACCTATGCCGGAAATTTAGAGAACCTGAGATCGATTCAAGAGAACAGTCACAATACTTTCGTCAAAGGTGATATCACAAATCCGGAATTAATAAACAGCTTGTTCGAACAGGGTGTCGATACGGTTGTTCATTTCGCCGCGGAATCGCATGTGGATCGAAGTATTTTGGAACCGGATGTTTTCGTGAAGACGAACGTGCTAGGTACGCAGGTTTTACTTGAAGCTGCTAGAAAATATGATGTTAAGAAATTCGTTCATGTTTCCACTGACGAGGTTTACGGAACACTAGGTGAAACAGGTCTCTTCACGGAAGAAACTCCTTTATCTCCGAACAGCCCTTATTCTGCAAGTAAAGCAGGATCTGATCTTTTGGTGCGAGCTTATCACGAAACTTTTGGACTACCAGTTAACATCACTCGTTGTTCCAATAACTATGGTCCTTATCAGTTCCCTGAAAAGTTAATCCCATTAATGATTGCGAATGCTTTGAATGATAAGTCTCTTCCTGTTTATGGTGACGGTCTTAATATTAGGGATTGGCTATATGTTGAGGATCACTGCAGCGCGATTGATCTGGTTCTACATAAGGGTATCAACGGTGAGGTTTACAATATCGGCGGTAATAACGAGAGAACGAATATTCAAATCATACAAACTATTCTTCGTGAGCTGGGTAAGCCAGAGTCTTTGATGCAATTTGTGAAAGATCGACCAGGACATGACCGTCGCTATGGGATTAATGCAACTAAGATTACGAAGGAGCTTGGGTGGGAGCCTAAGCATAATTTTGAGACGGGTATTCATGAAACAATTCGTTGGTACTTGGATAATCAGGACTGGTGGAAACGAGTTCAGACGGGTGAATATCAAAAATATGTTGCCGAGCAATACGGCTCGCGGCTTGGTGCCAGATAATGAGAATAGTAGTTACCGGGGCTAAAGGTCAACTTGGGCAAGATGTAGTAAAGCTGCTAGGAGCAAAGCATGAGGTTCATGGTCTGGGAAGAGAGCAGCTAGATATTACAAATGAGAGTCAATGTCTAGAGGTTCTCAAAGAGTTAAAGCCAGATGTTGTTATTCATAGTGCTGCGTATACAGCTGTTGATCTTGCTGAGACGGAAGAGGAATTGACCTATAGTGTTAATGCCGATGGAACAAAAAATCTCGCAGTTGCTGCAGAGAGTATTGGGGCGATATTTTGCTATATTAGCACGGATTATGTATTCGATGGTACGGCTAAGAGTGCTTACGTTGAAGATGATGAGACGAATCCTCAGAGTGTCTATGGGAAGTCAAAAAGAGCAGGGGAACAACATGTACTATCTCTATCAACTAAGCATTTTATTGTAAGAACTTCTTGGGTATATGGTATGCATGGTAATAATTTCGTGAAAACGATGTTACAGTTAGCTAAAACAAGAGATTCAATAAAAGTTGTAAGCGATCAATTCGGTTCACCTACTTACACAGTCGATCTTGTCCTTTTTCTTGATAAACTCATTCAAACAGAACGTTATGGCATTTATCATGCTTCAAACTCGGGTGTTTGTTCATGGTATGACTTTGCTTGTGCCATTTTTGAAGAAAATGACATTACAATTAAAGTAGAACCATGTACTACGGAAGAATTTCCACGGCCCGCTCCACGTCCACGGAACTCAGCGATGGAGCACGAGGCGATTCGTGCGAATGGCTTTGAAGATTTAAGAACTTGGCGGGAAGGGCTTAAGGCTTTTTTAAGGGAGCTGGAAGAAAATAATTAAAAATCCATGGTTTTTAACCTCAACTCAGCATGAAGAGTAACAACTCATGTTGGGTTAGCGGTTTTTCTGTTTTTCTAATTAGTACATTCTCTCTCATAACGGTTGAATCGCTCGACCTTACTGGTTGATTCTGACGAGTAGGGTTTGGCAAAGAGCGACCGAATCCCAAGTTTGGAACACGCGCATGTCATCTATTTGGTTCGGTATTGCTTGCCGTTGACGAAGTAAACCGACTCGGGAACGCCGAACTTCTGGATAGATCTACGGAAGCAGTCCTCCACGATGGTCTTATCCATGACCGGGTAGAACTAGCCATGGAGCACAAAACGCGTGGCATCGTCGATGAACGTGACGAGAAATACTTGCTTCATTGAGCCGCCCGGGCCAATGGGCAAATACGGGCAATATTTAAGATCTGAATGCCAAAGACGATTGCGATGGTGTTGTTGAAACCGTCGAACGGCGACTCAGATTCAGCGTACATGCGCATATGACGCTTATGTAACCGCACTGTGCTAGCTTTCTTGGAGTGTGCTGCGTTTGATCTTGCCGGGTGTAATGCGGCCTTCCCGGTTGAGAATCTGAATGAGCTGCTCAACGCTCCGACCGGGCACTCCACGTTGAAGTAAACTGGCTTGATCCAGCACCTCCGGTGGGATCGTCGCTTCCGACGGTTGACGTCATTTACGATCCACCAAAGTCCTCTTCACGATACTTCGCCAAGTACCGGCGAAGCGTCCGCTCGGAGAGACCAGTCTTATCGCAAATCCTCATTTTGAGTTCCCTGGCCTTGGCGGGGTCAGGTCCCTCCGCGAATAGAGGAGACAACAGCTGCACACGTTCTATAGCGATGGCCTCAACTTTCTATTTATCTTTCATTTATCTTGCACCTCACTTGGTAGACTTCAAAATGAGTCTGGTGGACAAGAATGCAGAACCGGTATGTACCCACAATCTTGAATTAAAACGGGACGGTCAATTCGTGTTAGTCAGCCGGAGGCATCACCGACGTAGTGCCCGATTCGTTGATGTGCAGACTGCGAAGGGAAGGACGGGTCCTCCACAGGGATCTGATAAAAGCGAAGAGCAAAAATGGATGTGAGGAACACGAGGAAATATGTGCAGAGCCCCCTGAACCAGTTTTCCGGTGCCGAAGGGTCGCGTCGTCTGCTGCTACAACTGATGCGTCAGGCTCCGGAACAACTTCCTCAATACATGAGGATTCGTACCGTTTATATGGCACTATGCAATCCGGAAGCTCATGATGGATGTTTCGGCACTTAGAACAACGCAGCCGACGGACTACAAGCACACGACTTTCCCCATCTTCACTTTTAAGTGCTTCCGGCTCCCGATAATTTTAAGCTCTCCCCCACAACAGGGGGAAGGAACCACTTCTGCACAACGAACAAAAAACGCCAGATAACTTCTCATCCAGCTCATACTTCGATACTATGACCATGTTGAGTGTGGAATGCATCCCGTAAACCTGTTGGCGCAGGTTCACATCTATGGAAAGCATCCATTTCCTTTTCTGTGATACGGTCATTATATTCAGCAACTCTCGGACAGGCAATCCCGTCAGCAATTGGGCATTATCTTTCAACGGCAACAGTAGGTTGCCCAGCTCATGTAATACTCTTCAAATAGAATATATAAGAAATATACTAGGTATAATTTTACATCAAAATTCTTCTATACTAGTGTTCACTTGCATTCCACTATGGATTTTATTTGGAGAATTTACTTCATGATGCTTGTGAAAATACTACAATATTAGTATTGAATTATAATTATAAGTATGATAATGTTCTAGTATTTGTACCAATATTGTCTCAGAAGACGGGGTGTCCAAAGGTATCTTCTGCCTGAACAAATCTGAGGGTAAATCTTAAGGTCAATTGTTGATAGAACAGACCTAAACAAAGGATGAAATTAATGAAAAAAATTGTATTTACTGGAAGCTTTGATCCTGCGCATAAAGGTCACTTAAACACTTATTTGCTTGCAAAAGAAAAGTATAATCAAGAAATAACGATTTGTATTAATCGCAATCCATTTAAGAATAGTTCAAGATTCAGTGTTAAGGAACGATTACTGATTGCTCAATCTATTTTTAAGACAAGCGAAATCTTAATATTGATTGATGTTTCTGAGATGATTAACTTAATTAAGGAGTCTGATGTAATCATCCAAGGGTATAACGATATATCTGAAATAGATAAATTACGTCAACAGTATAAACAATTCAATTGCGAAGAATTATTCGAGAAAAATGACTTTTTGAAAATTCAAGACGACTTAGCAGTTGTTACATCCACAAATATTGTCAGCAACTTCTTTAACAATGAACAATTTGCCAGAGACAACCTGTCACCTTTAGGCTTTGAGATGTTAAAGAAAAAATTAATGAGTGAGGTTGTATGATGATAATTTTGAAGGAATTATTTTCAATGCTGTACTGGATTGGCATCCCAATGCTTTTGAACCCTATTACGAAGAGAAATCGTGAATTAGGACGAAAACTTACACATATGTTAGTTCATTCTTGGTGGTTTCTCTCACTATTCCTATTTGATAATTTCTGGTACGCTGTTGCGATTCCTGCATTTTATGTAATTGTCGGAACTATTTTTGCCTTAATGAAAGAACCACCATCTTTTCTTTCGGATGTTGAAAGAGAGAGCGAGGTTGGGTTGTTCAAATTTTCATACATTGTGTCTCCTTTAAGTATTGTTGTTGTCGTTTTTTTTCAGTACTTTATATTCAAGAATGAATATTTGGCTGGATTTGCAATTTTGGCATTATCTTTCGGTGATGCAGCTGCCGCACTAATCGGGAGCAAGTTTAAATTTGGCGAATATCGTTTCGGAAGCCATGTAAAAACTCTTGCCGGTTCTTTATCTATGTTCTTTACAACATTTCTATTGTGTATTTTATATTCGTACATTATTGGGGTTCCTTTGGATAGATTGGTTTTTTGCATAATTATAAGTAGTATTGCCACAGTAACTGAAGCAGTTTCTGTAAGAGGATTTGATAACCTTACAATACCCGCGGTTTGCTGTGTATTTACTTGGATATTGTGCCAGTAAACGCGCTAGAGTTATAGGTGAATATAATTATAAACCAATATGCGTTAAATAAAATTATAGAATTAAAGAGGAAATTGTTATGCCATTCAGCAAGATTATTAAAATGCCTGTTATAGGTCGGATAGTGTCCATGTGTTTAAACTTATATAGACTACCTAGAATTATGACTGATTTGGAAATTAAACTATCTAACATACTGGAAAACAACGAACAGAATAATTTGAAAAAGTTGGATTCATTACATAGTAAGATTATGACTGATTTAGAAATAAAACTATCCAACATACTGGAAAATAAGGAACAGATTTATTTGGAAAAAATGGATTCGATACATAGTGTCGTTGAATTAAGTAGGGCTGAACTATTAGAGGAAAATAAACACAAGATCGATAACTCTTTATTTCTTTTAAAAGAATCCCTTTTGCGTGATTTGGACATCATCAATATCAAACAGCACAACCTGAAGCCAATGCCAGGATGCGAATCTATGCAATCAAATCTAATATCATCGATAAATAATAAGGATGAAGAATATGATTCTTATCATATATTACCTACAGAAATCTTGTATGCACTAGCAAAGGACAAGACAGCAGTTGTAGGTAACTATTCTTATGTATTTAATAATTATGCAAACACAAATAATCTTCCTGAAGTTAAAGCTTTAAAACCTAATATTACAACACTTATAGAAGATGTGACCGGTGTAGATAATATAATCATTTCTAATATAAATCTATCTACACTTATTCTATTGAGCCAGGAATTTTTATTTGAGATGGGTCAGAAAATAAAAGGAAACTTATACCTTCCTGTCAGAACCTCGAAAGACCCGATTTGCGTTGTTTGGGAGGGCTTTTCTTTTTCTGAAAAACATGATGAAACGTATGCTAGATGGGCAGAGGGAGATAGTAAAAAGGCATTAATTAAGCTTTATAATACTACGCAATGCTCTGTAGAAGCAGAAATCAGCTGTACTTCTTACGCATTGTGCGGGCATGGAGATTTGTATATACGCGGATCCTTCGTTCAGCAGTGTTATGACTTATCCAATCCAGCAAATATAAAAATAAAACTAATATTAAATCCTGGCGAAAACTCAATTTTCTTTGATTTTTATGGTGATATTGTAGTTCCAGGAGTTGACAAAAGGAAACTTTCCTTTAATATATCAAATTTCAATTGCAGGGTTCATGGAAATGACATCTCTCAAACTGCGCTAAATTGCACATATCCCGTGTATCTGAATGACGATTATATTAGAAACACTCTTCATAAAAGTGGATTCTATGAAGTTAGTGCCAAAGTTTATAGAAATCATGGGTTCTTCTCTAAGGATCTTCCCATTTCAAAATATCTTTATCCTTCTGGATATCAGATGCAAGGTCAAGTCTCAGAGTATTACGAATCTAAAGACGAAATTACACTGTACAGGGCATATCGCTTGGAATCCGAAAGAGAGGATAATTATGAATAAAACGTACATCTTTTTTGGTATTTCAAGTGAATATGTGTTGAATCCCTTATATAGATATATGAAAGATATGGGTTATTCCTGTGTGGAAATAACTAACAACACCAGCAAAAATATTAGAGAAGATATGCTTAGATTTAAAAATGATAATGTTGTTTTTATAACATCCGCGCATGTTTTTTTAGATTACGATTACTATAAAAGGACTTATGATTACAGCATTAATGGGCTGACAACAGTACTTGAAGCTATAGACATTTTGAAACCAGTTAAAACTGTACATTATCCTCATGACCTTGCAACTCTTATCCATAATAACGATTTGCCGTGGCTTAAATCCATTTTTGAATTGATTTTATTTCCTTTAGACGGCTATGCGCATCTTTCATGTGAAGGAAGAGATGTCTATAATGTGGGATGGATAAAAAAGGCCAAAGATATAGGTAATGGAAATAAAAACATTGTTTATCATGGACTTTCGGATTTTGGGTACTATAAAGATGTTGATTTTGCTTTCAAAACCTTTTCTCCAGTCTGGAATGAAGGAGCAATTGTTAAACTTCCTGATATCGGTGATTATATGGGTTATGTATCAAATCTGAAAGCATGTCATGTAGATATAACTAATTCAGAAAGAAACATTTTTGAGTTAATTGATCATGGAGAAATCATGCTTACAAATGGGTTAACATCAGTAAATATTGAATCATCGTTATCAGGAAGATTCACAATAAATATGCTAGACGGTTGTTTTGCTGAATCCGAACACAGAAGACATTTTGAAGGTCTGCCGAACCTGAAAATGTTATCAATCAGTGACACTGCGTTACTATTAAAGGATTACAGAAAAGGAAATTTTGTTCCTGAAAAAGGAGAAAGTTATTTAAAATCTTTTGACTTCGAGATGGCTGCAAAGCTTATTACAAAATAAAAAAATTATAGAGATTAATCTCAAATGCTAATAATGTTGATTCTAACTACTCAGCACATGTGGAGTCGGTGGTACTAATGCAACGTGTTTAGAATTGGGCAAAAAGGCTTGATTTTATCGGTTTGTTTAACAAAAGTTATATTAAAAACTTAATAATCATAACTTTACTTATTAAAATGCGATTGACTTACTGTTCTCGAAAATAGGTCAATCGCATTTTTTCGTATTAGAGTTGAGGATACAGGACTAATGAGTTCACTATCCTGTTGATGAAAATAAAAGCTGCGTATTGTGGAATCAACACCTGCCTCTAGTGACAGCGATTACTGGGGGCAATTTTTTAATGCATAAAGATTTCAATTAACATATATGTAAAAATATAATAGGAGAGTTTATTAGTGATATAGAAAACGCCACTGAGAACTATGTACTAGTTTCCAGCGAGGGCTTTTCTTCATTAGTTGAAAAAACCATATCGTATCTCTGAAAAAAATCTTAAGAATTACAATGTGAACATAATTGTATATATAGAAAGACAAGACGATTTCATTATTTCAAATTTCCAAAGTGCTCTTAGAAATGGAAGGCATTTTGATATTAATTTAGAGTACTCAGATTTTATGAACATACTTGGAGTGAACTTACATTACATTCAAATTGGGTGGTATGAAGGAAAAAATCCAAATCTTAAGTTTAACACTAGAGAATATGTAATGAATAATTTGGGGATTTTAGATGAAATTATAGTATTAATCAATTGATACATAGCTTCAGGAATAATATGTAGTCCGAAAAGCACTGAAAGTTAAATATATACATGTCCAATCTATTATTTTGACAGTATAATTGAGTAACAATATTTTATTTAGTGAGTGGTGTTTCATTAAGAAATTCCAGAAGGAGTGCAATGAAAAAAATTGGCATCTGTGCTGCGATAACCGGTTCAATGACTAGAAAAGAAACAATGCCTGGACTTCCTGTTACCGTAGATGAAATTATCCATTGTGCGTGTGAATGTTCCGTTGCAGGGGCTGCAATGGTTCATATCCATGTTCGCGATAAGTATGAACGTCCATCGTTGGATGCTTCATTATACAAGGAAGTATTAACGGGAATTCGTGAAAAATGTGATATCTTGGTATGCATATCTACCTCCAATCATCTTGTCGATATTTCCGATAAAGAACGAATAAGATTAATGGAATTAAAACCAGATTTAGCGTCAATAGAAGTAACTTCTGTCAAACGACCTGATGGTGGAATTAAAAACTCAAAGAAATTTGTGAGAGATATTCTTCAAGCTATGGATGAGTATGAAGTTAAGCCTGAATTTGAAATATTTAATCCCAGAATGTTAAAAGAGTTAATGCATTTGTCTGAACTTGGTTTAGTTGAAAAAAACGCACTTATTCAATTTGTCATTGGATCAATCGGGGGGATGAAGCCCGATTATAATAATATACAATGGATTCTCGACTCGGTTCCAAAAGGTTATACTTGGTCCGCTGCCGGTATTGCAGGAATGCAGTTACCGGTTAATTTTATTTCCATTTTAAATGGTTGCGATGTGATTCGAACAGGAATGGAAGACAATCGTTACTTTCTGAAAGGAGTTCCTGTAAAAAATAATATGGAATTTGTAAGCCGGGCGGCAGGAATGATTCAAACGTTAGGTTGTGAAGTAGCTGATTCTTTGGAAATGGCCAAAATACTAGGAGTAAAGGAACGAAAAAATGATTAAAATTGCACAACCACAGATTGGTCAAGAGGAGATAGATGCAGTAAGTGCTGTATTGAGAAGTGGTCAATTGGCTAGTGGAGAGAATGTAGCTCTATTTCAAAGAGAGTTTTCAGAGTATCTAAACCACGGTTTTTGTGTTGCTGCTTCTTCTGGGACAACTGCATTAGAAATAGCTCTTAGAGCACTTGGGATTAAAGAGGGTGATAAGGTCATTACCACAGCATTCTCATTTATCGCGACAGCTAATGTAATTGTACACGCTGGGGCAATTCCAATTTTTGCTGATATTGATGAAACAACGATGAATATCTCTTCATATAGTATTGAACAGATTCTTCAGGAGCACGATGGCGTTAAAGCAATTGTAATTGTTCATTTGTTTGGTCAGAGTTGCGATATGGATCAAATACAGAAAATTGTAAATAAGTATCAGTTGCTGCTTATTGAGGATTGTGCACAGGCGCATGGGGCAGAATGGGAAGGACGTAAGTTGGGTACATTCGGGGATGCTAGTGCATTCAGTTTTTACCCGACAAAAAATATGACAACTGCCGAAGGTGGTATGGTGATTTTTAGGGATGAGAAGGCGGCAGTATATGCAAGTCAACTTATTCAGCATGGCATAAAGGCAAGGAATCAATTTGAATTCATTGGGTACAACTATCGTTTATCCGAGATTTCAGCGGCAATTGGCTTATGTCAACTAAAAAAGTTGGATCGATTCAATTTTGCAAGAAGAGAACATGCAGCTCTCTATGATGAGAATCTCGACCATGTTTATATTATCAAGCCACAAGAGGTTGCAGGTGCGAGGCATGTCTATAATCAATATACATTACGTATTGTAAATGGTATGCGGGATGCTTTCATAGCGCATATGGAAAAGGAAGGAATTGGTACTTCAATTTATTACCCCTATACGATTCCGGAACAAGTATGTTATAGAGCAACTGATTTATTAGAGAAAGAATACAACAGAAGACTTGGAGTTTCTAACAGCATAAAACATGAAGTGGTATCAATTCCTGTTCATCCGGGGTTAACTCTTTTTGAAATTGAACGAATTATTACTACTATTAATAGGTTTTAAAAAGGAGAAGGCTACCGAATGATTCATGAAAGTGCAATTATTGGTCAAAATGTAATGATTGGAGAGAATGTTAGCATTGGTGAATATTCAATTATTGGTGATAATGTGAGTATTGGTGAAGGGGTTATCATTTGTAGTCATACAAAAATTCATCACAACACTTCAATAAGCAGCGGGACTTATATAGGAAGTTTTTGTTCAATTGGTGCCCTTCCAAATCTTAAAGATTTTGATAAAGCTATTGTATCAGGACTAATGATTGGTTCAAATAATATGATTAATGACCATACTATCATCGCGAGGTCTAAAGAATCTAATTGCAATACATTTATTGGTAATAGCAATCATATTGGTCACGGCGCATATATAGGTCATGATGCTATTATTGGAAATTCAACTACATTATCTGCCCATGTGCGGATTTCTGGTCATACCCAGGTAGATGATTATGCACACATTGGAATGTCAGCATTTACACATCAGTTTACTAAGGTGGGTAAATACGTAATGATAGGTGCTATGGCAAAGGTGGTTAGAGATATTCCTCCTTATTTTCTGGTCGATGGAAATCCTGCACTGATTAAAAAAGTAAACAAAATCGGGTTAGAGAGAAATGGATTCAGTATCGATCAGATAAGTCAATTGGAGATTATTTTAAACTCATTTGCAACAAGCTCTTACCCTTCTATTTCGAAAGAAGATCGAGTAATGTTGAAAAGACAATTTCAAGAATGTGATAAGTTCTCAAGCTTAATGCAGTTTATTGAGAAGTCGAAAAGAGGGTGTATGAAGATTGATACAAAGTGGGGGAATTGAGAAAATATTAAATCATTTAAAATATAAAGATTGTGTGATTTCATTTTGTCATGATGATTACCGAAAGATTACCTCAGGTTCACAAAAGTACGTGTTAGATCTGCAAAAAATGATGAGTGATCGTAAAATTTCTTGTGTAGCTCTAATCACTGCATATAATTATGACGCTCATAAGATCGAACCTAAAAATATGATTGTTGAAGTTGTGGTTGATAATGAAACAGTTTGTTTTCTAACAGCATGGCAAGTAGCTTCCTACATCGGAACACTCATTACGGCAAATAAGATCAATCTCCTAAGCATTTTTATCAATAGTCTATTCCTAATGAATATTTCGATGATTGACGAGATAATTAGCAGAATAAATGAAAAACATGATGTTCCGGTTCTTCATATTTTCCACGATTATTACTCTATTTGTCGTAATATTTTTTTGTTTTATAATGATGAGGAATTCTGCGGTCCCGCACCCATCGGTTCTCCGTGTTGTAAAACCTGTCGTCATGGCGAGAACCGCATAGAACACTATGAATCTATAAATAAGTTGTTTATTAAGCATAACGTTACTATTGTGTCACCATCTGAAAATGGAAAGCGTATCTTTCTACGAATATTTAAGCATCTAGAACAAAGTGTTAGAGTGGTTCCTCATCAAAATGTAATTCCATTGAAAGGGATTACTTCTCATAATTCACAATCTAATAAGAGAATACGAGTTGCATTCCTTGGGTATCCCCTTAAGAACAAGGGTTGGGATGCTTGGATGAAAATTAATGATATCCCCAATAGATCAGACTATGAATTCTATCATTTTACTGTAATTAATCAATCATTGGCGGGGACTATTTTTATTGACACGAGTTTTCACAATGGTGCTAACCAGGATACTACCTCAAGGCTGATCGAACATAAAATTGATGTAGTACTACTATGGTCAAATTGGTTCGGCAATTATAATTACACCTATTATGAAAGCCTGGAGGCAAACTGTTTTGTTATCACTTACAAAGACAGTGGAAATATTGCAGATCAAGTAAAGCATTTTAGAAATGGACTTGTTTTGGATTCTGAGCAAGACTTAGTTGAACTGTTTAATATTAATAATGAAAAACTAAAAGAATGTATTGATTATTACAAAAACACAAATGAACAATACCGCATAGTTGTAAATAACCAGCTAGCTGACGAGCTTTTGGATAAAAGGCTTTTCTTGAGTGCTGAAATTCAGAGCTTCGAAGAACAAATAAATAATGATTTTGAACAAACCATTGATAGTTTAATCCACGGTAAATTTGAATTGCAACGAGAAGTGCAACATTTGCAATGGGAACTGCTAGAATTGCAACGGAAACTACATGAATATGTAGAAAACTATTCTCGCTTGGAACTCCACTCAAAAGAGGTTGAGAAAATATATTGCGAAAATTCAGAATATACACAGATGTTAAAAAGTCGCTATGAGGAGCTTCAAGCTTATAATCAATTGGTTGTCAATAGATTAAACCAATTGGAAAACGAAGGGTTCATAAAAACTTTCCTAAGGGCATGTTATAAGCTGTTTCCACAAAATATAAGGCTAAAATTAAGGAAACTCCTTAATAGATTGTAAGGGCATAACTATTACTATTCCTAATTTGCTTTCATATAAGGACATTAATTTTTTTGATTCAAACAGATTGTTGAGAAATATAACTAAACAGAGAGCTGTCGTTATGCGTTTGCGCGTAGTGATGGCTTTTTGGATTTACATTTCTTATTATTGGAAAATGTCGTTTTGTTTCGATTGCCAATTTCGTATAATGGAGAAGAAAGAGGAGGCTGATTTAGTTTGGAAGCCAACAACAAACGGACAGTCAGTGTCCATATTGTCACTTATAATAGCGCTGAACATATAGAGGATTGCTTGGAAGCGGTTCGCAGACAAACCCATTCAATTGACCATATCATTGTCATAGACAATGCATCCAAGGATGATACATTGCAAACGCTGGCAAAATGGCAAGTTTTATGCACAATCGTTCGAAATGAGCGGAACAATGGCTTCGCCGGCGGGCACAATCAAGCTATTAGGATGACAGAAACGGATTATTGTTTAATCCTCAATCCAGATGTCGTCCTTGAGCCGGATTATGTTCGTAACACAATACTTGCGATGCAGAATAACACTCAAGCAGGCAGCGCAACAGGCAAATTACTTTTCAAAGCTGCCCCTAACCACATCGATAGCACGGGACTCATTATAAACAAAGCACGAAGAGCCTTTGACCGCGGCGCTCACCAGACCAGCGATCATTTTCAACACACGGAAGAAGTGTTTGGTGTTTCTGGCGCTGCTGCCATGTATTCACGCGAGATGATCAATGACATTAGTATTGATGGTGAATTTTTTGATGAGGACTTTTTTGCTTATAAAGAAGATGTAGATGTGGCTTGGCGTGCGCAATTATTAGGCTGGAAGGCGATTTATGAGCCAGCTGCGATCGCGTACCATGAACGGGGCTGGAAGGAAGGCGGCAGGAGCAGCAAACCGCTTTTTGTTAGAAGATTGTCCTATATTAATCGCTATAAAATGATGGTGAAGAACGATCGAATCTCTATGGTACTGAAGCATATCATTCCACTGTTGGTGTACGAATGTCTCAGCTTTGCTTACGCTCTTTTGCGGGAACCAAAGCTGCTTGGAGCTTGGTCTAGCTTTTTTCGCAAGTATTCAGAGCTAATGAAAAAGCGCTGTATCATTCAAAGTAAGCAAAAAATAGTGAGTTCAGAAATCAATAGATGGTTTGTAAAATAGCCCAAGTAAGATTAGCTAAATGAAGCTAGTCTTTTTTTTAATCTAAAATTTATAAACCCATGTTATAATCAATGTAACTAAATCAACAAGAATGAGGTTTTCAAGTGGATTTAAGTATTATTGTACTAAATTATAAGACACGCGACCTGACATTAGCTTGTTTACAATCAGTTTTTTTGTCTGCTACATCTTACATATATGAAATCATCTTAATTGACAATGACTCAAATGATGGCATCATACAATCAGTGAATAAGCAGTTCCCACAAGTGGTTTGCATCGCCAATACAGATAACGTAGGCTTCTCAAAAGCGAATAATCAGGGCATCCGAGTTGCCAAGGGACGTTATGTCCTACTTTTAAACTCTGACACTATCGTTCAACCCGACACATTAGACGTCATGCTACACTTCATGGACGAGAACCCAACCGTAGGAGCCAGCGGCTGTAAAATCGTACTTCCAGACGGCTCGCTAGACAAAGCCTGCAAGAGGGGCTTTCCAACGCCTTCAGCGTCCTTTTACTATGCATTTGGTTTCTCTAAGTTATTCCCTAAGATCCCTCGATTCAACCAATATCAGTTAGGTTACCTTAGTCCAGATGAAGCCTATCCCATTGACTCGCTCGTAGGGGCCTTCATGTTAATCCGTCGCGAGGCTATTCAACAAGTAGGTATGCTTGATGAGGAATTTTTTATGTATGGCGAGGATATAGATTGGTGTTATAGAATTAAGGAAGCGGGATGGGTCAATTATTATTACCCTCGCACTCAAATTGTCCACCACAAAGGCGCAAGCAGTCGTAGGAAGCCTTTTAAGATCATATATGAGTTCCATAGAGCTATGATTTTATTTCATAATAAGCATTATCGTAAGAAGTATTCCTGGTTAACGAATACGATGGTTTATGCAGGTGTTAGCCTAAAATTTATACTCTCCTTAGCAAGAAATAAACTACGTCCAGCGAGGTGATTTGCATTGATTCGACAGAGTCAGGGGTTCTTGACACAACTTTATGCACTGGCCGACTTCATATGTATTCAGCTCGTGTTCTTATTTTCATGGTGGCTGAAATTTAGAAGCGGCTGGATTCCATTTGTTTCTCCTCTTCCATTTAAGCATTACATAATGTGGAGTGTAAGTTATGCGATAATAGCAATTATACTCAGTTATATGATGAACTTTTATACACCTAAGCGAAGGAAGCAGTTCTCATATGAGGTTCTGAAAATAATACAAGTTCATATATTCAGCTTGCTGCTGCTGTTAAGTGTTTTGTTCATTTTAAAAGAAGTCGACGTTTCACGTTCTTATCTCTTATTATTCCTTGTGAACAATATTCTCTTCATCAGTTTTTACCGTTATATGATTAAAATTTCACTTAAACGCGTCAGGCAAAAAGGCTATAACAAGCAGTTCATTCTTATTCTTGGCGCTGGTTCATTGGGCCGTCAGTTCTACACGAAGCTGAGACAGCATCCAGAGCTAGGATACGAAGTTGTTGGTTTCCTCGATGATTATCAAGAGAAACACGAAATCACTTACCAGAGCTTTAAGCCAATTATTGGAAAGATTGACGATCTGGAGTCCATTCTGAACGATCTCATCATCGATGAGGTTATTATCGCTCTACCTTTAGATGCACATCGTAAGTTCGGCAGTATTATCAATGTGTGTGAAAAAATTGGCGTCAAAACACTGATCATACCGGACTTTTATGATATCTTACCGTCACGTCCTTATTTCGATAATTTTGCTGATATGCCGTTGATTAACGTACGTGATATCCCGCTGGATGAGTTCCGGAATCGACTTTTCAAGCGAGCTTTCGATATTATTTTCGCCTCCGTGGCCATTCTCATCACGTTGCCCGTTATGATTGCATCTGTTATTGCTATTAAGTTAACTTCTCCTGGTCCAATTATTTTCAAGCAAGAGCGCGTAGGTCTGAACCGTAGAAGGTTTATGATGTATAAGTTCCGCAGTATGAATGTGTTGGCAGAGAGTGCCTCAAATACGGAGTGGACGGTTGAAAATGACCCGCGGCGAACGAAGGTCGGAACCTTCCTCCGCAAAACGAGTCTTGATGAGCTGCCGCAGTTTTTTAATGTACTTTTTGGGCATATGAGTGTCGTTGGTCCAAGGCCGGAGCGTCCTTATTTCGTGGAACAATTCAAGGAAGAAGTTCCGAAGTATATGGTGAAGCATCATATTCGTCCTGGGATTACTGGTTGGGCGCAGAGCAATGGTTTAAGGGGAGATACTTCGATCGAAGAACGTATCAAGCACGACATTTTTTATATCGAAAATTGGACTTTTTTATTTGATATTAAAATTATTTGGAGAACGATTATTAACGGTTTTATTAATAAAAATGCGTACTAAAAATTTTTTCTCATCAACCGCATGATTCGTCAACATCTTCCCCATACTATGCATATACTTAGTATGCGGGGAGGTTATTCTTATGATCGATCATGAAGACGCTTACCAGGATGATCATTTGTCGGTTGGCAAAGGGTTGATTGTTGGTGTTGTGTTCGGCTCCCTGATCTGGGCGGCCATTATTGCTGGTGTTGTGTATATGTGGTAGACGTATTCATAAATGAAGAGACTGCTGAGGCTATTTATAGCTCCTGGCAGTTTCTTTTTTTGTTTTGAAAATGTCGGAAACTGGAGCACGAGCCAGAGGCAATTATAAATAATCATGCATACGTTAGTTACAGAGGTGATCTAGCTTATGAATGTTATTGCCACAAAGCTGCAAGGATTATTTATTATTGAGCCGGATGTCCATGGGGATCATCGGGGGTTTTTTATGGAAAGTTATCATCGTGCGAAACTGGAAGAGTATGGAATAGATATTCCTTTTGTTCAAGATAATCATTCTTTATCTGTAGAAACCGGAGTTTTGCGGGGGCTTCATTATCAGTTGAATCCGAAAGCACAAACGAAGCTAGTTCGAGTTGTTTCAGGTGCTATTTATGATGTCGCTGTTGATATACGTAAAGACTCTCCTACCTTCGGTGAATGGGTGGGCGTTACGCTCAGTGCGGCTAATAAGCGCCAGCTGCTTGTTCCTCAAGGGTTTGCTCATGGGTTTTGTACGATTGAGCCCCTGTCTCAAGTGTTATACAAGGTGGATGAGTATTACTCTTCTATACATGACAGGGGAATCTTATGGAGTGACCCTGCTATTGGCATTGATTGGCCGACAGCTAATCATATTTTATCGGATAAGGATCAGAAGCACCCGCTGCTTAAAGATGCAGAGATTAATTTTTAAGAATTAACTATCAAAGTCGGTTTATGGATGGTTTTGATGAGGAAAGAAGGGATTCTTTTTATATTGATTCTGGGTTATAATGAATGGAAGAAAGCTTCTGATGATTAGGAGGTTGAAGTTGATGGCTGAAATGACAGATCGTGAATTTTTAAGTGCCATACTTGGGAGAATGAATGAGATTGGCGCAGATGTTACGGCCATTAAAGATCGGGTTGACAGTATAGATAGGCGGTTAGGAAATGTTGAGGATCGACTGACAAAACTTGAAGATTCGGTGCAAGAGGTCAAACAAGTTCAAATCCAGCAAGGTGAGCAGATTGCCGGTATTGCTGTTACGATGATGGAGCACGCGGCTAGCATACGTACACTCAAATTGGTGAAATAAATGAGTAAGATTAGCTAACCTAATCTTACTTTTTTTTCGCATACGCGCTCGCAAAGAAATTTCTTTAAACACATAAAGAGGCTGCATGGGCTAATGGAAGCCACTGCTGCCTTTTTATCTAGGAGATAGGATTAGATGATTTGGAAGGACTAAATTTCATTGTGTTTTTGAGCCCTGAAACAAGCGGTTTCTCAGCAAGCCTATAAGCCGCGTAGCATAATGGCACGACCATAGTTACAATAATGAGATCAGTAAGTAGTAAACCAAAATGATTCACCAAATGTGTAGCCACACTCAACTTCATTAAAATTGAAATAAATAATAGATGCGTTAATAAAATCGTATAGGAAGCATTTCCTAGCTTGCTCATGATTTTCACCCAATAAGGCAACCGAAGTTGTTCAGGAACAGAAGAAGCGCCTAATAGTACAAATGTAGCTGGAATGATGTAAATCAGGTAATTGTGATAAGGGAAAAGAAGATACTTGTTATTCACCCATATCACTGCAAAGCCAATCACGCCGATAACAATCAACAATTTGTAGTGTTTAATTCTTTGATGCTCCACCCATTTGGCCAATAAACAGCCTGTAATAAATTCTAAATTAACATCACTGAAGAGGAAGTTTAGATAGAAATGACGGTCAATATCAGCACCTATCAGCGGCACATGTAGAAAATGACAAATTGTTAATGTAATCCAAATGGAAACGAAGAGATAGGCTGGCTTTTTGCCAAGAGCCATGAGAAGGCTGAAAACCAAGTAAAATAGTACAAAGTAACTTAACGACCAGGCCACTGGGAGAACTGGACCATGAGTTTGGGGCAACAGCAGGAATGATTTAATGATGGTATCTTTATGGGTCTCATATCCGTAGCCAAAGCTAGGCACGAGAAAATAAACGGGTAGTACGACGAGTGTAATTAGCCAGTAGAAAGGGTAGATACGTATGAGCCGATTCGATAGATAGGGAAGGACACTCATTTTGGTTCCGATTTTATGGCCATATGTATGGTACAGTAGAAAGCCAGTAAGTACGAAAAAGAAATCTACACCACCCGATCGTCCTATCGAACTGATCCCTAGTAAGTCGTATTGAAAGTACTTAAAAGACATGGCTGATGTATGAAACAGCAGCACAAAAAATGCTGCCGCTCCTCGTGAAGCTTGAAGCACGATTCTCTGATTGTTATTCAATAAAAACCCTCCGGTTTCATGGTAATGATCCTACAAACCATCATGCCAAAAGAGTGTGAATAAATTATGTATACAATCTGAGAGGCAGCTGAAATGTGTAATTATTCCTTTATAAACCTTTTTCTCGGCCAAGCCCCAACTCGTCTGCATAATCGGCCAAGTCCCCTCATATGCATGTACTATGTTGATGTTAATCATGAGTGAGGGGATGATCGAATGCGCCGGGTCACATGGGTGGTAGCAGTGGTGATGTGCTTAGCATTGGTTCTCGCGGGATGCGGGATGGGCAAAAAGGATGCAGGATCTATTGTAAAGGATTTGGATCATGTGATCAGCAAGTCGGGCAGTTATCAGGCTTCGGGCAGCATGATTTTGAACACGGGGCAGCAGCCGCAGGAGTATCAGGTGGAGGTGGCTTACTCGCCGGATCATTTCTACCGGATTTCGCTTACGAATGCAGGGAAGGACGTGACGCAGATTGTGCTGCGTAATGAGGAGGGCGTGTTCGTGCTGACGCCGCATCTCAAGAAGAGCTTCCGCTTCCAAAGCGATTGGCCGGAGAATCAGGGGCAGGTGTATTTGTTCCAGTCTCTTGCGAAGAGCATAATTGCCGATAAGGATCGCCAATTTACGACGGATAATGATGCGTATGTGTTCGATGTTGCAGCCAATTATCAAAATGAGCAGCTGTCACGCCAAAAAATTTGGCTGAATAAGAAGACGCTGGCGCCTAAGCAGGTTCAGGTGTCGGATGCGAATCACAATGTATTAGTTCAGGTGAATTTCACGAGCTTTGAATTCGATGCTAAGTTCGACAAGGATTTTTTCCAAATGGAGCGTAACATGACCAGCTGGAATTTGAAGACTTTACCTACAATGGCTGGCGTAACGGATGCCAATCACCCAGCAACGAGTGATAAGTCTGTAACAGATAAGAATCTGTCAGCAACAGGCGGCCAATCCGATCAAGCTGCAGGCCAAGCTCAAGATGGGCAAAAGGCAACAGCGACAAAACCAGGTACGGATACGACGAAGTCGAATGCCGCGGCAAGCAAAGCGCAGAGTATCGGTATCATCGAGCCGTCCTATCTGCCGAAAGATGTGGTGAAGCAGGATATCACGGATATGAAGCTTGGCGAGGACGCAGCAGTCCTTTTGAGATACAAAGGGAAGTACAACTTCAGTCTCATCGAGGTGAGACCTCAAGCCAAATCAGTGTCCTTGCAGCCGGGTACGATTGTTGATCTTGGATTCACGATCGGCGTGCTCACGGGGGATGAGAAGAAGACGCTCACTTGGACGAATGACGGCGTAGAGTTCAGATTGTCGACTGGCGATTTGCCTACGAATGAAATGATCAAAGTCGCTATGGCGACTGAGGGGCAGTCTGGGAAATAAGAATATATAAGCGACAATATTAGCCGAAAAAGGGAAGCCCTGCATGATTTGTGCAGGTGTCTTTCCTTTTATTTACCAAATTTCGAACAAGAAGATTTAACCAACTCCCACGAAAGGGAGTTTTTTTGGTATAATGCAACTTTGGAGTAAATAGATAATGGAGTGTCTTTGATGAAAACAACTGATGAACTAACAATGGAAGAGCAGCAGTCATTTTGGGAAAATGAAATTGCCTTATTCGGCAAGTATCTTGCGGAGGAAGGCAAATTAAAAGCAGATACAATTGACAAACATGTGGATCGCATTCAATTTATGGCAACGGTTTATTTTGACAATTATGAAATTGATTATGAAGAGCTGCAAAGCGAGACAATTATTGATTTTCTTGGTCGTTTCTACATTAGCAATGTACTGAATAGTTCTAAGTCTGATATAAGTGCTTATTTGCCATCGATTAAGAAGTGGGTGCAGTTTCTTCTACAATCTGAAAAGATTTCGGCCAGGCAGTGTGCTGAGGTATTAGATGTATGTAAGAATAAAGAGTTTTTCTTGGAGCGATTTGAACAGTATATGGAGGCAGATAGTGAACTAGCCTTGGAAGATTGGCATAATTCTAATGATTTTGAGGCTTACCTGGCTTTTCAGGCGTCTGAATCCACACCTAACGAGTTTGAGCAAAGACCTATTTTGGTAGATAAAAGGCTGCTTGAGCAATGGATGGATGAGAAGACAGCTTTACCTCAAATTGTTGCAGATTTTCAAATGTTTCTGTCTTCTTTGCAGGATGCCAAGAGTATTAAATTGACTACTGCCAGACAACATTTGCCACGGAAGTTTTGGAAAGAGCTTGATGAGAAGCTTGGCTGGGAGCTTTTTCGTAAACCAACGTTGAACCAGGATCAGGTGCCTTTGTTTCAATTCTTTTTCTATGCAGCTGAATATCTTGGATTGATAACAGAGAGCAAACAGCAGTGCGTAGTTACGAATCAGGCTGCAAGTTATCTTACTTTAACAAATAAGGAACAAGCAGTCGTTCTATTAGATTCGCTTTGGAATAATGTTGCGTGGGAACAGCTGCAGGAAGCTAACGAGGGTGGTCGTCCTGAGATGGTTCAAGCTTCAAGAAAGTCAATCGCAAGAGTGTTAGCAAGCTGGCCTGTAGATCAGGCGCAGGATGTTGAAAAGGAGTGGAATCTGAGCACGGATGTGTTCCTGCACTCCGTTGTTGCTGTATTGGAACGTTTTGAACTGGTTAGTGCGAAGTTTAGGCCGGAGTCTGAAATCAAGTATGCTTTTCAAAGAACGCCGCTTTTCATGACGGTAAAAGATTCGGGTATGCGCGTTTTCCGCTATTTTGCTAATGAAAATGTTCGACCTCAGAAGGATCAGGCGGTAGTTCATGTCATTAATTCTTCGAATGATCTAAAGGCTGTTTCTGGTAAAAGCAAAATCGGACGAAATGACCCTTGCCCATGCGGGAGCGGGAAGAAATATAAGAAATGTTGTTTATAAGTCTGTTTAAGTAAGGTTGACAGTTTTTCGTGATTAGGCTTAACATAGGTTTACTTGTAATGGATAAATGAGGTGAACGCTGGTGGATGCTTTTTATCGTCCCACGTGGGTAGAAATTTCGTTAGATGCACTGCGAAGCAACATTGAAGGTTTTCAGAAGGTACTGCCGGCAGGAATGAAACAGATGGCAGTCGTTAAAGCTGATGCGTACGGACACGGGGCTGTTGAAGTATCCAAAGAGGTTCTCGCCGCGGGTGTGGATTACTTGGGTGTGGCGTTTTTTGATGAAGCGTTGGAGCTAAGGAATGCAGGAATCACTGCACCTATTCTGGTACTAGGCTATACGCCTCCAGAAGGGGTTGATAGAGCGCGTGAAAACGATGTGACGATTGCGGTCTATAGCCGAGATGTTCTCGAAAAGCTTTGTTTTCAGGGACGAATGGAAGACGGAGCGTTTCAAAAGAAGCTAAAGATCCATATTAAGCTGGATACTGGTATGGGCAGACTTGGTTTGCATACGGAAGAGGATGCTATTCCATTCATTGAGGAAGCGTTGACGCTGCCGAATGTGGAAGTTGAGGGTTTATTCACGCATTACGCGAATGCAGATGAAATAGATAAGAGTTATACGATGGAGCAGTATCGCCGTTTTGAGCGAATTGTGAGCTATTTTACAGATAAAGGTGTTACGTTTCCATATATACATGCAGGCAACAGCGCAGCGGCGATAGATTTGCCGGGATTGACGTATTCGATGGTACGTTTGGGGATTTCGATGTATGGTTTGTATCCTTCCGAGGATGTCGATCAAACGAAAATTGAATTAAAGCCAGTGCTTAGTCTCAAAACAGGGATTGTTCATCTTAAAACGCTGCCTCTAGGCTCTGGAGTTAGCTACGGAACGATTTATCACACAAAGGGTGAAGAACAAATTGGGACGCTGCCGATTGGCTATGCGGATGGGTTTTCTAGGATGCTTTCGGGTAAGGCTGAGGTTCTTGTTCGGGGTAAAAGAGTGCCGATCGTTGGTCGAATCTGTATGGATCAATGTATGATCAATGTATCAGATGTGCCGGATGTTCAGTCTCTGGACGAGGTTGTGGTGATCGGGGAGCAAGACGGAGAGCGCATTACGGTTGAAGATGTAGCTCGTCAGCTTGGTACTGTTAACTATGAAATTATTTGTATGATATCTCATCGTGTTGCTCGTGTGTATGTGCGTGACGGTAAACGTATAGATGCCATTAATCCTCTCATGCGGCATCGCTACTAAAAGTAAGTACAAGAGCAGCTGGTCTAGATGAATTTACCATGCAAATTTTTCTGCTAGTGGAGAGGATTTTCCGAATAAGCCATCGAATACTATGTAAGTAGAAATCTTATATCCAAGTGTGTAACATATTTGATATACTGAGTGCATATATCTATTGTATAAATTGGTTTTTGGAATGACATACTGGTAATATTGTCTTTGTATCGTTTCTGGGGGTGCGAAAGTGTGAGCAATGCGCATAATACGAAAAGGATCATGATTAGCTTGCCTGACAATCTGTTGCAAGAAGTGGACGGTATTGTCGAGAAGGAGAATTCTAATCGCAGCGAATTTATTCGCCAGGCAATGAAGCTGTATTTAATTGAACGTAAAAAGCGCAGTCTACGCGAATCCATGCAGCGTGGGTATATGGAGATGGCGAAAATAAATCTCAGCATGGCATCTGAAGCTTTTCAAGCGGAGGAAGAAGCGGACGGTACGCTTGATCGCTTAGTAAGCGGGGTGTAAGCAGTGATTGTGAAACGTGGTGATGTATTTTTCGCAGATCTTTCGCCGGTAGTAGGGTCAGAGCAGGGAGGGGTTCGTCCTGTTCTAGTGATCCAAAATGATATCGGCAACCGCTTTAGCCCAACCGTGATTGTTGCAGCGATTACAGCTCAAATCCAGAAGGCGAAGCTTCCCACGCATGTAGAGATCGATGCGGAAACGCATGGTTTCGATCGAGATTCGGTGATTCTGCTTGAACAAATCAGAACGATCGATAAGCAACGGCTGACGGACAAAATTACGCATTTGGACGAAGAAACGATGCGCAAGGTGGACGACGCTTTGCAGATTAGTGTGGGACTGATAGAGTTTTGAATAGGATCAGGAACGGACGAGGGTAATTGGTTCCCTCGTTTTTTGGTTTGTATACATACATAATGAATAGGACTGGGGGAACTGGCTGTGGCAAATACGGAAGAGTTGAAGATAAAGGCGAATGAAATGGACGAGACTGAGGGAACGAAGACAAAGGCAAGTGAGATGAAAGAGACTGAGGGAACGAAGACAAAGGCAAGTGAGTATGAGGAGCCGAGGGAGAAAGTTCAGATCTCTGAGGAAAAGAAAGCAGAGATCCAGGAGCGTATCCTGAAGCAGATCTCTGCGGAATTGCAGCTGCCCGCTGGCAAAGTGAAGACCACAATGGGGCTGCTTGATGAGGGCAACACGATTCCGTTCATCGCTCGTTACCGGAAAGAGATGACCGGGGAGCTGGATGAGAATCAGCTGCGAGATATCGAGGAGAGGTTACAATATTTGCGCAACCTAGAGGATCGTAAGATCGAGGTTGTTCGTTTGATTGATGAGCAGGGCAAGTTGACGGATGAACTGCGCAAATCGATTGAAGGCGCTGCGAAGCTGCAGGAAATCGAGGATTTGTACAGACCGTTCCGTCAGAAGCGTAAAACGAGAGCGAGCGTTGCCAAAGAGCGCGGACTGGAGCCGCTAGCGGAATGGATCTGGAAGCAGCCTCGTCAAGGCTCGCTGGAACAAGAAGCAGCGCGTTATGTGAACGCGGACAAGCAGGTAGGAAGCGCCGCAGATGCAATTCAAGGCGCAATGGATATTCTTGCGGAGAATATCGCGGACGATGCTAAGATTCGAGCTTGGGTGCGTAGATATACGCAGGATCAGGGGATTTTGCGTACCGAGGCCAAAGATGCAAAGGCTGAATCCGTATATGAGATGTACTATGCGTATCAAGAGCCAGTTAAACGGCTGCCGCCTCACCGTATTCTCGCGATTAATCGCGGGGAGCGGGAGGAAGTTCTGAAGGTAGGCTTGGATGTTGCGGTAGATAAAATTCATGACTATATGGCTAGGCAAATCGTTAGAGGTGATTCTGTCGTTCGAGACGTACTTCGCTCGGTTGTAGAGGATGCGTATAAAAGATTATTAGCACCATCTATTGAGCGCGAAGTGCGCGGTGAAATGACCGAGATGGGCGAGGAGCAAGCGATTAAGATTTTCGCTGAAAATCTGCGGAATCTGCTGCTTCAAGCCCCGGTCAAAGGGCATGTGGTGCTGGGTGTCGATCCCGCTTACCGGACAGGCTGTAAGCTGGCCGTCATTGACGACACCGGTAAAATGCTTGAAATCGCCGTGACCTACCCGACGCCACCGAATAATAAGGTGGCGGAGGCTAAGGCGAAGTTCAAGCAACTGATCAGCAAGCATGGCGTCGAGCTGATCGTGATCGGTAATGGGACGGCTTCCCGTGAAACGGAGCAGTTTGTAGCGGAGCTGATTGCCGAGATCAAGGAGCAGAAGCTCAAGTACTTGATCGTAAGCGAAGCGGGGGCGAGCGTGTACTCCGCGTCGAAGCTGGCGCAGACCGAGTTCCCGGAGCTCGACGTAGCCGAGCGCAGCGCGATTTCGATCGCGCGGAGGCTGCAGGACCCGCTCGCGGAGCTAGTGAAGATCGAGCCGAAGGCAATCGGCGTCGGGCAGTACCAGCATGACGTTTCGCAGAAACGTCTGGATGAAAACTTGAAGGCCGTCGTGGAGTCGGCCGTTAACCATGTCGGCGTGGACTTGAACACGGCGTCCCCGTCCTTGCTTTCGTACGTGTCGGGCGTGAACGCGACACTGGCAAAGAACATCGTCAAGTATCGCGAGGAGAACGGCAAGTTCAGCTCCCGACAGGAGCTGTCGAAGGTTCCGCGCCTTGGCGCGAAGACCTTCGAGCAGTGTGTCGGGTTCATGCGGATTCCGGGCGGCCGGAACCCGCTCGACAACACCCCGATCCATCCGGAGTCTTACGACGTGGTGGATCGGCTGTTCAAGGAGCTGCGCCTGGAACTGGCGCAGCTGGGCTCGCAGCAGCTGCTAGCGCTGCTGCAGACGCTGGAGCCAGAGGAACTGGCTCCGAAGCTGGGCGTAGGTGTCCCGACGATGCGGGACATCCTAGACAGCCTGCAGCGGCCTGGGCGAGATCCGCGGGACGAAGTGCCCGCGCCGATCTTCCGCACCGACGTGCTGCAGCTTGAAGACCTTGTGCCGGGCATGGAATTGACCGGCACAGTGCGCAACGTTATCGACTTCGGTGCCTTCGTCGATATCGGCATTAAGAACGATGGGCTGGTGCACATCTCCCAGCTCAAGAACGGCTTCGTGAAACACCCCATGGATGTGGTGTCCGTTGGGGACATCGTCCAAGTCTGGGTGCTGAACGTAGACGAGAAAAAAGGTCGCGTAGGCTTGACCATGAAAAAGCCTCAGCAATAAGAAACAGCAGCAGTTGGTAGCGTTTTGCTATCAGCTGCTTTTTTTTGTAGGCTCAGCATTTGCTAATAAGAGCCTCCAAAGGCTCTAATTCCTTCTGATTTATGGCATATTCGATTAATTGAAGCTCCTAGGGACTCTTATTCTGATATAAATAAGAATTTTAATAATGAAATTTACATATAAGAGCCTGTAGAGACTTCTATTTCAATTTTTTGGTCGAAATTGTTCAAATAACAGCCTTTAGGGACTCTTATTGGGGTGCGAGGTGGGGGAGAGTCATAAGTTACTCATGCGCATAACTAAGACACATTACCGGCATCCGCGAATCTCCACATCATCCTTTCGTTAAGTTACTCGTAAGCCTAGACAAGATGGGTTATCGACATCATCCTTCCTTAAGTTACTCGTACGCCCATCCAAGAGGGGTTACCGCCATCAGGAAATCTCCGCATCATCCTTCCTTAAGTTACTCGTACGCCCATCCAAGAGGGGTTACCGCCATCAGGAAATCTCCGCATCATCCTTCCGTAAGTTACTCGTACGCCCATCCAATAGTCGTTACCACCATCCGCGAAACTCCACATCATCCTTCCTTAAGTTACTCATAACGCCCACCTCCGAGCGCCATCACCTATCCGACATCACCCTCTCCAACAAGTATTCATACATACTCCCCACCAATAGGGGCAAATGTGTTTATTTATGAACTCGCCCCACATCCTTCAGAGAGTAAACCATTACATTCCGTTGACCAGCGACAAGAGAGATCATCCCCTCAAGGGAAAGGCGCTTTAGCCATTCGGCAGCAATACGAATATTTACATTGCATTCGGCAGCGACTTCCTGAAGTCGTACTTTGCCGCTGCGACGCTTGGCTATTTGGATGACTAGTAGCTTCCGTAACACCCACTTGTCAGCTTCTAGTATGGCGACAGGTGAGAGGGGCGGTATGTTAGCAGCAGCCTTTCTCGGTAACAAAGGATAAACATTATTTTTCTGAACTACACTCATCTTGCCTTGTACTAATCCCGCTTGCTCATGAACAGCATTATTCCTGCCTTGTACTAATCCTACTTGTTCATGAACAGCCTTATTCTTGCCTTGTACTAATCCTGCTTGCTCATGAACAGCATTGTTCTTGCCTTGTACTAATCCTGCTTGCTCATGAACAGCATTACTCCTGCCTTGTACTAATCCCGCTTGCTCATGAACAGCATTATTCCTACCTGGCACAAATCCCAATTGCTCAAGAACTGCATTGTTCCTGCTCTGCCTATCTTGAACGACCGCCATCTCTCTTAAATGCCTACGCTGAACCATCAATTCGGAACCACTCATCCAACCACCAAACCCTTGATTCCCCAACCCAAGTTCACGCATTTTTCTTAACCAACCTCTTGTTTTACGTGGCATAATAATCGACTCCCCCTTTTTATGTACGAAAAAAAAGCACACCCGAACCGCAGAATCATTCTGCAAGATCGAGTGTGCTTCACTCCGATAAGCTATTACATTTATTTACAGTATAGAGGGCACATTTCAAATATGCAACCTTTTTTTAACAAATGTTTACTTTTCTATACCTCTGCCCACAATAACTGCGAAAGTGCAGGTATTTTGCTAATATCGTTTGAATACAGGAAACGCCTGCTATTATGCAGGAATTTTTAGTTTTTCCATCCTGAAATTAAAAAAGACAGAAAAAGCCTGCACGATTGCAGGAATTTACGATTAGGAGCTACTCAAAGAAAAAAAGCATGTATAATTGCAGGCTTACCACAATCGTAGTCACTTCTTCTCATTATGCAAAAAAGCCAGCACCCGCTTCGCAAGTACTAGCTCTTTTATCAGAATTTACGCTTGCCCGGTCCGTCCGTCGATTGGGTATCAGGCCACTCCTCTTGTGAGCGGCGGGTGCGGTAAAAGTACCAGCTATCATTCAGCAATCGGATTTGTCTGCGGTTTTTGTTCTGGAAGGCCCGCATTAATTGATTACAGAGCCATTGCGGCATATGCCCATCCCCTTCTTCGCCATGTAATAATAGCATATGAAGGATTTCTTCGATGGGTGCAGGTCCTTTTGATTTGCATTACTTTTTGGTTTGCTCTAATTTTGGTTTTGCCTTAATTTTTGCTTTGTCTTACTTTTTCGCTTTGTCTTTTCTAATAACTCTCTTGCAGATTAACCCTCAAAATCCTCTTCATACCACTGTTCCAGTTGGGCTTGAAGTGCGCGAATTTCAGTCAATAAGGAAATAAGTGGATACGACTTTTCCTGAATGCCAGCGAAGGTCTTTTCCAAATGATTGATATAATCTAAACCTTGAATGAGGGTATGCGCGGTGCCAACTAGTTCCAAGTCGTCGCATTCGGCAATAACTCGTGGAAGCTGAGGTACTTGGTCAGCGGTCAATTTCTCTAATTCTTTGTGCAATCTTTGATTCAGAGCTGTCAATTGATAAGAGTAGGAAGATGGCATTTCAACGAATTCGACTTGTTGTTCGAGCTTAAGAATGACATATCGCATTTGCGGCATAAGGGTTGTTCAAATCCTTTCTTTAGAAAGCTTTCGATCTTCTTTTCTACTTGACAGTATAGCCGTACATACGGTACAAATTCAAGTGAGAACTTGTCAAAGGAGCGAATGGGGATGGAGGATCGAGAGCTGCAGCAATGGATCGAGCAGATCTCTATGGCATCGTTTGGGAGGCCTTTTGTACATCAGGCGCGGTTTAACCGGAGGTTGAGGTCGACGGGCGGGCGTTATTTTACCAAGTCCCATGATATCGAAATCAGTTGGATGCAATGGGAGACATTTGGACGAGATGAGATTGAGAAAATCATTAAGCATGAACTTTGTCATTATCATTTGCATATATTAAAGCGTGGCTACCAGCATCGCGATCATGATTTCAAAACCTTGCTGGCTGAGGTCGGAGGTACCCGGTTCTGTCGTTCGCTGCCGCGGGCTTCCCAGAAACAATCCTATAAATATAGGTTGGAATGCGTCAATTGCAAAACCGAATACTACCGCAAGCGCAAAATGGATGTACGGAAATATGCATGTGGAAAATGTAAGGGGAAATTGAAATCGTATACACTTGACTTACCAGCGCCTTCATAATAAAATAATACTTGTTCATTCCCTGATAGCTCAGTTGGTAGAGCACTCGACTGTTAATCGAGTTGTCACAGGTTCGAGTCCTGTTCGGGGAGCCATATCTTTTTGGAGAGATACCCAAGTGGCTATAAGGGGACCCTCTGCTAAGGGGTTAGACTGCGTAAGCGGTGCGAGGGTTCGAATCCCTCTCTCTCCGTATCTGAAATAGCTGAAATTAAGCTCAATGGCGTTCATGCCGTTGGGCTTTTTTTGTTAGTGAAGCACATTCATTTTTAACAGTTTTCTAACATCTATCAAACGAATTTCGGGTATAGTGATCAAAAATAGATTAATGACGGGGGTAGAATTTGTGGCAAAATTGTTTTCAATACGTGTAAGACTCCTTTTATTACTATTAGTTCCTTCTATGCTGTATCTAGGCACAAGTGTGTTTTTACTGCAGCAAAGCAAGTCCAATACGGAAGTATTGGCATCATCCCTTTACGAAACGACGAATAAAAGCACTTCACTTATCTTGAATGCCGATCGTGATATGTATCAGGCTTTGACAGCTTACCAGCTGTTGGTATCGGGGACGTTGACTGCGGAAGAGAAGACGAAGCAGCTTAAAGTCTTAAAAGACAATATCGATCAAGCGAATACAAGAGTTGGACAAGCGGCAGATATTATGAATGCTAAACAGTTGTTACAAACAGCGCATACAGAGACGAAGCTAACCATTGAGCAGAACATAGTTGGATTTCATACGTCTTTTGACCAATGGGTGAAAGAAGCGAATGCGGTTGTTCAGTCTTCAAGTACTGGAAAAGGGATTATTAATGATGCTAAATTAATAGCAACTTTCGAAAAAGGCCGCGAGGGCATGAATCAAATCGGTGAAATTTTGGATGCCTATGCGAAATCAAATATTGAAGAGATCAAGGCTCAAAATGATAAAACGGCAAAAACAATCTACATATCTGTTGCAATGATCATCATTTTGCTCATGTCAGCAGGTTGGATGGTTATTAGTAAGATAATGAAAACGGTCAAAAACATCATGAAAGTTACCAGCCAAGTAGCGGCAGGAGATCTTCGACATGAGCCTCAGGTCAAGTATACCAAGTGCGAACTAGGAAAAATTACAGAGTCAGTAGATATGATGGTTTCGAAAATTAAGGGGTTGATCGGTACGATCGCTCACAATACGCAGTTCGTTCACGATGCATCTATCGAGCTTTCGGATAGTTCCAAGGAATCGGCTAAAGCCTCTGAGCATGTGGCTACCAGTATTCAAGAGATGACGCAGGACGTCGAGGTGCAGGCAAGAAGCAGTGCAGAAACGAGCCGAGCGATTGAGGAAATGGCGATTGGGATTCAAAGGGTGGCTGAAAATTCAGGCGTTATGGCAGAGCACTCTTCCTTAACTTCTCGCTATGCCGAACTTGGCAATGACTTGCTTGTGAAGCTGCAGCAGCAAATCGTGAACATGTTGAAATCGGTCGAGCAGCTCTCACAAACCGTACAATCCTTAACACGTAAATCGGATGAGATTGGTCTTATTGCATCGAGCATTACAACGTTTGCGAATCAAACGAATCTGTTGTCGCTGAATGCTTCCATCGAGGCAGCTAGAGCGGGTGAGCACGGCAAAGGGTTTAACGTTGTTGCGAACGAAATTCGTAAGCTTGCATCGCAATCTATCGAGTCAGCAGAGGGAATTAATCAATTAATCCATGAGACGAGAGTCGAGATCGCCAGTGTTTCCAATTCCATGAATGCAACCAAGCAGGAAGCTAGTGCAGGATCGAGCATGATGCATGAAGTGAATCAGAGCTTTCATACCATCATGCAATCGGTGACACACATTGTGACGCAAATTCATGAGACTTCAGCGATTACCCAGCAAATGTCGGCAAGCTCCGAGGAGATTTCTGCGACCATGGATCAATCGGCAACGACTTCAACGCAGATTTTGAACAAATCGCAAGGAGTTGCTGCTGCAACCGAGGAGCAGTTGGCGATGATGCAGAATATTGCTGCTGCTTCCGAACAGCTTAGATCTGTAGCAGATACTTTGAATCAATCTGTTTCTTATTTTCAAATTAAATAGCTGCTAATTGTAAAAGGCACCCCCTGTGAATGATGATTCACGGTGAAGTGCCTTTTTTTGTTAAAACCAATGCTTACGTTTAAAGTAATACCACATCACACAGCTTAAGAGGATCATAAGGATCCAGACGTATAGATATCCATAATCCCAATGCAGCTCGGGAATGTTTTTGAAATTCATGCCATACAGTCCGACGACGAAAGTCAGAGGAAGAAAGATCGTGCTAAAGATTGTTAATGTCTTCATAATTTCATTCATCCGGTCGGACTTCATACTCATTTGGAGCTCGAGAAGACCGGTTAGCGATTCCCGGAAAATGTCCAAAGAATCCACGACTCGTGAGATGTGATCCATGATATCCAGGAAATAGACATCATCTTCTTCACGTGTGTAGGGGAAGGAGTGGTGCGCGATGGCGGAAAGAGTAATCCTTTCCTCCACAATGACGCGGCGCAGCTGATGCATACTCCGTTTAAGTTGGAAAATATCCTGTGCAATGCGAATCCTAGGGTTGCGATATACGGCCTGTTCCATGCTATTTAGGCGATCATCAAAATGATCCGCAACGATGGAGTAATCATCGACACATCGATCGAGTATCGCATGAAGTATGGCTCCTGGATGCCTTAATCGATCTTCGACCTCTTGGCAGGTAAGGTAAAGCTGATCTATGAAGGGGAGATTGTCCTTGTATACAGTTATCACAAAATTTGATCCGATCACGATCCCTATTTCCTTCGGTTCTAGCTGCTCGGATATCGCAAAAAAGGTCAGAAAAACATGATTCTTATACGTATCCATCTTCGGTCGTTGGTTCAGCTTAATTGCATCCTCAACGAGCAGCGGGTGGCACTTGTATAAGTCGCCTAAGACATGTTTAACTTCATCAGGAGAGGGGTTCTCCATTCTCACCCAAGCTACTTCGTTCGAGCCGGGAACGCGTACCGTTTCCTCATGGACCGTTCCATGGGTAGATTCATAAATTAACATGAACGACAAGCACCTCGAGTATTTGGAATTGGTCTCAGCATACCATATTTGCCTGTGAGCATTCCAGATTTTGTGCTTGTCAACGACGACAGAATCTATTATAATTACAAATGTCGTCAAAATGGGCTGCATAAGCTTACAGACATTCGTGGCCCGTTGGTCAAGTGGTTAAGACACCTCCCTTTCACGGAGGTAACAGGGGTTCGAGTCCCCTACGGGTCATCTTTACTTTCATACCTCGCGGTCGTGGTGGAACGGCAGACACACCATCTTGAGGGGGTGGCGCTCACAAGGCGTGAGGGTTCAAATCCCTCCGACCGCATCCCAGTTTTACAAGCCTGAAACCCTTACTAGTTGAGGGTTTTTTTGTTTTGTAACAGGATGTTTGAAACATGGTGGTACAGCTTTATAAATCCCCCTTATTGAGAACAGCTATCGGATGTCAGATATATTCAGGAGAATAACGATCCAACGCCATTAATGGCAGTGGGTCGTTTTTTGTTTTAATCGCAAATTAAAAAAGCCCCGAAGGGCTTACTATGGTGTTACTTCTTGGTATCGTCTTTTGGTAATAAGTTACTCATGTATTACATACCAAGTGCCGTGAAACCGGATGTACCCTGTTACATTCACTGACTTCGGTTTGAACCTCCAGATCATCCATTTCATGACTGCACAACCTTTCATGTGAGCGCTATGCTCTGTAGTCTGTCAAATGGTCCAGTCTGTTAAGTGATGGGCTAAGAACGCATCCCATAGGAGCTCCTGGTATGTTTTTTAACTAATCAAATAAAGTGATGCGACGCCCAGTATTGGAACCACAAAGAGCATGATCGCGAGTCGAATGGAGATTAAATCTTCGTGTGAGTACACTGAAGCCACAACCTTTCTAAGTATAGTACGATAGTTATTCAATTTGAGTCTTGTCGAATCCTTTGATGAAAAAGCACTACTTTTGTCAGCAATATTGTATGTTTTATGCAACGAAATGCAATGCATTAGGAATCAAATTGGATTATCGATATCCGATATGTATGATTCTTTTTTCACACAATTGGGTAAAATGAAATGAACTTAAAAAAACATGGCGGGTGATAACATGTTATCTGTAATTAAACGATTTCTTATCGGTCAGCCGTTAAAGTCAAACGAACTTGGGGAACAAAAGCTTAATAAAAAGAAAGCTTTGGCTATCCTATCTTCCGATGCTTTATCATCAGTTGCTTATGGGCCTGAGCAGATTCTAATCGTTTTGATTACCGTAAGTGCGGCAGCTTTTTGGTACACAATCCCTATCGCAATAGGTGTTCTGTTTCTTCTAGTAGCACTTATATTGTCGTATCAACAAATCATATATGCCTATCCGCATGGCGGCGGGGCTTATGTCGTATCGAAGGAAAATCTCGGGATGAACGCGGGTTTATTTGCAGGAGGATCCCTTTTAGTTGATTACATACTAACGGTGGCGGTAAGTATTTCGGCTGGTACGGATGCCATTACTTCTGCCTTTCCGCACTTACATCCTTATAATGTGATTATTGCCGTCCTACTTGTTATTTTCATTACGATTTTAAATCTCAGGGGTATAACGGAGTCGGCTTCTATTTTAGCTTATCCTGTGTATCTATTTGTTCTGGCTTTGTTTATCTTAATTGGTGTCGGATTATACCATATCGTAACGGGGAATGTCTCAGCTGAACTGCATGCTCCAATTGGCACGCCTGTTGCTGGTATTTCCTTGTTTTTATTACTGAGAGCCTTCTCATCGGGGAGTTCTGCTTTAACAGGGGTTGAAGCTATATCTAATGCCATTCCAAACTTCGAAGATCCAGCTCCAAAAAATGCTTCCAAAACATTGATGGCGATGGGTTTATTACTTGCCCTTTTATTTGCGGGAGTCGTATATCTAGCGTATTACTATGGGATTTCTCCCAAAGAAAAGGAAACGGTTGTCTCGCAAATTGCTGCGGAAACGTTCGGTAGAAATTTTATGTATTACATCATTCAAGGCACAACAGCTATGATTCTTGTTCTAGCTGCGAATACGGGATATTCCGCTTTCCCCTTACTGGCTGTTAATCTGGCCAAGGATAAATTTATAGCAAGGATGTTTACGATTAGAGGAGATCGACTAGGGTATTCCAACGGGATCATTTTTCTTGCGGTTACATCAATCCTGTTAATCATTCTTTTCAAAGGAAAAACGGAGCATTTAATCCCTCTGTATGCGGTCGGAGTGTTCATTCCATTTACCTTAGCACAGACGGGGATGCTGATGAAATGGATCCGTGAGAAACCGAAAGGCTGGATTGTTAAATTAACGATTAATTTAGTTGGAGCTTTCATGAGTTTTACGGTCATGATGATTTTCTTCATTACCAAGTTTGGGCAGGTGTGGTCCGTACTTGTCTTTTTGCCTCTGATTGTTTTTATTTTTCATCAAATCAAGAAACATTACGAGGCCGTTGGCGAACAATTACGAATAACAACTTGTGAACCAGCGATTCCTATTGAAGGAAATGTGATGATTGTGCCTGTTGCGGGTATTACACATGTGGTAGAGAACTCTTTGAATTATGCCAAATCCCTTTCGCCCGATCAGATCATCGCCGTTTATGTGGCTTTCGAAAGAGACGCCGAGAAACAATTTGAGGAGAAATGGAATACGTGGCAACCCGATATAAGGCTGGTGACTTTACATTCCCATTATCGGAGCATTGTTCAACCATTGACGAAATTTATTGATACAGTCGAGCATAAAGCGGCTGAATCCAATTATCGGGTAACTGTCTTAATCCCGCAGTTCATTCCAAAGAAAAGCTGGCAGCATATTCTCCATAATCAATCCAGCTTACTTATTAAAGCTTTCCTGCTCTACAGAAGGGATCTTATCGTAACGACAGTACCTTATCATTTGAAAAAATAAAAAGGTGGCCTTACATTCATGTAAGGCTGCTGTCTCCATAGACCTACGAATAATCTTGAAGATTATGTCTTAATAGACACTCATTCAAGAACGGCGTAGGATGGTTTTTCTTGAGATTTGTATGTTTTGGGTTTGAGCGAGCTTAATGAGAAGAAGTAACTGTGGCTGTCGTAAATACCTGCAATTGTACATGCTTTTTTTCTTCGAATAGCTCCTGTTTGTACATTCCTGCAATAGTGCAGGCTTTTACGGTCTTTTTTTAATTTCAGGATGGAAAAGATAAAATTCCTGCAGAATAGCAGGCTTTTCCTTTTTTTAAACGATTTTAGCAAAAATCTCTGCACATTCGCAGTAATTTTGAGCCGTTGAGTAATTGTTCTCCTCGAACGTTGGTGAAGCCCTAAGGGGATTCAGCCGCTACAGGCAAAAGCTACTTGTGCACCGGCGAGCAGCAATAGTCCCTTACAAAGGAACCTGCAACAGCGCTTGGAACCTGCTTCCCTGCCTATGCACGAAAGATTGGGTTTACACTTTTCACAGCATGTTTATTAACGCTGCTAAGAAGCCCGATAGTAGAGATTCTCTGCTCTTAGGCTTCTTTTTGCTGTTCAAAATTTGGAGGAGAGTGAATCTATTATGTATCCAGTTATTTATTTGAGCATTCTACTGGGGCGTATATCTCATTCTGAGCCAATCAATTTTTATGCTTTTTTTATACAGATGCTATAGATTCTTTACCCCCTTTTTATACGGTTCGGCGTTACACTGTTCCAGGGAGCAATTGGTTCTGTCTGACTTCAAGGAGGTGTGTTATGTACAACGATGTGACGATGGTTTTATTAATCGCAGTATCATTTGTAGTGTTTTGGGGATTTGTGAAATATTGTGAAAAAGCGTGAGCTCATGTACCGAAACGAGGTTATTGACCAATCCTTTTAGGAGGCAAACATATGATTGTTATTGGAATAATTGCATTTGCCATTATGGTATATCTCGGTTTTGTTCTAGTGAAACCAGAGAAATTTTAAGCATAGAATATGAGCTTATGTAAGCAGGGGGAGAACCTACTATGGGTATGGGATTGTTACAGGTCATCATCACACTGGGTATTATTATGCTTTTGGTGAAGCCTGTGGGTAGTTATTTGGTTAAAGTGTTTGGACATGAAAAGAGCCGCCTTGATCGTGTTTTTGGTCCTATTGAGCGTGCATTCTATCGTTTGATGGGTGTCAAAGAAGGGGAAGCGATGGGCTGGAAAAAGTATGTAGGAGCCGTATTATTACTGAATTTGGTTATGATGCTCTTGATTTATGCGATATTTCGACTTCAAAAATACTTGCCTCTAAATCCAGACAGCATCGGTAATATGCCACCGGCTTTAGCTTTTAATACCGCTATTTCTTTTATTACAAATACGAACTGGCAAGCGTACAGCGGTGAAAATACATTGTCCTATTTCTCACAAATGGTGGCAATAACGTTCCCGATGTTTACATCGGCTGCAACTGGATTTGCAGTGGTGGTTGCCTTTATTCGCGGTTTAATTGGACGTCAAGATAATCTCGGTAACTTCTACGTGGATATTACAAGAGCGATTACTAGGGTGTTTCTGCCGCTTAGCTTTATTGTTGCTTTAGTCTTAGTTTTTCAAGGTATTCCGCAAACTTTGCTGGGAGCCGTACAGGCTACAACCATTGAAGGAGCCGGGCAAACGGTTACTCGTGGGTTAGTGGCTTCGCTCGAATCTATTAAGCATATAGGTACTAACGGTGGTGGGTGGTTCGGTACGAATGCCGCGCATCCTTATGAAAATCCGACCCCGGTGTCTAACTTGATTCATATTATTTGTATGATGCTGCTGCCTACATCGCTGGTTTACGCATTTGGATTAATGATTAAGAACAAGAAACAAGGCTGGACGATCTTTGCTGCAATGGGGATCATTTTTATCGTGATGTTGTCAACGGTATTCTACGCCGAGTATCGCGGTATAACGGCGATTGATGCGATGGGCGTACATGGCAACATGGAAGGCAAAGAAGTAAGGTTTGGGTTGTCTGAGACTGCCCTATTTACAGCCGTAACCACAGCTGCAACAACAGGCAGCGTAAACTCGATGCATGAGTCGCTTACTCCACTCGGAAGCATCGCCCCATTTGCAGAAATGATGTTGAACAATGTGTTCGGGGGTAAAGGGGTAGGCTTGTTAAACGGGTTGCTTTACCTAATCTTGTCTGTTTTCATTTGTGGGCTGATGGTGGGCCGTACGCCTGAGTTTTTAGGTAAAAAGATTGAAGGCAAAGAAGTGAAGTTGGCGGCAATCGCCATTCTGATCCATCCGCTCATTATTCTGGCACCGACAGCTTGGGCACTTATTCGTCCAGAATCCATTACCTCGATAGCCAATCAGGAGATGCATGGGTTGTCTGAAGTGCTGTATGCTTTCACATCAGGTGCTGCCAATAATGGCTCTTCTTTTGGTGGATTAACAGCCAATACGAACTTTTACAACTTGGGTATCGGTATGGTCATGCTGTTTGGCCGCTACATTTCAATCATCGCTATGTTGGCTATTGCAGGTTCACTTGCTACCAAGCGTGTAGTTCCTGTTACGACAGGTACATTGCGCACGAATACACCCTTATTTATGGGGATTTTAATCATGATTATTCTAGTTATTGGTGCTCTAACGTTCTTCCCGGCGCTGGCATTGGGGCCGATTGCTGAACATTTGGCTGCGCGTTAAAGGATAAACGAGGGAGAAAGGAAGTATTTATATGGCTGCGGAACGTAAAAAAACAATGACAAAAGAAATGATGAATCAAGCTATCGTTGATTCGTTTAAAAAATTAAATCCTTGGGCGATGATCAAAAATCCGGTCATGTTTGTGGTTGAAATCGGCACGGTCATTACGCTTCTGCTTTCGCTCGCGCCCGATCTATTTGGTACTTCAGAAGTAGGGCGGGGTTACAATGTCGCGGTGTTTTTGATCTTGCTTTTCACCTTGCTTTTCGCGAACTTCGCGGAAGCTTTGGCGGAAGGTCGGGGCAAGGCGCAGGCGGATTCCCTGCGGAAGACGAAATCCGATACGAAGGCTCGCTTGGTTCAAAAAGATGGTTCTTATAAGGAAGTGTCTTCGACTTCTCTCCGTAAGGGAGATGTAGTCCGCATTGAAATCGGGGAGATCATCCCATCAGACGGTGAAATTATTGAAGGTTTGGCATCGATTGATGAATCCGCCATTACCGGCGAATCCGCTCCGGTTATTAAGGAAGCAGGAGGTGACTTCTCATCCGTAACAGGTGGAACACGAGTCGCTTCGGACTATATCGTTGTCAAAGTGACGACGGATCCCGGTGAATCGTTCTTGGATCGCATGATCGCACTCGTGGAAGGCGCCAAACGGCAGAAAACGCCGAATGAAATTGCCTTAACGACGCTGCTTGCCGTACTGACTTTGATCTTCTTAATCGTCATTGTAACCATGGTGCCTATGGCGAAGTATTTGGATGTGAAATTGGAGATTTCCACGTTGATTGCCTTGCTTGTCTGTCTCATTCCGACAACAATCGGCGGTCTCTTGTCAGCTATCGGTATCGCAGGTATGGACCGTGTGACGCAGTACAACGTGCTTGCTATGTCGGGTAAAGCGGTGGAAGCTGCTGGCGACATCGATACGATGATCCTAGATAAAACGGGGACGATCACATTCGGGAATCGGATGGCTGCGGAATTTGTTCCCGTGACTGGCGTAACTGCTAAAGACATCACTTTTACAGCCTTACAAGCATCGGTGAAAGACGAAACTCCTGAGGGACGCTCCATTGTGGAGCTTGCGAACAAGCTTGGGGAGACGTGGCAAGCAGATAGCTATCAAGGTGCAGAAATGGTGGAGTTTACCGCCGAAACACGGATGTCGGGACTTAATTTAGCTGATGGTAAACAAGTCCGCAAGGGTGCTGTCGACGCGATTAAGAAATATGTAGCAGCTATGGGCGGGAAAATTCCTAGTGATCTAGAAGCGATCACAAACCGAATTGCCAAAGCTGGTGGAACTCCGCTGGCAGTCGCGGTTAACGAGCGGATCTATGGGGTCATTTACCTGAAGGATACGGTAAAACCGGGCTTGAAGGAACGGTTTGCTGAACTTCGCGCCATGGGCATCAAAACGGTCATGTGTACTGGTGATAACCCTCTTACAGCTGCAACGATCGCACTTGAGGCCGGTGTAGACGAGTTTATTGCTGAGGCGAAGCCGGAAGATAAAATTGCCGCGATCAAAAAAGAGCAGCAAGAAGGTAAACTCGTAGCCATGACAGGCGACGGAACGAATGACGCTCCTGCGCTTGCGCAAGCCGATGTAGGTTTGGCGATGAATTCAGGCACGATGGCTGCGAAAGAAGCCGCCAACATGATCGATCTGGATTCCGATCCGACCAAGCTGCTTTCTGTCATCTCCATCGGTAAACAGCTGCTGATCACTCGCGGAGCTTTAACTACGTTTTCCATCGCAAACGACATTGCCAAATATTTCGCGATTATTCCTGCGATGTTTATTCTAGCTATGCCGCAGCTGCAGGCCTTGAATATTATGAATCTGGCTTCGCCGGAATCGGCTATTTTATCAGCGCTCATATTCAATGCAATTATCATCCCGCTCCTCATCCCCATTGCTATGAAGGGTGTTAAGTACCGGGCAATGTCAGCAGATAAATTGTTGTCACGTAATATTCTGCTCTATGGTTTAGGCGGTGTGATCGTGCCTTTCATTGGGATTAAAATCATTGATATGGTGCTTCACGGATTAAATATCGTTTAAAGAGAAAGAGAAACGAGGAGATAGCGTTATGAAATCGGTTTTTATAGCTGTTCGGGTGTCTTTATTGTTGATGATCGTCTGTGGGCTCATCTATCCTCTCGTAACTACAGGTGTTGCTCAAGTGTTATTCCCTAAACAAGCGAATGGAAGTCTCATAGAATCGGGCGGTATCGTGGTTGGATCGGAGCTGCTGGCTCAAAATTTCGAGTCCCCGAAGCTCTTCCATCCTAGAGAATCTGCAGCCAAGTATGATCCGACTGCATCATTAGGCTCCAATACGACGGTGGCTTCAAGTGATTATGCTGCGGCTATGGCAGAGAAGATCGACGCTTTGAAGCGAGAAAACCCTAATCTAACGGAAATTCCGGCAGACTTAGTCACAGTCTCTGGTTCCGGTTTCGATCCGGATTTATCACCGGAAGGGGCTAAAGCCCAAGTGCCGAGAATTAGCAAGGAAACAGGGATTTCCGAGGAAGGTCTGAGTGGTCTTATTGATCGGCTTACAAAAACGCGCCAACTTGGAGTTTTCGGTGAGCCCAGAGTCAATGTGACGGAATTAAATATGGAACTGCTTAAGCAAGTGAAGTTGTGAAGTAAGCAGGCAACCACTCTCGATGATAAGGGGAGTGGTTTCTGCCCATTTTAGGGAGAAGGGAGAATGTTGCCATTTGGATGGTTTCAAAAGAAAAACACCGGAAGAAATCCTATATTCCATCTCTAAACTGCACCGCGGCAGTTTTAAAATATATATCGGCGCAGTCAGTGGATCAGGTAAAACCTATCACATGCTTCGGGAAGGGCAAAACCTCAAGCAGCAAGGGATCGATGTGGTCATTTGCGCCGTATCGACGCTCCAAAGACCGGAAACCGTCGAACAATTGGGGGATCTGGAAAGGGTCCCGAGCATTCATTGGATCAAAGACGGTGTAGAACAAAAAGATCTTAATTTGGATGCGTTAATCGAAAGAAATCCGGAGGTCGTCCTTGTAGACGGATTAGCTCATTGTAATCGAGCAGGCGCACGGTTTCCGTCGCGGTTAGACGATATTAAATTTTTACTTTCAAATGACATTAGTGTGATTACCACGGTGAATGTATATGAGCTGGAAGAGGCGATGGAGGTTGCACATAAACTAACAGGCATTGAAGTAGGGCACTGCGTTCCCTCAGATACGTTGGAGCTTGCTGATGAAGTTCGATTAATCGATGCCACGCCGGAAACAATATTAAGTCGATTGGGAGAAGGCCATTTAAAGGGGAATAAGGATACAGCGTTATTCAAACGCGGTAATTTAGGCGTGCTGCGAGAACTGGCACTTCGTCTTGTTGCCGAGGACGTTAACGATTCTCTGGAAGAACATCGCGAACAAATGGGGATTCTGGGTCCATCTGGTGCGACCGAGCGCATCCTTGTAACAACGCAGTATCATTGGAACGGTTCGATTTATGTACGCAGAGGACAACAGATCGCTAAGCGATTGAATGGTGATCTTCATGTGGTCACGCTGCGTAATTTCAATAAGCCGCTCACCAAAGAAGCGGCTACTTTTCGCAGGGCGATTATGAAGCTTGTCCAAAAAGTAGGCGGCAAATTTGAGGAACTGCCCTTTGGCAACCGTCGCTGCATCCCTCAAATATTGGTCGACTATGCGATAGCTCATCATGTAACACGCATTGTATTAGGACATTCTAAGCAAACCAAATGGCAAACTCTTTTACAAGGCTCCGTCATCAATGGCGTGTTAAAAAGAACGACAAATATCGATGTGTTCTTGATTGCTGATCGTGCTTCTCAGGAGGGTGAACGCATTCTGCCAGCTCATATCCACTCTTTGAAGGAACCTTACAAATATAAACGATTGAGCAAACAAGAAGTAGAAGCGAAAATTGAAAAAATCAAGCGAGGTAGATTTAAAGTCTATATTGGAGCTGCCCCAGGTGTCGGTAAAACGTATACCATGCTGCGGGAAGGCAACGATCTGCTCAAAAAAGGGATTGATGTGAAGATTGGCTTGCTCGAAACCCATGGAAGAAAAGAGACAATCGCACAGATTGGGGAACTTGACATCATACCGCGGGCAGAAATCCAGTATCAAGGTGTAAAGCTGGAGGAAATGAATACAGAAGGTATCATACGTCTTAGACCTGAAGTGGTTTTGGTAGATGAATTAGCCCATTCGAATGTACCCAGCAGTAAGTATAAAAAACGGTATGAAGATTTGCTGGAAATTTTGGAAGCGGGTATATCGGTCATTGCTACAGTTAATGTGCAGCACCTGGAAAGCTTAAATGATGCCGTGGAACAAATTACGGGTATTCGGGTTAGGGAAACTGTGCCAGATAGTATTCTTCGCATGGCGGACGAAGTGCAGTTGATCGATGTTGCCCCTGGTGCCTTACAGCTTCGCATGAGAGATGGAAAAATTTATGCGATGGTCAAGGTGGATCAAGCGTTGAACAATTTCTTTAAAACGGGAAATCTGATCGCTTTACGGGAACTTGCGCTGCGCGAAATCGCTGATGATGTAGATGAACGTCTAGAATCTATGGAGCGCAAGAGCTCACTTCGTGGCCCATGGCGCAGAAAAGAAGTGATTTACGTGTGTGTCACGGAAATCTCACAAGCCGATCGCTTAATTCGCCGCGGCTTTCGGATTGCGCATCGGCTTAAAGCAACTTGGCATGTAAGCTTTATTGCGGTGGGAAGCGCAGAGGAGTGGAAGATGAAGCTAGAGTCATTAGAGAAGCTGACCATTAGGCTCGGAGGCGAGTTTTCGTTTCAAGAGGTGGCTAACAGAAACCAAATCCCGCATGAGTTTGCTTCCAAAGCAAGTGAGGCTGGAGCCACTCAGATCATTGTGTGGAAAGACGCTATTGTCAAAAAGCTTGTGCCGCTTGCTAGTACAATGGATGTACTGATTGTTGCTGACTATGAGACGTGGCAAACTTCGGGAAATAGGGTAAAATGATGACATGGTGAATAAAATAAATGAATTTGGCAGTTGGAGATCTTACTTCGTTATTGCTATTTATATTACAGTATCGACCATATTACTAAGAGTTTTTGGTCTTTTTTTGGATTTAGTTAATATTGCACTTCTCTATTTATTTCCTGTTCTTTTTAGTGCTGTAAGATGGGGAAGGGGCCCCTCCTTTTTTGCTGCGGGAATGGGGATATTGGCGTTTGATTTCTTTTTTGTGCCGCCCGTTTTTAGTATGACGGTTCTAGATTTGCGGTATTTGATCTCCTTCTTTGTTTTTTTATCTGTTGCTGCCCTTACATCGAACTTGGCTTCTAAACTGCGGAGTCAAATCCATCAAGCCCAACAAAGAGAAGCAGGTACGGCTGCTCTGTACGCTTTAAGTCGTAAGATTACCGCCATTTCAGACTTAGATGCACTACTGAATCAGATTGTTCAGCATGTTTCTGATACGCTTGATGCTAAGGCTGCTATCATTTTACCGAACCAGTTGGGTGAACAGCAGTTGGAAGCCTACTCCAAGGATAGCGTAGATTGGGCTAGTGATGAATCCCATCTATCTATTGCCGCATGGGTGAATAAACATAATTCCATCGCGGGTCGAGGGACTCTTACATTGGGGGAATCATCGGATCTGCATGTCCCTTTAGCTACGGATCAGCAGGTCCATGGCGTGCTTACTGTTCATGTGGGCGATAGACATTTGTCAGAGATGCCGGAACTTATTCGGATCATCGAAGCGCTCTCCGATCTTGTAGCCGTTGCGATCTCTCGCGTTAAATTAGCGAATGAAGCTAAGGTGGCGCAATTGACGGCTGAATCGGAGAAGCTGCGTACCGCGCTGCTGGACTCGCTATCACATGAATTGCGAACGCCTCTGGCCACCATCATAGGTTCAGTTACTGGACTTCTGGAAGGGGAAGACGTCTTCGGTCCTGAAGATCGACGCGAGTTATTATTAACGACTCGTGAGGGAGCTACCCGGATGAACCGGTTGGTAGGTAATTTACTGGGCATGGTTCGGATTGAGAGCGGTATGCTGCGTTTAAATAAACAGTGGTGCGGGATAGAGGATATTGTAGGAGTTGCACTTACACAATTGAACGACGCTTTGCTGCACAGAAAAGTAAACATATGTCTTGCGGCAGATCTTCCGTCGGTACCTTTAGACGAAGTTCTTATTGAACAGGTATTGATTAATGTCATTAGTAATGCCATTAAGTATTCGCCTGATGGAAGTGAAATTGTGATTGAAGCGGATCACAACCAAGACATGCTTGAATTAATCATCAAGGATGAGGGCGCAGGCATTGCTTCAGCTGATTTGGAGCGGGTGTTTGAGAAATTTTATAGGGGCCATTTAACCAAACATATCCCAGGAACAGGGCTAGGGCTTGCGATCTGCAAAAGCATTGTGGAAGCACATGGCGGTCACATTGCAGCTATGAATAATGGGAATCGAGGAACGGCTATTCGGATAAGCTTGCCTTTACAATTCGCTGAGAAAGATGGGGATGGGAATGACAACCACAGGGGCGAAAATCTTAATCATTGATGATGAACCACAAATACGAAAGTTGTTGCGTGTCACTTTAAACGCACACGGTTTTGAAGCAGCTGAAGCTTCCACCGGTCAGGAAGGCATGCTGCAGGCCACAATGGTGCGCCCTGATTTAATTGTCTTAGATCTAGGATTGCCTGATATGACGGGCATGGAAGTGCTGGCGCATATCCGCGAGTGGTCGCAGGTGCCGATCATTATTCTTACGGCTCAAGACCAGGAACAAGATAAAGTTGCGGCCTTGGATCGCGGCGCCGACGATTATGTAACGAAGCCGTTTGGCATGGGCGAATTTATGGCTCGTATGCGAGTTGCCTTACGTCATATCGCCAAAACGCAAGATGAACCGGTGTTGAAGCTGGGACATTTAGTTATTGATTTATCTCAACGTAGTGTAGAGCTAAAGAATGAGAAACTCAAATTAACACCAACGGAATACGATTTGTTAAAAGTGCTCGCCCTGAATACCGGACGAGTGATGACTCATAAACAACTGCTCAAACAAGTTTGGGGCGGCCAGCAGTATGAATCAGACAGCCAATACCTGAGAGTGTATGTCGGTCATCTGAGGAAAAAGATTGAAGAAGATCCGACAAGACCGAAGTATATCCTTACGGAGCCTGGGATCGGATACCGGTTTGCTTGGCAGGAAGGTTGAAAAGAGGAAGGCTGTTACCCCTTGGCGATGAGGGTAGATCGGCTTTAGGGGATACCAATGTTGTAAAATCTATTAAAATCTACAACAATTCACATGCCTAAAGGCTATTTTGCAACCCCTCCCCTACTCCAACTTTTTCCCACGTGTAATCCTCAACTTTCAGTGATTATAACCGTAAAAAAGGACCCGAGAGAGGACACTTTTTTCAAAGTGTTCATCTTTCGGGTCACCGTTCATTGTGAGAATAACAGCCCTTCTTATCGCATTTATTTTAACAAGTAAATGAGTCAATGAAGCGCAGATCGATACCGAAGTACGTCCAAAAGAATCCAGTCCAACGGAAGCCTGCGATCGAATTGCGTCCTACAAATGTAGGGAAATACCAGAATTGTTGACCGTTGCTGAGCCAGACATAAGTGAAATTAAACAAGCACCGGCGAATAGCTCCAGGGTCTACGGCATAAGCGGAGACACCTTCCGCTTTAAACGGCTTCTGTGGTGTATAAGCCGGAGGTGCGGATGTAGGGGCCTGCCCTTCTCCTTGCTGTTGCCCAGGGAAGCCGGGTTGCCCAGGAAAGCCAGGCTGCCCAGGAAAGCCGGGTTGCCCAGGAAAGCCAGGCTGCCCAGGGAATCCAGGTTGCCCAGGGAATCCTGGCTGCATGGGAAAGCCAGACTGCCCGGGAAATCCAGGAGACATGCCAGTTCCCGGGAAGCCAGGCATCCCAGGCATCCCACCCGGAAGTCCGAACAAGCCGCCAAAGCTGCGTGGATCGTAAGCAGGTACCCAAGCATAAGCTTGCGGTACAGCATAGCCATACGGATAAGGAACAGGTTGCGGATATGAAGCAGGATAGGATTGTTCCGTAGATTCAGGCTGTAAAAATTCAGTTTCGAATTCACGAAGTTCTTCTTGTTTGTTGTCTGAAGCCATTGCGTAGTTTCCTCCTTAGGTAAAAGCGGATTAGTCGATACTTACTATATGCAGCAGAGTAGACGGATGTCACGATGTGGATATAGCGTCAATTGAACATAATAAGTCGATCAATAGTCCTACTTTTGATTGTTTCTAGGAATGGAATAGGTTATTTATCCTACATCTTCCAATAAAATATGGGATTTTGACCCATAGATTGCACTGTTTTTGTCGTATATAATTGAAATTGGTTATATTTTGAAATAATTGGAGCGAGCTTTATTGAGAGAACTATTGGGTAAGATGTTGAAATACGATGTGACAACAAGCCATGGACTTGTTTTAGTACCAAGTCAATCGGTTCTCAATCAAGAGCATTTAGATTTGTTTCGGCAGCATCGCATTGATTTTATGGGTATCATAACGACAACCATGCATGAGCATAGGCTTGATTCTGTATCCCCACCAGATTCTTCCGAACTCCTTGTCCAAAAAGCTTCTCAATATGCCAAGGACTTATTCGAGCGAATTCAATCGCAGAAGAAGATTCCGCTGCTGGAAATCAAGAATGAGTTGATTCCTATCGTTTTGCAGGCTGCTGAGAACCCTGATTTATTTCAATTATTTCAGGCTGTCAAAGCGAAAGATGAGTACACGCATCAGCACAATATTGGTGTAGGCATACTCTCAACGTTGATTGGCAAATGGCTAAATTGGGCTGACAATGAAGTGGCGTTATTATCGCTGGCAGCTACGATGCATGATGTGGGTAAGATCAAGATTTCGCAAGAGATTCTGTTGAAGCCGGGAAAATTAACCACCGAAGAATACGATGAAATAAAGCGACACACGATTTTAGGCTATAACATGCTTAAAGAAACGGTTGGGATTAACTACAGAGTGGCTCTAGTTGCCTTACAACATCATGAACGGGCTGATGGCACTGGATACCCCTTGCAATTAAAGGATAGCCAGTTGGATCGAATGAGCCGAATTGTTGCTGTTGCCGATGTCTTTCACGCGATGTCCTCGAAGCGGCCTTATCACGAAATGATGCCCTTTTACGAGGTAGTAAGTCGGATGAGAAAAGGGTTTTTCGGAGAATTGGATCCCAACATTGTCTCTGTATTTCTTACCAATCTGATTAATAATTTGATCGGCAGGACCGTGAAGCTAACCGATGGCCGCTCTGGCGAGGTCGTTTATATTAATCCAACGGATGATACGAACCCGCTAGTAAAGATTGAGGAGACATTTCTAGACCTAAGTCGAGAAAGACATATCCATATAAGTGAAGTTGTTATATGAGAGATCGTTTGGCAATCCATTAGACATATATAAAGGAAGTTATCGGATGACAAATAGGTTGATTACGGTACATGAAAGTTACGTAAATGTGGAGCTAAGCAAGGAACCGGAGCTGGTTTTTCATCAGTTTTTTGCGAATTACGGCCTTACGCAGCGTGAATCGGAAATTCTGTCTTTACTTGTTACCCATGGATACACCAACCGTGAGATTGCTGAAAGTTGTTACATCAGTGAGAAAACTGTGAAAATACACCTGGCGAATATTATGAGCAAAATTGGTATAGGCTCGATGCGAAAGCTGCTCGCGATGCTCCTGCAGCAGGCTCTAACCCTTTCAAGCCGAACGAATGAATCAAGTAGAATAACGACAATAGGGATGAGTTAAAGCCCCAAGAGAAGACTCCTGAATCAGGAATTCTTCTCTTTTTTTATGAGTACTTTATCTGATACAATTTGGAACCTAAACAGCAAATATTGTATTGACATGATACAAAAAGTATCTTAAAGTAGTACTATAATCATGATACAAATAGTATCAAAGGATGCGTTGTTTTCTACCAAATGCAAAAGTAGACGTCCTACGGAGGGGAATCATGGAGATCAATTTTAAAGAATATTTACTGATTATAAAGAAGCGCTTGTGGCTCATCGTATTAGTCGTACTGGTGACAACGATTCTAACAGCTATGTATACCTCATCTAATTATCAGCCTATTTACCAAGCTTCGACCAAGTTGATCGTGAACAAGACGGTTGAACAGGACCAACTAGGTAGAGAACAGATCGATTATGGAGCAATCGGCGTTAATATTGCGCTCATGAATACCTACAAAGAAATCATCAGAACCCCAGCTATTATGGATAAAGTTGTTCAACGTTACCCCGATTTAAATTTGTCCTCCGATCAACTCATCTCCATCGTAAATGTATCAAATTTAAATGAAACGCAAGTCATGACGATCGGTGCAAGATACTTCTCCCATGAAAGGGCAGTGAAAATCGCGAATGCCGTTTCGGATGTCTTCCAAACTGAAATCCCCAAGATTATGAAAGTGGATAATGTAACCATTTTAAATAGAGCAAAAGTACAGGACAATCCCGCACCCATCAACCAAAAATCAAATCAATATCTCATTTTGAGCTTTGTAGCCTCTTTAGCTGTAATGATCGGTCTTACCTTCCTGCTAGATGCATTAGACGACACGTTAAAAACAGATGAAGACATTCGTCAGGTATTTGAAGTATCGACATTAGGGTACATACCAAAAGTGAAAAACAAAGCATTGCGAACCAAGCAAAAAAATAAATCTAGAAAAAAAGCAGGGGAACCGTCATATGCCAAAACCATCCAATAATTCGACGATTATGATGCAAATTCATCCGGATTCCTCCACCTCAGAAGCTTATCGTTCTTTAAGATTTAATATCGAATGCTCCGTCTTCGGACGAGAGGCGAAGACGATTACGATCACTTCATCTGGCCGAGGCGAAGGGAAAACGACGACAGCCATTAATTTGGCAGTGGCATATGCACAGATCGGAAAGAAAGTGATTCTGCTCGATGCGGATCTGCGCAATCCTGCTATCCACCTTGCATTTGGTGAAGATAATGGGATTGGATTGACGAATTATTTGGTTAATCAGAACGCATTGGAAGGGATCATTCGGGAAACAGTCATTGAAAATCTGTCTATTTTGACCTCAGGACCTGTACAACAGAATCCGTCCGGTTTATTGGCATCGAAATCTATGGATAACCTCTTGGCCGAATTAAGAGCGAAATACGACATGGTGATCGTGGATACAGCCTCGGTCTTAACGCTAACCGACGCCAAAATAATGGCAACTAAGTGCGATGGGGTGCTTCTCATTGTGGAATATGGCAAGGTGAAGCGCGGCGCAGCCAAGAAGGTGAAAGAGGAACTTATGCTAGCGAAAGCCAAGCTGATTGGGGTGGTTATGAACGAAATAAAAGACCATCATGCGGAAACTTATCTGTAATCTTTGTCTGTGAAAAATTGTAGTAAGGGGAGCGAGTTTATAGCTAATGAGACAAAAAAGACGAAAGCCGCATCGGCGAGTCGTGAGAACCGCCTGCATCTTGACGCTGAGCATTGGAATTCTGGCTGGATGCTCAGATACAGCCCCGTTAAATCCGGATGCTAATTCCTTATCTCAGGAACAGGCATTAAAAAATGTGAAAGTATTTAAGGTCATCAATCAAAAAATTGGAGATCCGCTTGAGCGAGCGGCTGAAGTTCAATCCTCCGTTCAATTCGACGTGGTAGCTAAGATGGCTGGGGACGTTGATCAAATCTTGAAAAAGCGCGGAGATATGGTGCAAGAAGGAGACGTAATCGTCAAACTGAAGTCAAGTGAGATTACAGCCCAGCGAGAAGCAGCCGATACTGCTGTCAAAACGGCTCAGGAAGCCATAGAAAAGGCAAAAATTAGAGCAAAAAAAGAAATGGAAAGCCAGAAGCTGGAGATGAGTAACAACATTCAAAAAATGGAGTTAGGCATGACGAGCTTGCTGCGGAATTACAATAAAATGAAGAACGACTATGATGTCGGTCTGGTTACGAAAGCCCAGCTGTATCAGATGGAAAATCAAATGATGAATGCCCGCATGGATCTGGATCAGCTCAAGCATAAACTTAGCATTTTGGAACCGATTGATGCTACTTCCGAATTGGAAGATCAGCTCAAAAATGCTCGAGTAACCTTGCAACAGGTAGATCAATCCATGAAAAATCTTGAAGTAAAAGCCCCTGTGAGCGGCCTGTTATCGGAGATGCCGTTAGAGGGCTGGATGAGCTTGCAGCCGGGTGCTATGATCGGTGTCATTCAGAGACTGGATCCGATTAAAATTAAAGCACAGCTATCGGAAGAAGAAACGAGACACTTAGGTGGCAAGACAGAGCTGTCCTACTATATAGCAGGAACAAAGACGATGTATAAAGGGAAAATTAGTTATCTTTCCAAAGTGATCGACCCACAAACGAAAGCTTATGAAATCAACCTGGAAGTGCCTAACAAAGATTTGACGTTGAAGCCTGGTATGAAGCTAAGGATTCAAATGACAGAGGAGAAGGATCAAATCGTTCCCACAGTGCCAACGTATAGTATCGTTAAAGAGGGTGATGATGCCTTCGTATTCGTACTATCGGGCGATATTGTCGAGAAGCGCAGCGTACAGCTTGGCAGGCTAAATGAACCTAATCAAGAAGTGCTTTCTGGTGTCAAAGAAGGGGATTTGGTCGTTAAATCCAATCCTAATCAATTAAGAGACAAAGAAAAAGTCCAAATGACGGCTATTGAAGAGCAATAATGAAAAATGGAGTGACTTGAATTGAAAATAAATTGGAAACATACGATGGTCATGTTCATCTTATCCGTCTCTCTCGTGATTCCATCTGCGTCCTTTCATGCATTGGCAGATGAGAAATATACGCAGTCATCGAGTGCAACTAGCTATCAACTTACCGATGCGATCAAGGTGGAAGTTAAAAGCATTTTAAATGAATCAACCTCAGAAGGAACTAGAATTGCCGCCGTTGTCCGCATATATAACAATGGAGATCGCTTGACGGGGGTCCCGGAATATGAGGTTCGTGTCAAGACACAAGAAGGCTTGGAGTATATCATGCGTCCTAGTCAAGCTAATGTCAAAAATATTCAACCCAAAGAAACGGCTGAGCTTAGTTATATGAATATAGTTGATCGGTATGACGCTTTTTCATTGACCGAACTTTCGTTTTTGGATGTGGATGAATTCGTCTATCCCAAAGAAGAAAAGAGAATCATATCTATTCCCGTATCCGCCATAGAATGGAAAGGGGAGAAGGCCGTCCTATCTGATCCCGCTATGATGAAGAAATGGGAAGATACGTTTACGATTCCAGTGTTATCAAGCACGGTAGAATATAAACCGGTAAGCCTTAATGAACAAAATACACCAGATGGCCCCATGACGATTGTAGGTTTGCTTGCTACAAATAAGGGGGATAAGAAAACAGCAATACCCGATTTTCGAATAAACGGCGTATCGGAGAAGAAAGTGTATAGCGGCAAACGGCTGGAACAGGATAAGCTGTTACTTGAACCGGGTGAGCAGCAATACGTCCACTATGCCATTCCAGTTAGGGATCGGATGGAGCTGAAAAGCTTATCCATCCTGACGCCCGAAGACTTTGCGGTTGATGACAAAACGCACAACAATTATTTAATAGGCAGATTGACGATTACTTTGCCGGGAGCTGCCAGTAATCTGAGCTACTTGAATACTTTATTAGAGTATGAATGGAATAAGCCGATTAAGTTTGATCCGTTATATAAGTTGATTCGACCTGAAGTAGATGTATCCATGGTGGATCTGCAATTGCATGAAAGCGCTGGTGGGGGCTTCAAAGCCGCAGTTGCTAAGTTCAAGCTGCTTAACCATAGCGAAAATCCATTGCAGGTTCCTCATTTCCAGGCGGAGCTGTCGAGCAAAAGTGGTAATAAATACTTAGGCACCAGACAAAGTACACTGGTTGAAACGCTTATTCCGAATATAAGCTACGTCATTTACTATTCTTTTATCATTCCAAACGCGGAAACTGGTGAGCAGTTGGCCATGCAGATTTTGGATACGAAGAGTGTGGAGCCCTACAACATCCCGCTTGCTGCATTCAAAACAAAGGTTATGGAAGAGACAAGCGATAAGTCCCTTGCCTTCTACCCTTTTCAAGTTACTTTGAACGATTGGTCGACAGGGGCCAATTACAATATGGGATCGGGAAGTTTACCCTACTCGTATAAGCTGAATTTGGATTTCAATATCAAGCTTCAGGATGAAGTCGTCGTCGATCAAAGCTTCTCCAAGATGAGGCTCGAATTGGCTGATGCCAAAAACAGAATTATGGTGTCGAAGGTTCTTTCGTTTACTGGTGAGAACAAGTTGGTTAGCGGAACTCAGACCATCAATTTTGATTTGGATCGATTTGAAACTACGGTATATCTTCGTATGTACGAGATCATTGATACACCTTTCGGAGAAGCAAGACGGTTAATCCAAACATGGAAACGATAGGAGAGCGAACGATGGAAAACGAAGCAAAGATGGAACAAAAAATATACACGCGCCCCATGGTGTTAAGTCAACAACCGGTTCGTTTTGAGACCGCTCAAAGTTGGAATAAAGGTCATGGCAACCTGAATCATCCGGGAACAGGAAATGGCGGCATTAATTATCCTAACCCTCCCTACACCGGACCGCATAACGGCAAAGGAAAAGGGAAGTAAGAATGGAACTCTTTTATACACAAATTGGTGAGCAAGTCATTCATGTGATATGCCAATCGAAAGTATTCATGTGCTTCATGCATCAGAACTTCCCAGCTGTGTATACAACGCCAAGTAAACCTGATCTCACGATTTACCTCAAAGAAGGATATGGGATCCCTTTTACGGATTATAATGTCGTGATTACCAAAGAAGCGGATAGCATCTCCTTCCGCCGGGCTGATTATTTAATTGAAGCCGAACCGGATTATCATTACGCTGTCATTTCAGTGACGAATGAATTAGCGTTAAAGCATGCCTTAATGAGTTTGTACAGTTCCTACGTGGTTCATCACAAATGGGGACTGCTCATTCATTCCTCCTGCGTCATGGACAAGGGAAAAGCGTATTTGTTTGCAGGCCATTCGGGTGCTGGTAAATCAACGGCTGCTAAATTATCGGTGCCCCGTGACCTTCTATCCGATGAGGCATCGATTGTCAAAATCACACCGGATAAGGTGACCATTTTTAACTCTCCTTTTCGAAGTGAGCTTAACCGAACAGGTGCTGAAGAGACTAGTCCCTTAGCAGGTATTTATTTATTGAATCAGGCGGTCGATAATCAAATCGTTCCGCTTAGCAAGTCGAATGGATTACTCAATCTTATGGATAAAGTTTTTTATTGGTCACACAGCCCCGAGGAAACTGGGGGAATTCTTCAATTGCTGCAGCAGTTGGTCAATTCGGTCTCGATCAACGAGCTGCATTTTCAAAAAAACGATACATTTTGGGAGTTGATATCATAATGACCCAATATCTCCGGATGAATGATTATGAGGCTATCCAGCTTGATATGGAATGGATTATTTTGAACACGGATGAGTATACCTTAACGAAGCTAAATGGCGTGGGCGGATTCTGCTGGTCATTGCTTGGTGAAGCTCAGACGGTTATCTCGATCAGCGAAGCAGTGCGGAAGGAGTACGAATCCGCCAGCGATACGGTCGAAGAAGATGTTGAAGCGTTCCTAAATGATATGATTAGGCGCGGCTTGGTTCAGCATGCCGTTTCATAAAGAATTCGTTCAAATGGTTTCTCATGTCATGGAGAAGAGAGGATGGATTGAGCTTCCAGCCGAGGGAACGAGTATGTATCCTTTCATCAAAAAGGGGGATATTTGCCGGTTTGTTTTAGCAGAGGCTGGAAACCTGAGGAAAGGTGATATTATCCTATTTCGTACGTCACACGGCAGCTTAGTCGCCCATCGTTTTTGCCGAACATTAACTAGGAACTTGCAACTGCATTTCCTCTGTAAGGGAGACACCAACCTAGCACATGATGAAGTGATTCGTATGGATCAGATGATTGGTAAAATGAGCTGGATAGAGCGCAATGGACGGATTATTAAGGTAACAGATCCTGCTTATTATGTTTGGGGCCAACTCATCCTCACTTTCCCTTTGATATCGTTACTTTTAAGAGTTTATCTCAATCGAAGAAAAATCATGTAAACTTTGAATTGCATGGAGTGTCGCCCCGTATGATTGGTAGGTTGGCCGTGAAAGATATTCGCAGAACGTATACCGTTTTGAAGCCCTATATCCTTGAGCATCGTACAGCGTACATGGGACTCTTCCTCCTGTTATTCGTAGATATTGCTCTAACCTTAGCCTTCTCATGGTTCTTTGGTCATATTACCGATGCGGCTATCCATAGCCAATTTAACCGAATGAAATGGCTAGTACCCCTAGGCACTTCACTGGTTATAATTAGCATTGCATCGACCTATCTAAATACCCTGTGGGAGGCCATTGCTACGAATGCGGTCAAAAGGGACTTCTCTGCACATGTATTCAAACATATCTTGCAATTACCTGGAAAACAAATAAGTGGCATACATTCTGGGGATCTACTGTCGCACTTCACCAACGATATTCACAACCTTGATGGTGTCATTGGCAGCAGCCTTATTAATCTAATCAAATTACCTTTCATCTATATTGCTGTATTTATTTATCTGACCCAAATCAATTGGAAATTAGCATTGGTATGCGTATTCGTTGCGCCGGTTGCGATGGTCTCTGGTGTTATATTCGGAATTATGCTCCGAGATAATAACCGGAGGATACAAGATCGGGTCGTACAAATCAATACGCTGCTTAATGAAACGTTCCATGGATTTTTCGTCATTCGTTCGTTTCTAATGGAAAGATCGGTATTTACCAAATATGTAAGTAAAAATCAAAAACTGTACAACTTAGAGCTGAGCAACGCCAGATTGCGCGGTTGGTTCTATGTAGGAAGCCAAGCAGCAGCTTCCTTCACTTTTCTAATTAGCCTATGTTTAGGTTCATACTATGTCTCGGGCGGTGTCATTACCGTTGGTGCTTTGCTAACGTTCGTTAACTTGGTAAACCATTTGGTATATCCACTGACAGAGCTGGCTGGACATTGGGCAGGGTTGCAGAAATCGGCATCAGCTATGGATAGAATTTTTAAGATTTTGGACATAGAAACGGAATCAGACAGCTTACCAGCCGAAAGCCCTTCTATGCCTATATTAACATCGATTCATTTCAAGGATATTACGTTCAGTTACGATGGACAAAAGAACCTATTTGAGCATTTTAATTTGCAAATTCCGGTCGGGAAAGTCGTTGCTATTGTCGGCTTGAGTGGGGCAGGGAAGACAACGTTATTTCATTTGCTTCAGGGATTTTATAAACCACAGTCAGGCAGCATCTACATGAATGATCGTTCAACCGCAACCCTTTCCGTTTCCGAGCATAGGAGCTTCTTCGCACATGTTTCTCAAGAAACCGTTCTATTTAGCGGTTCGATAAGGGAGAATTTGTTGTTGGCGCGACAGGACATTACGGATGTCCAGATGATGCAAGCTGCAACGACTGCGGGTATTCATTCCTTTATCACATCTCTTCCACGTGGTTATGATACCGAGATAGGGGAAAGAGGGTCTAAACTGTCCGGCGGACAACGACAACGATTGGCCATTGCGCGAGCCTTATTAAAGAATGCACCCGTTCTTTTACTGGATGAAGGAACATCAGCCTTGGATAGTGAAACGGAATATCTAGTGCAAGAGGCCATGCAGAGACTACGGGGTAATCGTACGACGCTAGTTATTGCTCATCGACTATCAACGATTCGAGATGCTGATCTTATCATTGTCATGGATGAAGGGAAGATCGTGCAAATGGGACACCATGAAGAAATCATCAGGCAGGATGGGCTATACCGTCGATTAAATCGCATGCAATCGCAGAAAGGAGATCCGAGATTTGATTATTCCTTTGATACAAGCGTTGTATGATCCGCGAACTCCCCTACCTCATGATTTACTGTTTTATGAGAAGGCACTCCAGGATATTGAATATTTTACGCTGTCGTCACAAATTTATTATTTATTCAATCAGCAAAGCAGATGGGGGCAAGTGCCGCTTTTTTTCCAAGAAAGATTAAAACAGAAATATGACGAAACCCTATATCTCAATTTGTTCATCAAAAATCAAACGAACCAACTGCTTCTGAAATTTGAAGAGCTGGGCATCCCAGTGATCCCGCTTAAAGGTGTATATTTTGCTGAAAAATACTTCGGTCATTTAGGAGCCAGGGGCACTACCGATATTGATTTGTTACTGCAGAAGCATGATTTGGAGAAAGCTATTGCGTGTGTGAAGCAGCTTGGTTACACCATAGAGCAGGAGCGGACTCCATCACATTTCCATTGGAGTTTCTCTAAGTTATTGCCGCACAGTTCCATTCCGCTAACCGTAGAGCTTCATTGGGATTTACTCATCGAAAAAACATCAAATTTAAATATGAGCGAATTTTGGGAACAGGCATCTCCATTGTCATCGTTCCGGTTTGTTAAGGAGTTATCTGATTATCATACGTTCTATATGATTTGTTTGCATGGCTGGAGTCATTATATGGATTCTCCGAAGTATTTTATAGACATTATTCAAATGATTCATGTGCGCCATGAGCATATTAACTATTCCCATCTATTAAGTGGTGCTGCTACTCACCAAACCTTAAGAAGAATGATCCGAACATTAGTCAATGTCTATCACCATTTTCCCCATTTGACTCACATCAAAGAGCTTCCCATTCACCGAAAAATCAGCTTATACGTGGAGTATAGAGCAATCAGAAGCCGAAATTTCAAACCATTTTTAAATAAAATTTATAACAAGTTTTTCAATTTTGATTCGTTAGGGCATACTTGGGCAGCGTTCGTTAATTTCACGTATAGCGTAGGAATTATGAGGTTCTCGCATAAGATAAAAAGGATGTAGGAAGTTGTTGACAGTCATGACAGAAGATGATATTCTGAAATTGTTCTCGATAAAGAACGGAATCGAAGTGAATAAATGAAATGCTTACATCATCATGTAAGCAAATAGAAGCATATTAATGAATAACGACGTTCTTTAACGAGAACATCGCAAGGGCGAGATTCCCTTTTACCAGTTAGCAAAGTGGAGGAAAAGAATGAGTGCAATAGCCGGAATCTTTCACCTAGATCAAGAGCCTGTGTATGCTGAACATGGCCAACTATTGATGGAAGGATTTGCAAAGTATCCTTCAGACGATGTTCAGATATGGCTGCAAGGGAAAGTTTTCCTGGGTTGTCATGCACAGTGGATTACGCCCGAATCGGTCGGTGAACGAAATCCTTACTATGAATCTGAAAGCCAACTGGCCATAACAGCTGATGCGATCATCGATAATCGTGAGGAATTATTTCAACTATTGCAAGTGGAGAATAGTCGGAGAAATGAAATGCCTGACAGCGAGCTGATATTGCTTGCTTATATGAAATGGGGAGTAGACTCGCCGAAATATTTAGTGGGTGACTTCGCCTTCATGATTTGGGATGAAAGAAACCAGCGGCTTTTCGGTGCAAGAGATTTTTCTGGAAGCAGAACGCTGTACTTTTTCCGGAGTCGCGAGCGATTTGCCTTCTCCACGATCATCGAACCACTGCTGTTGTTGCCCTATGTGAAGAGGGAGCTGAATGAACAATGGCTCGCTGAATACTTGGCTATATCTTCAGTGGTTGATGCGGTAGATGCTTCATTAACGCCTAATAAACATATTGAACAAGTACCTCCATCGCATAGTATTTCCGTAGTTGGAGATCAAATAACGCTGACCAGATATTGTACTTTAATTCCTGGAAAGCCATTAAAACTAAGTTCAAATGAAGAGTATGTAGAAGCGTTTCAAGAGGTCTTTCAAAAGGCTGTAACAGCGCGATTGCGTACTTACCGTGGCGTGGGGGCTCACTTGAGCGGTGGACTAGATTCAGGTGCAGTAGTTAGCTTTGCGGCAAAGGCATTACGTGCTGGAAAGAAACAACTGCATACATTCAGTTATATTCCTCCAAGTGATTTTGAAGATTATACGCCTAGACACTTAATGCCAGATGAAAGACCTTTTATTCAATCGACTGTACAGCACGTAGGTGGTATCAAAGACCATTACTTAGCTTTCGAAGGGGCAAACTCCTTTTCTGAGATAGACGATTTCCTGGAAATGATGGAGATGCCGTATAAGTACTTTGAAAACTCCTTTTGGCTCAAAGGTATGTTTGAGAAAGCCCAGGCGGAAGGAATTGGAGTTCTGTTAAGCGGTGCGAGAGGGAACTTGACCATATCTTGGGGTTCTGCCCTAGATCATTACGCGATCCTTTTGAAAAAAATGAAGTGGATTCACCTCATCCAAGAATTGCACCATTATAGCAATACCATGGGAGGACCCAGGCTGCGCAGGCTTCCTGTTGTGGCAAGAGTAGCATTTCCCTTTATTGATCGACTTTTTTCTTCAGATAAACCATATACGTTTCCAAAAATAATTAATGAAGAATTTGCCCAAAGGACTAATGTTTTCAAAAGACTAAGCGATTATGGCATCGATCAAACAGGATGGTTCTCGTCATCGAATTTATTTGAACTAAGAAGAAGGCATTTTGCAGATGTGTTTCATTGGAATGCTACGAACACGCTGACAACCAAATTGTCCCTGCGTTATTCCTTATGGCAGCGCGACCCAACTAACGATTTGCGTGTCGTCCGTTTTTGCTTATCTGTGCCTGAAGAACAATATGTTCAAAATGGTGTGGACCGAGCTCTTATCAGAAGGTCTACAGAGAAAATATTGCCTGATAAAGTGAGGTTAAATCAACATTATCGGGGGGTGCAAGGAGCGGACTGGCTGCATCGTGTGATTCCGTATTGGGATACATTTGTAGACGAGCTGAGGAAGCTTAGTACAGATCAAACCATTCTAAAGTTTTTGGATGGCAAAGTGATCCAAGCCGCGCTCTTAAAGGCTGAGGCTGGAGCCAAGCCAGAAGACGCTACGGATCCCGATTATAAGGTTTTAATGCGCAGTTTAATTTTATATCGATATATGAAAAAATTTGCTTGAAAGGAGGTGAAATATATGAAAAAAGAATGGTTGAAACCTGAGCTTGAAGTATTGGATGTTAATCAAACAATGCTTGATCCGAAAAATGGTAACCACCTTGATCATGCTTATCCGACAGGTACTCCTAAAGACCAATTAACATGGAGCTAAGATTGATTTAGATTCAAAGCTACTTACGAATTCGTACATATGTTAAAAGCCCTTATACATCAAGAGAGTATAAGGGCCTTTAACATAATAATGGATGTATTGGAGTGAAAAAATGATAGAAGTCGAAAAAAAAGTCGTCTACAAAGCTTTCGGTTTAACGATCGTAAGTGATGTCGCTTTACCGGAGCTGACGAAAGTGGACGAACAAATAGAAGACATCGATATCGAAATCAAAATAGATAACGATCTGACTAGGCTATATTTTGAATTAACGGATCAACTTCATCAATTTGTAGTGAAAGATCATGTCGTCCTATTTCATATTCCCGAAGTTGCTACATTTTCAATCAAAGAAGGAAAAAGTATCACCTATTCACCTATGAAAGAAGCAGAAGATGGCGAGATTCGACTTCTTATTCTAGGAACTTGTATGGGTGCCATATTGATGCAGAGGAAGATATTTCCGCTGCATGGCAGTTTAGTGGCTATTCAAGGAAAAGCATATGCCATCATTGGAGATTCAGGAGCAGGGAAGTCTACACTGGCATCAGCTTTCCTCAACGAAGGCTATCAACTGCTAAGTGACGATGTCATTGCTGTATCGCTTTCGGGGGACAACATGCCATATGTGACTTCTTCATATCCCCAACAGAAGCTATGGCAAGATAGTCTCACTAATTTTGGCATGGAGACGAGTAATTACCAATCCTTATACGGTAGAGTGGATAAATACTATATCCCAGTATCCTCCAAATACTTTACTGGCTCTTTACCGCTTGCCGGGGTGTTTGAACTAGTAAAAACAGAGGATAAAGAGATTACTATTCGTCAAATTGCAAAACTTGAACGGTTCAAAACCCTTTTCTACCATACCTATCGTAATTTCCTTATTCCGGGTTTAGAACTAACCGAATGGCATTTTAACACTTCTGTGAGTATTGTAAATAACGTTCAGATGTTCCAACTAAGCCGCCCGGCGTCTGGATTTACGGCTCCTCAATTAGTAACAACTATCTTGGAAACATTAAATTTGGAGGCATAGATCATGATCAAAAACCAAACGCTTTCGCTGCAGGACGTTGTTGTTCAAGGTAAAGGAAACATTGTAAGTGATATGGGCGGAGAAAAAGTCATGCTGAGTGTTCATAATGGAAAGTATTACAATTTAGGTGAAATTGGCGGAAAAATATGGGACTCTATTGAGGCGCCTATTACAGTTACGCAGTTAGTCGCGACCTTAGTGGCTGATTATGAGGTGGATCAAAGTGAATGTGAACAGCAGGTTATCTCTTTTTTGACTCATTTAATGGATGAAAAGTTAATTGGCGTGGAAAATCAATGGGCAATTTGAATAAGGTAAAAAAACTTCTCTCATTAGATACGAAAACAATGCTTATCTTTATAGAAGCTTATTTATATTTGGCATGGGCGCGGTTCCTTATCTTCCTGCCCTTTTCTAAAGTCGCACCCTCGCTAGGCGCGCAAATGGAGGAAACTTCGAATGCCCAGCTCCACAGTCACACAGCTACATTGATGAAAGTGCATGATGTGATTCAAATCATGAGTCAACATACATTTTGGGAAAGTAAATGTTTGGTTAAAGCGATAGCAGCTTTGAAAATGCTTGAAAAGCGCCATATCGAAAGCACGCTCTATTTAGGGACGGGTAGGGACGATTCAGGCAAAATGGTTGCTCACGCTTGGCTTCGCAGCGGACCGTTCTATATTACCGGAGCAGAAGGAATGGAAAGATTCGCAGTTGTCGGCAAATTTGCCAAATATATTAGTGAATAGAGAATGAAGGGGATTAAGATGGAAAACGATTTCCGTTCGGATTCGATGCGCTTTTCAAATGAATTGACGTTATTGCTATCCATTATGAGAATGGATAAAGGGGAATCTATGTTATGGCAAGATCAAGACCAGGCAAATGAAATCGATTGGGGAGCTTTTCTGCAGCTCGCAAGACACCATAGGGTCTTTTCCCTGCTTTATACCAATCTTCGGAATACAGATTCAGCTTGGGTCCCCCCGTATGTCATGAATGCCTTGCAAAAGGATTATCAAGAAAACACCTTTAACATGCTGCGCTTGAGTGCAGAGATGGAACAACTATGTAAACTGTTCTCCGAATCTGACATCCGTACGATTGTCTTGAAAGGGCCGGTTCTTGCGGCAGACCTTTATGGAGATGTATCCCTTCGTACATCGCGTGATTTAGATATTCTGATCCCGATACAGAATGTGGACCAAGCCGAGGAACGGCTCAGAAGTCAGGGCTATGTGAAAGAAGAAGAATACAACACGATCTTGAATGACTGGAAATGGAGACATCATCATGCCACCTTTATCCACGCGGATAAAAGGGTGACACTCGAAATTCATTGGAGATTAGGTCCAGGACCTGGGAAAGAACCGGGTTTTGATGAATTATGGGAAAGAAAACGGATAAGTACGATTACCAATCATCCTGTCTATTATTTAGGGAGAGAGGATTTATTTCTATTTCTTGCTTCTCATGGGGCACGACATGGATGGTCGCGGCTTCGCTGGTTGGCGGATATCGATCGGATAACCAGACAAAATGTGGATTATGCCAAGCTTCACTCGCTTCTTATGAAAAATAGGCAGCTTCATCTTGGGGCACAAGCAATGATTTTGGCTGCGCAACTTCTACATACACCTTTGACGGCTGAAATGGAGTCAATGACTACAGGAAAGCGCGCAAGGCGCTTGGCTAAGGATGCACTGTTTTACATTCGTCAAATGGTAAATCTGCATACAGCTCCCGTTCCGGAGCACGTGTCCAAGTATCATCAAAAGCATTTATTTTCACTAATGTCAGCTCAGCAAAAAATATTATTCGTGATGAGTTTCTTTTACCCTTATCCAGAGGATGCCGATACGTTGTCATTACCCAAAGGGTTGCATTTCCTCTATTTCCCCTTGCGACCTGCCTTGTGGGCCTGGCGAAAAACAAAGAAATATTCCTTATCACAGAGAGGGACTTAAACGAAATGGAACATCTCTTCTATTTTACAAAACAGATGCATGCCTTCGCCGGCAAAATTTTATATGTGAATCTTCTGGGGATGGTGTTGATCAGTTTCCTTGATGGTATGGGGATCTTCTTATTACTCCCATTACTGAGTATTAGCGGAATCATGAACATGAATATGGGATGGATATCACAGTTAGGTGTCATTGAAATTTTCAATGAGATTCCTAAACCACTGGCACTACTGTTGATCGTGGGCATATACGTCATACTTATCTCGGGTCAAAGTTTGATTCAACGGAATCTTAATCTACGAGATATCAAAATTCATACTGGTTTTATTAATCATGTAAGGTTAGAGACTTATAACGCTTTACTACAGGCGAACTGGGATTTTTTCATCAAGAAAAGAAAATCGGACCTGATCAATTCGCTGACAGGGGAATTGGGACACGTGACTAGTGGAACCTACATCTTCCTTCAATTTCTAACCTCTATTGTATTTACCCTGATTCAAGTTGGAATCGCTTTGTTCTTATCCGTTAAGTTGACGTTATTCGTGTTATGCTGCGGTCTGGCCGTTGCTTTCTTCTCCCGCACATTCATTAAAAGATCAAGAACACTGGGGAATCAATCGTTAGAGCTCGGACGCAGTTATATCGGGGGGATCACGGATCATTTTAATGGAATTAAAGACATCAAGAGCAATATGTTGGAGGAATCCCGCAGGAGTTGGCTCATAAACTGGAGTCAAAAATTCAGTCAGGAACGACTTGAACAAACTAAGTTAAGCGCAAACTCTCAGCTTTATTATAAGATTTCTTCCTCATTGATTATTGCATTTTTTATTTATGGAGCTAACCTGTTCTTTCAAACCCAAGGTCAGCAACTGATGTTGATCATTCTCATTTTTTTCAGACTTTGGCCGCGATTTCAAGGTGTTCAGACGAATCTGGAACAAATTTCTGCGGCAATACCAGCTTTTAAGTCTTTGAAAGAATTGCAAAATGAATGTATGGAAGCCAGAGAGATCAAGGGAAGCAGCGGTAATTATAACAATGAGAAGCCGATTCGTATTGAGGAATGTATCGAGTGTCGCGATGTATCTTTTCGGTATAACCGTAATGAACAGTTATATGCTCTCCAAGATGTAAATTTGCGTATCATGTCCAAGCAAATGACAGCGGTTATCGGTCGATCCGGTGCCGGCAAGAGCACCTTAATCGATATCTTGATGGGGCTGCTGCAACCGGAGAGAGGGCAAGTCCTTGTCGATGGAGTTCCCCTTACGGAAGCTAATTTATTATCTCTGAGGAAATCAATTAGTTATGTTCCCCAGGATCCATTCCTATTTAACGGAAGCATAAGGGAGAACATGCTGATGATTGATCCAAGCGCAACCGAGGAACAACTCTGGGAATCGCTCGAGTTTGCCGCATCAACCGAATTCGTCAATAAACTTCCACAGGGTCTCGATACGCTGATTGGAGACAGAGGTATCCGTCTGTCCGGCGGAGAAAGACAACGGCTTGTACTGGCCCGAGCGATATTACGTAAACCATCAATCCTTATATTGGATGAGGCAACCAGTGCGCTTGACTCCGAGAATGAGGCGAAGATACAACAGGCGCTGGAGCGACTGCAAGGAAAATTAACGATAATCGTCATCGCTCATCGTTTATCGACCATACGTAACGCGGATCAAGTCATTGTGTTAGATAAAGGAAGGATTATACAAAGTGGCGGATTTACCCAATTAACTGGAGAAAAAGAAGGATTGTTTGCCAGCTTATTAGGAAATCAAATTCAAGAAACCAATAAATCCTCTGTCACCTACTTGGGTTCGGTTGCAACTTGATATATCTGAGAAGACGTGTGTTGACATGTTCTCTATAAAGAACTAAAATGGATGTAGGTCTAAAATATATGCTGAGAACTTCAACCATTGTTCTTTATAAAGAAATTGTAACGAGGAGACAAGAAATGACAATTCCTAGAATCATTCATTATTGCTGGTTTGGCGGGAAAGAAAAGCCCGATATCGTGAAGCGATGTATAGCAAGCTGGCGTAACCATCTAACCGGCTATCAATTCATAGAGTGGAATGAAAACAACTTTGACACCAGCAGTAATGTATATGTAAAAGAAGCGTACGAAGCTGGCAAATTTGCGTTCGTCAGCGATTATGCGAGAGTGTACGCGCTTTATCACTATGGCGGTATTTACTTAGACACCGATGTGGAAGTGTTCAAATCCTTTGACGATCTGCTGCATCACGAATCATTCTGGGGATTTGAACAAGAGAACTTCATCGCGACAAGTACGATTGGAGCCGCGAAAGAAAATAAGCTGATCCGAGTATTTATGGATTCTTATCATACCAAGAGCTTCATCTTTGCGGATGGGACTTTTGATTCGCTAACGAATGTCGCGATGATAACGAAGATACTAAGCGATTGGGGGGTTACTCCCGATGGCAGCTATCAAGACATAGAAGGTGTTGGAACCTTTTATCCGCAAACGTATTTCTCGCCTTACGATTATATTAACTGTCGAACATTTAGGACAGAAAATACGTATGCTATGCACCATTTTTATAAGAGCTGGTTGCCGCCTAAGGCCAGATGGAAGGGGCGGATGAAGTTGTTTCTTGCTAGGATTATTGGTGGACATAATATTGCTAGATTAAGAGGGTTATTGAGATGAATTTATTGAGAAAAGTTATGACGACGCTTATTGCTGAAAGCCGCGGAAGGGGAATTTATTATACCGTAATGATGAATATTTCACACGTAATAGGTATCCTAAGAGCGTATATGAATAAACTTTTTTATCTTAAGAACATTGAATCCTCGATATTCTCTCTTCAAGCAAACAGCAGAATAGAAGCATTTAGTAAGCATGCCAAAATCCATATTGGGAAGTTTGTATTTATCAGGAAAAATGCGAGCATTAGAGTCGATCATTACGGCAAGCTCCATGTTGGCGATAAAGTGTTTATAAATGATAACTGTAACATTAATTGTGTACATAAGATTTCTATTGGAAAATACACCAAAATAGCCCCGAATGTAAGTATCAATGACCATGATCACAATTTCAAAAATGCAACAGATGATCACCTTATTAAGGGAGAGGTCATTATAGGTGAAAATGTGTGGATTGGCTCTAATGTTGTTATTTTAAGGGATACGTTCATCGGGGATAACGCTGTTATCGCAGCAGGAAGTGTTGTGAAGGGAAATGTTCCTGCGAATACTTTATTCTTAAATAAAAGGGAAAAGAGCTATATTCAATATGCATAAAAATAAAATCTTGATAACTGTTTACGATATGGAGATTGGCGGTATTGAAAGAAGCCTAATCAACATGCTGGAGAGCTTTGATTATGATAGATATGACGTGGATTTATTCATTTGTAGTCACTCAGGGGATTTCTTGAGTTTAATACCGGATAAAGTAAATCTTCTACCGCAAATACCTAACTACACAGTTTTTAGAAAATCAATGATCCGTTGCTTTAAAGAAGGACATTTCTCGGCTTTAATTATTAGATTACTTAGCAAAGCAATCGCAGGCATGAAAGCTAGAGTTAGACTTCTAAAAGAGGGCTCTGGCTATATTCAAATGCAGCTTGATCTTAAATATACATCATACGTGCTACCAAAATTAAAGAATAATTATGATTTAGCCATCAGTTATGCGTGGCCTCACGATATTGTGGCGAATAAGGTTGAAGCAGCTAAGAAGATCGCCTGGATCCATACAGACTACAGCGAATTAGAAATAGACAATAAGATAGACCTAGCTGTATGGAGCAAGTTCGATGCAATTGCTTCTATTTCAGATGCATGCACAGAGGCATTCATAAAGACTTACCCCTCTCTTGTAGATAAAATTAAACTAATTGAGAACATAACTTCTCCTATATTTATAAAAAAAATGGCCGATGATCCATCACAAATTAACGAGAGTGTTCAGGGTGCCTTCCATATTGTATCGGTTGGTAGATTGTCTTACGTGAAAGGTTTTGATATGGCGGTAAAAGCATTAAGGCTTTTACATGATAAGGGACTTACCCAAATCAAGTGGTTCATTGTTGGATATGGTGGATATGAAGGCGAACTAAGAAAGCTAATCGCAGAGAATCAACTAGAGGACAGCTTTGTACTTTTGGGGAAGAAAATAAACCCATATCCATATATTAAGAATTGCGATTTATACGTTCAACCGTCTAGGTATGAGGGCAAAGCAGTGACAGTAACTGAAGCGCAGATCTTAGGGAAGCCTATAATAATAACGAATTACCCGACGGCGGGTAGTCAGATAGAGGATGGTGTTAGCGGCGTAATTTGTGGGTTAAGTATCGAAGAAATAGCAGAAGAGATAGAACGATTATATTCGGATACTGCTCTAAGAAATAGCTTAGCCAATAACTGCTTGCAGACAGATTACAGTAACACCTATGAATTAAATAAACTATACAACATGGTGAATGTACCTGAACAGAGCTATGTCTTGAAGGAAGTGACCGTATGAAGGTTTGTACAATTACTTGTCATGATGTATATAATCATGGTGCTTCGCTGCAGGCTTATGGATTAATGAAATATCTAAAAAATTGCGGTCATGACGCAGAAATTATTGATTATAAACCTGATTATTTAAGTAATCATTATAATCTATGGAGTATTGATAACCCTAAATGGGAAAAGAATGTGCTAACAAAGTACCTCTATTTAACATTAAAAATACCAAAAAGATTACGTGAACGCCCTAGGAAAAGAGCATTCGATAAATTCAAAACTGAATTCTTACAAATAACAGATATAAGATATAAGTCAAATGAGGATTTAAAGAACGACATTCCTTACGCGGATGCTTATCTATGCGGCAGTGACCAAATTTGGAATTGTTTACATAAGAATGGCAAGGACCCTGCGTTCTACTTGGACTTCGTCCCAGATGAAAAAATAAAGGCCTCCTATGCGGCAAGCTTTGCTACGGACACCATTTCTGCTGAGTATCAACCGGTTGTGAAACAAAGAGTTGAGAAATTAGATGCGGTTGGGGTGAGAGAAAAAAGTGGTGTTGAAATCTTAAATAAGCTGAATATCAATAAAGCTAATCATGTCGTGGATCCCGTGCTCTTATTAGATAAAAATGATTGGAATCAAATTTGTAAAGAGGAGTTCCAAGATAAATACATATTAATATACGATTTCGATAACAGTAGACTAATAAAGAAAATAGCTTTGGAAATGGCGGAAGAAAAAGGTTATAAAATTTACTCGATTCATTCTGGTAAGCTCAAATACGCGGATAAGTATTTTACACTAGATGGACCCGAAACCTTTGTATCCCTCGTTAGAGATGCACAATTTGTCATATCGAATTCGTTTCATGCAGCTGTGTTTTCTGTTCTCTATGAGCGGTCGTTCGTTATTGTGAACAGGGAAGAAGCAATAAACACAAGAATGAGAGATCTATTAGATGATCTTCAGCTAAAAGACAGACTAGTAGATGAAAACTACAACTTAGAACAATTACTTACAGAAATTGATTATGGAGAAAGTAAGAAGCTATTGGACGAAAAAATTAGATTTTCAAAAAAATATTTACAAGATGTACTTTCCATTCAGAAATAAAGCGAGAGGACTCCTGTATGAAAAAAATAATCTTTGTGATTGATTCCTTGTCTAGCGGGGGAGCCGAAAAAAGCTTACTTTCATTACTTTCGTTATTTGACTATGAGAAATATAAAGTAGATTTACTTATGTTTTCACAAGGTGGGCTATATCTCCCCTTACTTCCTAAAGAAGTTACAGTGCTAGATGTGCCAACCTTTATACAAAGGCAAGCTGGTGGCGTAAAAAATTTAATCATCAACAAAAAATATAAAGATTTGTACTTAAGATTTAGAGGGTCCTTATCGCTGAGAAATCCATATAAAATCAGAAACATGCATGGCGCACAAATTAGTTGGAGTTGGACGTCAAAAGGAATCGACATGATAACTGAAAAATATGATGTAGCAATTGCATATAGTCAAGGAACTCCCACCTACTTTGTTGCAGAGAAAGTTATTGCAGATAAAAAGTTCTGTTGGGTCAATACTGATTATAAAGTAGCGCCCTATAATAAGAGCTTTGACATCGCCTACTATGAACAATTTGATAACGTCATTGCTGTTTCTGAGCTTAACAAAGAAGTATTCATTCAAGAAATGCCTATTGCTAAGGAAAAAACAAATGTTGTTTATGACATTATTTCACCAAGTTTAATTAAATCGATGGCTAATCAGCAAGGCGGGTTCACGGATGAATGCGATGGCGTAAGAATTTTAACTATTGGTAGGTTGGTAGATGCAAAAGGCTACGATATGGCAATTGAAGCCTGTTTTAAATTGAAAACTCAGGGTTTTAAGCATAAATGGTATGTAATCGGTGAGGGGCAGTTAAAGGAAAAGCTTGAAACGATGATTAAGAAATATAAATTAGAAGACACATTTATACTATTAGGGACCTTTCATAACCCCTATGTATATTTAAAACAATGCGACATTTATGTTCAGCCGTCCAGATTTGAAGGGTTTGGCTTAGCAATTGCTGAAGCTAGAATTTTACAAAAACCTGTAATTGCAACAAACTTCACTGTCATCCACGATCAAATAAAGGATGGTGAAAATGGCATAATTGTCAATATGAATTCTGAAGATTTGCATGTGGGAATAAGCAAAATATTGGGGGACAGCAGCTTAAGGGAACATATTCGTGAAAATTTAGGTAAGGAAAATATAGGAACAGAAGAAGAAATTAATAAAGTGTACGCTATGATCGAGTCATAATCAAAGATGGTGAGCTAATAATGAGAGTTCGAAAGGCAAGTATAAACGTTATCGTAAATTTATTAACCTTCATGCTAGGGCTTTTACCATCATTCATTGTTAGAAAAGCTTTCCTAGATTCACTGGGTAATGAATTGCTAGGCTTAACCTCGTTATATACCAATATTATAGGATTACTCTCCATAGTGGAACTTGGTATAGGGAGTGCTATTATATATTCCTTATATAAGCCCTTTGCAGAAAATGATCAAGTAAAGGTCAAGGGTTATTTGAACTTTTATTCCAAATTTTATAACAACGTTGGGTTTATCATTTTTGCTCTTGGCATAATCATGACTTTCTTTTTGCAGCTTTTTATAAAAGACCAAATTAACTTACTGGATGCACAGCTATATTTTCTATTATTTTTGATAAATACACTGATTAGTTACTTTTTTTCGTATAAAATTTGCATTTTAAATGTGGCACAAGAAGGTTATAAAGTATCTATAGGAACTACGGCCAGCAAATTATTAGTGTCTATTCTACAGTTATCAATGTTGAAACTTTATCCAAGTTTATATGTATTTTTAATTGTTCAAATTGTGGTTAGTGTACTCTATTTTTTATTTATGAATTTATACATAGACAAAAAATATCCTTGGATTAAGAAGACAGTGGGGAGAATAAACACCGAGGAAAGAATTTCGTTAATTAAAAATGTCAAAGCATTGTTTATGCATAAGATTGGCGGCATTTTAGTGTTAGGGACTGGTAATGTAGTTATTTCTGCTTTTATTAATTTAACGGTTGTAGGCATATTTAACAGTTATAGTATGATCCTAGGCGCAGCTCAAGGTTTGATTTCCAGCTCGCTTTCAGGCGTCTCAGCTAGCGTTGGTAATTTATTGGTAGAGGGAGATAAAGGTTCGGCTTATAGAGTCCATAAGAGGCTGTTCTTCTTAAGTTTCTGGCTAGTTTCCTTTGCAGCCATTTCACTACTGAATACGATTGAACAATTCGTACGGTTATGGTTAGGTGATAGCCAGTTACTTGATCCGTTGACTATTATCTTGCTAGTCATAAATTTCTATTTCTTTTTAATGCGCGGTTCTGTTGAACGTTTTAAAGAAGGGGGAGGGATCTATGTCCAAGATCGGTATGCCCCACTGGTTGAGGCAGCTATCAATTTAAGTACATCCATTGTCTTTGTTAATTTAATAGGGTTGCCTGGTGTGCTTTTAGGAACTTTATTAAGTAATGTGACTGTTATATTTTGGGTGAAACCAAAAATGGTTTATAAGTATATTTTTAAAGTCAGTTTAGTGGAGTATTTTAAAATGTATATAAAATACCTTCTAATCGGATTCATTCCTTTAACAATCACTTATTTGGCAACAATACCGTTGAAAGATATCAAAAGTATATATGCCTTATCGGGGAACTGTATCATCAATATCATTCTGATAAATGTTATTTATTACATCATTTTTAGGAAAAACGAGGAATTCGCTTATTTTAGAAATTTGCTCGGTAATCTGATTGGAAAATCTAAAATGCGATTGGTTACAGTGCGCTTAAAACAAAAAGATTTATAATTGATTTTTAATTTCAATATCGGGGGTGAATGCCATGACGACAATGGTACAGGGCAATAACAGATTTCCAGAATTAGATTTTGTCAGAGCTATAGCTGTAATCGCGGTTATTGTTATCCATGTGACTAGTATTACATTGACGAAGATGTTGCCAGATCAATTCACATTTCTTTCTAGTATTATATTGAATCAATTGAGCCGGTTTTGTGTGCCGGCATTTTTATTTGTTTCTGGCGTGTTAGCTTTTCACAGTTATAAGAAGAATAGTTATTCGCAATTAATCAAAGGAAAAATAAAGGATTTAATTGTTCCTTACCTAGCTTGGACTAGTTTGGGCTTATTCTTGTTCCTATCTTTCTCCAGTAATTATAAAGGCATCATTATGATTTTTCTAACAGGTAATGGCCCCTTCTACCAGCTTTATTATATCCCCCTTCTGTTTCAGATGTTTGTCCTCTTGCCATTGATAATGAAACTTGTTGGTAGTAAGAAAATAGTAATCAGTATCTTGCTTATAAACATTTTAATGTATGTTGGATATCAAGCTTTATTAGTGGGGGAAGTATTCAGCAAGGATTTAGTTGGATCCGCGAGCTCAATCTTGCAATCTACCTTTGTTGTTTGGATGGGTTACTTCTGTTTAGGCGTATGCGCGGCACAATATTATCCGAAATTACTTGAATTTGTACAATCAAAGTCAACAGCTTTCTTTGTTACTATTTATGTAATTTCTGCAATCGCATTAATTGCTGATGCTTATATAGGCTTTGTAATAAATAAACAAATGGAATTAATGGGCTATTTTAGAGTAACTGTCATGATCTATTCTCTTACATCTTTGGCACTACTCGTAAAATTGGGAATGACATATAAACTGAAATCAATAACATCCCTATATCGAAATTCCTTTGGTATTTATCTCATTCATGTGGCTGTTATAAAGGTTATTTTTATGTTGTCATCGGTTTTCTTCTCAAATCTATTTTTTATAATACTAAGCACACTTCTAACTCTAACTGTCTCATACTGGTGCGTTGAACTTATTAAAAGGACTCCTATCTCATCCTTATTACTCGGACAGAAAAATAAAAGCGTGAGGAAGTCTGTTTCTCTGGAACCTATAGGCAATAGGTTGGAGCGTTAATACGGTGCAAAAAAATTTAAATTGAGGTGTTTAATGAAAAATCGTTTGGAAGAGCTTGATTCATTGAGAGGTCTTGCTGCAATTTTCGTTTTATTTTTACATATGTATCTGATGGTACCGGGAAATAAGTTTTCAAAAATCATCTTTGAGTACAGCCCGTTTCGTTTATTAATCTCTGGTGGAGAATCTGTCGTATTATTCTTTGTGTTAAGTGGGTTTGTTTTGTCATTGCCATATTTTAATAATAAACAGTCAAGTTATTTATCTTTTATAGTAAAAAGGATTTGTCGAATATATTTGCCATACTTATTTACGGTAATCGTTGTAATTGGTTGTAGAGAATTATTTTATAAAGGGCAATTAAAAGGATACAGTGAATGGTTCAATTCCTATTGGGTATCTCCAATAAACATGGAAGTTCTTAAGGATCATGCCCTATTAATGGGTACATTCCTTAGTAATCTAGACCCTGTTATATGGTCTCTACTACACGAAATGAGAATTTCAATCATTTTCCCATTATTAATGTTAGTAATAGTCAGACTGGACTGGAAAAAAGGGTTAGCGCTAAGTCTATTATTTAGCATAATAGGAATTATCGTCTATCAGCTATCGAAACCCTCTAACACTGGGACAGAACTTGTAGCTACACTTAATTACACTGCCATGTTTATTGTAGGCGCACTACTTGCTAAATACAGAATACCTATTGCAAATAAATTTTCTCTTCTTACTAAAACGTTTAAGATCATATTATTCGTAAGTGGTCTTATTACCTATTTATTCATACATCCTTCTTTTGGAATTAAGCGGTTTTTATATCCACAGATATCACCATTTTACAGAACGGTTATTGACTCTTGGGCAGTAACAGGCGGAGCCGTTATTATAATCATATTTGCCCTTAACTCAAGTCTTTTTTCTAGATTGCTAATGAATTATCTGATTAACTATTTAGGTAAAATATCATACAGCCTTTATTTGATACATGTTGTAGTTTTATTTACAGCCGTTTACAGCTTGCACAATATACTTCCATTGTGGTGTGTTTTCCTTCTTACATTATTTGTTAGTTTAGCTATCTCGGTTGGCATGTATCATCTGATAGAAAGGCCATCCATCCAATTAGGCAAGACTCTAACAAGTAATCTATTCATAAGATCAAAGCCTCATTTTAATAATGGAATTGAAAAGGAATTTAATTAATTTATAATGGCTAATAAATCCATTTCTCATGGAGGTATTATGTGAATAACCGATTTGATGAATTAGATTCTTTAAGAGGATTAGCTTCATCGTCTGTATTAATTTCTCATTTATTCCTTGCCATTCCTAGCGCTTACCTACTTGAGAAGCTTAAGAACACTCCGTTTCATGTTTTTTGGAGTGGGCACGAGGCAGTAATTTTATTTTTTGTGCTTAGTGGGTTTGTGCTTTCGTTATCCTATTACAAAGATAAGACGCCTAAGTACAAAGATTATTTGATAAAACGGATATGCCGAATTTATCTTCCGTATTTAGCATCAATATTGCTTTCCATTGTCCTAATGAGTATGTTTTCCCGTATGCCATTAGTAGGGTTAGATAAAGCGATTAATAATACATGGGCTAGTCCTTTTTCAATTGAATCATTAATAAGTCATATGATCTTTTTGGGTGACTTCCAAAGTCAAAATTATAATCCTGTTGTATGGTCTCTCATTCACGAGATGAGAATATCTATTATTTTTCCATTCTTGATGTATTTTTTGATAAAGCTCAGTTGGAAAAAAAGTATAATGATAGGTCTGGCTTGCACAGTCCTTTATTTTTTAATTTGGTATTTTGTTTTTAATGTTTTACATGTAAATCCAACCTATCTGATTACCTTACACTATATTGGATTTTTCATCCTGGGTGCTTTATTAGCTAAGCATAGAGACTATCTAAAGAGTCTATATACTAAATTATCAAAAATGGTAAAGTTAACCATACTGCTTGCAGCCATCCTTTGTTATACGTATTCGTGGTGGTTCTTACCCAATGTTGTTTATGCCCATCTTACAATTATTAACGATTGGGCAATAGCTGTTGGGAGTTCTGTCTTCATTGTCTATAGCATTAATACAGCAATTATTAGAAGGCTGCTGCTTTTCAAGCCGATACATTTTGTAGGTAAGACATCGTATAGCCTTTATCTCTTTCATTTGCCAGCCTTTTTAACCTTGATTAATGTATTTTACGGGAAATTTCCAATTTGGTTAATACTAGTTTTATCGTTCTTCGCTTCCTTTGTTTTAGCTGGAATCATGTATTACTTAATTGAGAAGCCATCTATTTTATTGGGTAAAATACTGACAACTAAGAAAAAGATGACTTCAAATAGCAATCGATTAAACGAGATAAATGAACAAATTGTATAGGTAACTAGAAGTAATCCCCCACTGGCTGTATTGGCTGGCGGGGGATTTTTATTACTGAGACAACTCTTCATTTTTATTTTTAATGTCGTTTGTTTTTAAAATTAACTTTGCAACTTGAAAAATATTGTTGGAAATCGTATAGGCTGGTGCTCCTGTTCCTGCATCCATTGAGTTTATTCCGTGTAGAGCTTTATTCGTTATTATTGTGCTATTCCTGAATGTAAAGGATTTGACTTGAGTTGGTTTCGTTGCGCCACCCAATGATCCTATTTTGATATAAGGCGTATTATTAAGAGTAAGATTTTTAGCAGTAAACGTGCTGTTTAGAATCGATAACTGGTTTGCTCCTTGTACATAAATTGCAGCCGCGTAACCAACATCTTTGGAAATATTAAAATTAGAATTGTTAAAAGTGATATCAGGTACCCCATACAAACTATTCATTGTAAATATCTTACCTAAAGCATTAAAAGAACAATTGTTGAAAGCATATTTACCTGATTGATTAATACTTAAACCAACAGACTCTTTAGTTGTGGACGAAAATTTGCAATTATTATAAGTACCAGCTGGAAGTGTAGTACCATTGTATGCATTATAATCTTGGACGTAGACATTATCATAGATGCTTTGAGCGGTTCCTTTCCCGCCTAACGTTGAAAGCTTTGTTGATCCTTGTATGGTAATATTCGAAAGATGAACGGGATGATTACCAACATTTAGAGAAGTGAATACGGATGAATCCGTATTGGTCATTGTTATATTCTCTACTTTTGATCCAAAGGGATCCGTATTATTTAAGTTTAAATTACTATTAATGAAAGTAGCATTTGTTAATGTATTGCTTGTAGCGTTTAGATTAACTTCGGCGTTACTAAATTTGTTTAAATCCGCAGTTCCCGTACCGCCCATTGTAAGTCCACCATTATTAAAAGTGTTATTTTTAATGACGGTATTTGGAAAGGCCTTATAAATGTATACTCCTTTTTCGCTCTCAAATAGATTATTGCTTATTGAAGCTGTATCTCCATCAGCAAATACAATGTCTCCCCCTTTATTGTTATAAAAGTGATTATTAATAATAGTAAGGTTATTGTTGGGGAAAAAGCCTCCAGCCTCTGAATCAATTCCATACTGTGGTGCAGTACCTTTGATGTCATGAATTTTATTGTTACTAATTTCAATGCCATCGACACCAACAAGTGAAATTCCTTGCCTTCTATTAAACGCTAACTCTGAATTCTTGATCGTTACATTTCTAGAAACATCGTTGCTAAACAATTTAACAAAAAATTTAGCAATGCTATTAGAACTAAAAACAGGATAAAAGCTCTTAGCATCTTGCGGGATTTGAACTAGATCAATTCCGAATCTGACTTGTTTAACTGAAGATAAATACGTTCCAGCGCTATTATAGAAAAAGACATCGTAGTTATTGCTCATGACACCTTGCGGTTGCTCAAAAGCAAAATACTTTCTCCCCTTATAGTTGGGATTTGTGAAGTCCATTGCGATTTTAGGTCTAATCTTTGATGTCGAATTAATAAATTTGCCTGAACCGTCAATATCTCCATAAATATAGTCTTTCCCGTAGGTGCCTGAGATTCCAACGATCGAACCAGCGATGGTAATTCCATCACCTGTGAAATTAATTGTCTTAACTCCGTCTATAGTTAAATTGTACGCGCCTTCCGCGGATATTCCGCTTCCAAACTCATGGGTTCCTGCACTGCCAACAGTGTCTTTCCGACTATAAGTATGAGTTTCTCGATCTCCTTGATACGTACCGCCTTTTATTGTTGCATTATTTACTCCATAGCCAACATATAAGGTTCGATAATTCTCATATCCATTCGTTTCTTTTTGGATAATTGCTAAATCATCAAGTAAGAAAGTCATATTACTAACCATGTTAATTTGTGCTTGTGGATCATTAGGTTTATTTCCTTTACTAATTAGATATTTGCCAGTGGGTACTTTAAAGATTTGATATCCCTGTTCGCTCGACCACTGTAATGCTTTGTTTATTCCATTGGTCGTTTCAATTGGATGTGTTCCGTCATTATATACATTCCAACGGGAAAGTTCTAAGTTGTAAGTTCTGGGCCCTATTGTTTGCGTAGAGTCTCCTGGGGAAACAGCTTCAACAATTAAAGTTTGAAAAGAAAGCATGAAAAATAGTAGTGCTATTATTGCCTTTTTAGTCATTTTCTTACCATCCTTGTGAAGTTATTTAAATACTTGTACTATTGTACACCAAAAAAATGGAAATTTATCGAAAGAAGTCATAAAATGGATTTTAAAATTTTGTTGTAATTTCAGTTCTTAAATACATGTGCATATGACCAAATATTAAGATTTGGTATCATTCTGGCTATCTAGTGAATATCTTTCTATTAGGGAGGTGTTTGCAAGATGGCGGATGTAGGAAGTGCTTACATGATTGAGTTAGTTCGGTGGGGTATAAAGAATGATGGAACGGATGCGATAAAAACAAGTAAGGGGATAAATGATGCACTAAAGTTTGCATTTGATCAGGGATATGCAGAAGCACTTTTACCAAAGGGAATCTACTTGATAGATGAAAATAACCCTATTGAACCTCAAAGTTTTATGACCTTCAATCTCAACGGCGCAACGTTAAAGATAAAGCCGAATGGTTTGACCAATTACGCAATTATATTACTTCAAAGAAATCAGCAATTCTGTCGAATAACCAATGGAAAAATTGAAGGCGATAGAAATGCACACGACTATACGACGATAACGAGTACCCATGAGTGGGGACATGGTATTAGGGTAGATAATACCCCAATAATTGGCTCCAATATTAGGTTCATTTTAATAGATAATCTAGAGATTTTTAATTGTACAGGTGACGGTATTTCGCTAGAAAGTTTATATGGCCAGATTCCAGGTTATAATTTCGATGGTAAATTTGAGAAGGGCGGAATTAACCTGACTGATGGTTCGCTTGTAGTAGATGAAACTAGAATTAGATCTACTTTAAAAATAGATATGAATCAGGCTAATATTGCTAAGTGGGGCTATTTCGGGCTGTATGGCGGCAGTTATGGTGGATTAGGAACTGGAATACTCTCTAATCTGTATGACCTTGTATTTTACAATAATGATAACACATACCATTCAGCTAAAACGAATATACAGTTTTTTGACGAAGTAGAGGTTCCTTTAGGCGCTAGTTATGCAAAATTTATTATCCATCAGAATACAGTACCTACTGCTGGCCAAAGTTCAATAACCTTGAAAGTTGTAGAGTTTGCTAAACAGGTATATATCGAAAAATGTAATATACATGATTGTAGAAGACTTGGAATAAGTGTTAATGGTGCGAAGTATGTTTACATTAAAGAGTGCGAGATTCATCATATCAAAGGAACAGCCCCACAGGGTGCAATCGATATTGAAGATATGTATGATTTTAATCAATATATTTATATAGATAGTAATAATATCCATGATAATGCTTCTTATAATATTATTGCGATAGCTGGAAGGCATATAAGTATTACCAATAATGCGGTAAGAGGCGGTACACTTGCAATCAATGAGAACGTGGATAAGGCACTAATACATGGAAATGATTTCAGGGACATGGGTGGTCTAGTTGCGGCAGAAGTGATTATATCAAATAATCATTTTTATGGCTCCAAAATAATTCTAACGCAAGGAAGTAAAGAAGCTCTGGTAAATAATTGTTTTTTCCATAATAGTCCTCTAAATATAAGTAGAACTAAAGCATACTGTGTTCAATTGGACAATTGCAGCTTTTCAAATGACAGTGATTACAATAGTTCATTCGCAAATTTAGGCTCAACGATATCATTTTCTACTGAACCACAGACGTTGTCAAATTGTACGATTGAGGGCACTGGTCCTAAAGGCAGCGGCTTAACTTGGGTATCAAATACTTCAAAGAACGGATGGCTATTTAATAATGTTTCATTTGTAAATACTAAACATGAACAAAATGTTGTAACTGGTTTGCCTCCCGGAAATTATTCAAGCTGCAAATTTAAAAATCCTGGAGCAATTTCTACAATAAACAATCCTCAAGCAGAGTATCAATTTAACAATTGCTCCTTTGAGTGGGATGGTTATACGTTATTCACATTTGATCAAAATAAAAAGATTTCTTTACTAAACGTAAATGATAGCACTTTTGTTAGTAAAGAAAATACGGCCTTCTTTTTTAGAGATGTCGGTGGTGAAGTGATGTTTATTAATAATTCCTTTAACTACAATCCCACAAACGCTGGAACTATGATCGATTTTTGGTGGCCTTCGTTTGTCGGTAAATCATTAATCCTAGAAGGAAATATCTTTAGGTCTGAAAAAGTGATGAAAGCAATAAATGCAAACGATCCCAGATCTGCTGCAACTGAAATTATATGTAACAATAATATTGTTAGGACGGCCAAAATAGAAATTCTAGAGCATCCAAAGCATACAAAAATAAATAATTATATAGACGGTTTAGTAGATCCCTATTACAACTTAACAGCACAACCTACTTCTGGAAGTTATAGACGAGGCCAGGTCATATACAACTCCAATCCAGTTTCAGGTAGCTATGTAGGATGGGTCTCCACAGCGGCTGGGACTGCAGAAGATACTCCGTGGGCTCCGGATACTTCATATGTAATCAATACATTCATATATTCGAACGGTAAAGTTTATAAATCTAATACAGCAGGCAAAAGTGGTAAAGTGGCTCCTTCACATAGTAGTGGTACTTCAACTGATGGAAGTGTAATTTGGGAATTTGTAGATGTATTGGCGGAATTCAAACCATTTGGATTAATAAGCTAGATGAATGCTAGTTCAAAGGCCACCTTACAGCCGAGTGTGGCCTATTTTGATTTAATAAGACAGAAGAGTAGGCAACTTAGACGAAATTAAAAACTGTGTTGACACGTTCTCTATAAAGAACTAAAATAAGGTTAAGTGAATTTGTTCTTTATTGAGAATATTCTTTTGCTGTAGCAATCAGACTATCAACAGAGTGATTGTATGGAAATAAAAAGGAATAAGCAAATTTTTTTACATGATCGTTCTTAATAACGGACGATTAACCGGTGATGCCTCCTTACCGTTATCAATGGAAGCACTCGACCATGCTGTGGGTTGAATCAACCTTAGACGCGAGTCGTCAAAAGTGTGGTGCGAGGAAGGGTTAGATGCCCTAGAACATATTAAAGGATTTAATTATATGGTCTTTCTCCAAAGGCCTTATACTTAAGAACTTTAGTGAGAGGGTGGATTTATTTGTCATACCGACAAAGGTTATCTCTATTAGTCTTCATAGACTCCTTCATTGTATTAACGTCCATTTTTTTTAGCCGATTTTTATTGAGCGCAGATCTAAACGTCATAACGCTGCCTTTAGTCGTTAGTTCAATTACGTTACTCATTAGTCATCATGTGTTTTCGTTTGTGTATAAGCTGTATAAGAAAGCTTGGGAACATGCGAATATCGACGAATTATTATTTATTGTTAAGGCAATAACGTTTTCTATTATTACTGTGGCGTTCATTCAACAAATTATTGTGCAGGATATTTACTTCCGTTTACTCGCAGTCACTTGGATGCTCCATATCATGCTAATAGGTGGATCGCGATTCTGTTGGCGACTCCTTCGGAATCGTTATATCCATAAACAAGTGAATAAAAAACGTACGTTAATCGTTGGAGCCGGTTCGGCAGGGATGATGGTAGCCAGACAATTGATTAAAAATAATGACGCGGATCTAGAGCCTATTGCATTTATTGATGATAACGTACGAATACATAACCTGGATATTTTGGGAATACCCGTTGTTGGCGGCGTTGATCGCATGGAGATGACAGTAAAAGAGCTGCAAATCGATAATATTATTATTGCTATTCCTTCTCTAGGTAAAAAGGATCTTAACTTCATATTCCAAGAATGTGCGAAGACGACAGCTAAGACCCAAACACTCCCTAAGCTAGAGGATCTAATAACGGGCAAGCTTTCCGTTAATCACTTCTTAGACGTTCAGGTGGAAGATTTATTGGGTAGGGAACCTATAGAACTTGATATTGAAGGTATTTCCGAATTTATCACGGACAAAGTGGTCCTGGTAACGGGGGCTGGAGGCTCCATTGGTTCGGAAATTTGCCGACAAATTACGAAGTTTCTTCCTCGAAAGCTGATTCTCTTAGGACATGGGGAGAACAGCATTTATTCGATCGAAATGGAATTAAAGGATATTTGTTTACATACTGAGATTGAATTCATTACGGAAATTGCCGATATTCAGGACTCCTGGAAGATGATGTCGATCATGAACAGACATCGGCCTGATGTCGTATACCACGCAGCTGCCCATAAACATGTACCGCTCATGGAGCGAAACCCGGAAGAAGCGCTAAAGAACAATGTCATCGGTACGATGAACGTTGCCAAAGCAGCCAGCAAGTTCGAAGTAGGTACATTCGTCATGATATCAACGGATAAAGCGGTGAATCCGACCAGCGTCATGGGTGCCACCAAAAGAATGGCTGAGATGATTATTCAGGATATGGATAGAAGCAGCAATACCAAATTCGTTGCTGTTCGTTTCGGCAATGTACTAGGAAGCAGGGGCAGTGTCATTCCCAGGTTTAAACATCAAATTGAAAAAGGCGGGCCGGTTTCAGTCACTCATCCCGACATGATTCGCTACTTTATGACGATTCCTGAAGCATCCAGATTGGTCATCCAAGCCGGAGCATTAGCGAAAGGCGGAGAAATCTTTATCCTAGACATGGGAGAGCCCGTGAAAATTGTGGATCTGGCGAAAAATCTCATTAAGCTATCTGGCAACTCGCTCGAGGACATCGGGATTGAGTTTACCGGTATGAGACCGGGTGAGAAGCTCTATGAAGAGCTGCTGAAAGCAGACGAAATCAACGAACAGCAAGTTTATCCAAAGATTTACATAGGTAAAACCGCGGATCTTTATGTGGAAGAAATTAAAGAGATGATTTCCATTTACACCTCTCTAGATAAAGAGAGCCTAAGGGAATATCTCGTAAATTTAGGGAATAGCAATATTATTCCGTTACCGAAGAAACTAGTCTCAATTGGCTAAAAAGGAGAAGACATCTATGAAAGTAAGAAAAGCCATTATTCCAGCCGCTGGTCTGGGGACAAGATTTCTACCTGCAACCAAGGCCATGCCCAAAGAAATGCTGCCCATTGTCGATAAACCAACCATTCAATATATCGTTGAAGAAGCCGTTGAGTCAGGCATTGAAGATATTATTATTGTGACGGGTAAAGGGAAAAGAGCCATTGAGGATCATTTCGATATTTCCTTTGAGCTTGAACAAAATTTATTAGAAAAGCAAAAGTTTGACTTATTAACTGAAGTGCAGAAGTCATCCAAAGTAGATATTCACTATATTCGTCAGAAGGAACCCAAGGGACTGGGACATGCCATCTGGTGTGCGCGCAAGTTCATTGGGGATGAACCCTTCGCTGTGTTGTTAGGTGATGATATCGTTCGAGCAGAAAAGCCTTGTCTGAAGCAGATGATGGATCAATATGAATCTCGCTATGCTTCCGTCATTGGAGTGAAGCACGTATCCGATGAAGAGGTGTCTAGGTATGGAATTGTCGACGGAATTGAAATTGAGAAGCGTTTATATAGCATCAATCATTTAGTAGAGAAGCCCAAGAAAGAGGAAGCACCGTCTAATCTTGCGATTATGGGTCGATATATCCTGACACCAAGGATTTTCGACATTCTTAATAATCAACAGCCGGGAGCTGGCGGTGAAATTCAACTTACCGATGCCATCGCGGAATTGAATCATCTCGAATCGGTGTACGCTTATGAATTTAAAGGCATGCGATTCGATGTGGGTGATAAGTTAGGTTTTATACAGACAACGATTGATTACGCACTGCAGCGTGAGGATTTAAGATACGAATTACTGAGATACCTTTCTTCTACCTTGGAGAGAGAATTAATTAAGTAGGGGATGCAGATGCCTAAGAAAGTGCTGCTATGTGCCACGGTTGATTATCACTTTAAAGCTTTTCATGTGCCCTATATGAAATGGTTTAAAGAGCAGGGTTGGGAGGTCCATGTTGCCGCTAACGGGAATATGGACCTTCCTTATGTCGACGCGAAGTTTAACGTTCCGATCCAACGGTCGCCTTTTCATCGAACCAACATAAAGGCTTATACGGAGCTAAAGTCAATGATTGACGAAAATAAATATGATATTATCCACTGCCATACCCCGGTGGGGGGCGTACTGGCTCGTTTAGCAGCGAGGCATGCACGAAGAAATGGGACTAAGGTCATATATACTGCTCATGGGTTTCATTTTTGTCAAGGAGCACCCGTGCTTAATTGGTTGGTTTACTATCCCCTTGAGAAATTTCTTTCTTATTTCACGGATTGCTTGATAACCATTAATGAGGAAGACTACCAACTAGCCGTAAATCGCCGATTCGGAGCAAGTCGCATTGAGTATGTGCATGGCGTAGGTGTGAATACGGAACGGTTTAAACCTGTCCAAGAATCAGATAAGCGTGAGTTGAAGCAGGGAATCGGTTATCAACCTGATGATATCCTTCTATTCTATGCGGCTGAATTTAATACGAATAAGAATCAACAATTGCTTTTACGAGCTCTAGCTTCGGTCAAAGATGACGTTCCTAATGTCAAACTTCTGCTTGCTGGTGAGGGTCATCTGAAAAAACAATGCCAAGAGCTAGCCAAGGAGATAGGTATTGCGGATCAGGTTGATTTCTTGGGTTTTCGCAATGATATTGATCGCTTATTGCCGATGTGTGACATTGCTGTTGCTTCCAGTCTTCGTGAAGGGCTGCCGGTGAATATCATGGAGGCTATGGCTTGTGGACTTCCCATCATTGCTAGTGAGAACAGAGGCCACAGAGAACTGGTTCATAGTGACCAGAACGGTTGGATTACAGCGCCTAATGATCAAGCGGCAATGGCAGAGAAGATCAAGTTGTTAGCTCACAATAAGCAATTAAGAGTGAAGCAGGGAATGTTGGGTAGAGAAATGGTTGAAAGAAAATACGCCACCCAGCAGGTATTGAATGAGAAGAGTACGATATATTCCCTATATATGGGCGAAAAGGTGGAGGGCATGTGGGCGATCCAATAAGAATTCTACACGTTGTAGTCAATATGAATCGAGGCGGAGCGGAAACACTCCTCATGAATTTATATCGGAATATGGATCGTTCCAAGGTTCAATTCGACTTTCTAACCAGTAAAGTAGGTGCGTATGATGCCGAGATTATGGAGATGGGTGGAACCATTCACAGAATCCCCTATGTATCGGATATTGGTCATACCAAATATATTCAGGCTTTGGATCAATTCTTTATGACATATCCCAATTACAAAATTGTGCACGCCCATATGGACAAAATGAGTGGTTTCGTATTGCGCTCCGCTAAAAAAGCGGGAGCACCCATACGGATTGCGCACAGTCATAATACAAGCAGTGAGGGCGGTATTGCCGCCAAAATATATAAGTGGGTTGCTGGAACATTTATAGCGTCTTGTGCAACTCACTTTTTGGCATGTTCGAATAAAGCAGCCCAATGGTTATTTGCAAACAAGGAAAATAACGTCGTGATTTTGAAGAATGGGATTGAGAGTGATAAATTTGCCTTCTCACCTGAGGTTAGAGAGCAAGTGAGGCGAGAGCTGAATATTCCCTCAGCGAGCTATGTCGTCGGACATGTGGGGCGATTCGCTCATCAGAAGAATCATTCCTTCCTCCTTGATATTTTCGCCCAGTTGAACCGAGAACTGCCGGATACGGTGCTTGTCTTGGCAGGGGATGGGCTGCTTCGTCCAGAGATGGAGAAGAAAGTGAAAGCTTTGCAGCTGCAAAGTAAGGTGAAATTTCTTGGCGTTCGAAGTGACATTACGAGACTGCTACAAGCTTTTGATATGTTCGTATTTCCCTCCTTACATGAAGGACTGCCCGTTACGTTAATCGAGGCGCAGGGCGCAGGATTACCTTGTCTTATTTCCGATGAAATTACTCAAGAAGTGGATATGGGCATCCATTTGGTAGAGCGGTTATCGCTGAGTGACAAATTGCTTTGGGTAGAGCGAATGAAGAGTGTGATCGCAAGGAAATCACCAAGGCAGATCCCCGCTTTATCCTTATCAAACAAGGGTTACGATATTAAGAATACAGCGGCGTGGACAGAGGGTTTTTATTTGGGCATATCGAGGTGAATGATGAAGAAGCTTACTGTATTTACACCGACTTACAATAGAGCATATTGCCTTCACGTTTGTTACGAAAGTTTGAAGCGGCAAACATCCAGAGATTTTATTTGGTTGATTATAGATGATGGCTCTACAGACGATACGGGGGAATTGGTAGCAGGCTGGATGGCAGAGGATGAGATCGATATCCGTTATCATCGGCAGGATAATCAGGGGATGCATGGAGCTCATAATACGGCTTACAGACTAATAGATACGGAGTTGAATGTATGTATTGACTCTGACGACTATATGCCGGATGGCGCCGTGGAACAAATAATCTCTTTTTGGGAGCTGCATGGCAGCGAAGATGTAAGTGGTATCATCGGTCTTGATGCTTTTACAGATGGCCAGATCATTGGTTCAAAGTTGCCGGAAGATCTCAAGAGCTCCACACTTTTTGAGTTGTATAGTAAGCATCGTGTGACCGGTGATAAGAAGCTGGTTTATCGAACTGCATTAACCAGACAGTATCCTTATCCTATTTTCGAAAATGAAAAGTATGTTGGTTTAGCTTATAAGTACTACATGCTGGATCAGCAGTATGAAATGCTGCTCATGAATGAAGTGCTTTGCTGCGTGGAATATTTACCGGACGGTTCCTCGATGAACATGCTTAAACAATACCGCAAGAATCCGAACGGCTTTGCCTTTTACCGTAAGGAGCTAATGAAACTGCCTTTTGCCAGCTTACTTTTTAAATTCAGGCAATCGATCCACTATGTGTCCAGCAGTATGACATCAGGTAATCGTAGGTTTATGCAGGAAACACCTGCCAAGCTCCTCACATTTCTCGCTATTCCCCTAGGACTCATGCTTTATTGGTATGTGATTAGAAAAACAAGAATCTCTTAAGTATTCGAAAGGAATCAAATATGGCCATACTATGGGTTAATCTGGTTGTCGTCTATATCGCATCTTTCTTCTCTAGGCATTTGGCCACACCAGTGACAATCGGCGGTGGACCAGTATGGTATAAGCCCAATAAATGGCTGGCTGCAATCGTGATGGCAACATTCGTATTGATAGCAGGGCTTCGCAATAACATCGGGGATACGTTCTTTTACATGTATTCCTACACATTAAGTGATTTTACTTGGGCAGAAGTTAAAGTTGAGAAGGATATTGGCTTCGGCATCTTACAAATGATATTGAAATCATTCACTCAGGATCCTCAGTTGTTAATATTTATAACGGCGTTAGTGACCAATGTTCTTATCGTCTATGTTTTATACAAGTATTCTAGATTGTTTGAAGTGAGCATCTATGTATACATAACATCTGGACTTTACATTGTATCGATGAATGGAGTCAGGCAATTCTTAGCTTCGGCCATTGTATTCGCTGCTACCAAATATTTATTTGCTGGAAGTTGGCAGAAGTATTTTCTCGTTGTTGCCTTCGCAGCCACCTTTCACGAGAGCGCCTTAATCCTCATTCCCATTTATTTCATTGTGAGAAGGAAAGCGTGGACGTCATCTACTTTCGTTCTCATTATTTTAGCTGTGATGATAATTCTAGGATACAACGTATTATCGGATGCTATTTTCGCAGCTATCGCGGACACGCACTATAGCGAGTATAAGGAATTCCAAGAAGGCGGAGCTAACATTATTAGGGTAGCTGTTGGGGCTGTTCCTTTGATATTTGCTTATCTAGGAAGACACAAACTTAGGGAGATATTTCCCCATGGCGATTATGTCGTAAATATGTCTTTATTGAATTTTATTGTTATGGCTGTCGCTACACAAAATTGGATATTTGCAAGATTTACCATATATTTCGGGTTATATAATGTCATTCTCATGTCATGGGTCATCAGTTTATTCGTGAAAAGACAACAGAAATTTATTTATTACGCGATCCTAGGCTTTTATTTGATTTATTTTTACTACGAGAACGTGGTTACCTTAAACATTATTTATAAAAGTGATTACTTGAGATTCTGATAAACAGTTTGGGGGTCAAATGATGGCAGTTCTCGTAACGGGTGGAGCCGGTTATATTGGAAGTCACACCTGCGTGGAGTTATTGAATGCTGGATATGAAATAGTCGTTGTGGATAACCTTTGCAACAGCAGTTCGGAATCCTTAAGGCGGGTAAAAGAATTAACGGGAAAAGATTTCGAATTCCATCAGATTGATCTATTAGATCGTCAGGATCTTGAAATTGTCTTTCAGCAAAATAATATTGAAGCCGTTATTCATTTCGCTGGGCTTAAAGCAGTAGGCGAATCCGTTCGTTTACCGCTTCGCTACTACCATAATAATATCACGGGGACGCTCGTGCTTTGCGAACTCATGCAAGAATACGGGGTGAAAAGAATCGTATTCAGTTCATCAGCAACCGTATATGGAATGTCGGAATCCGTACCGATCTCCGAGGATTCTTCACTTGGTGCAGCGAACGCCTATGGGCGAACGAAGCTAATGATTGAAGAAATCTTGCAGGATATGTACGTTTCAGATCCAATATGGAGCATCGCGATCCTGCGTTATTTTAACCCTATTGGTGCCCATAGCAGCGGAAGGTTAGGCGAAGATCCAAACGGCAAACCGAATAATCTGATGCCCTTTATCACACAGGTGGCGGTAGGGGGATTAAAGGAATTGCAGATTTATGGGAATGACTACCCGACCCTGGATGGCACAGGTGTAAGGGACTATATTCATGTTGTGGATCTAGCGAGTGGGCACTTGAAGGCAGTGGAGAAGGTCATGGCATCCACAGGTGTGGAAGCTTACAACCTTGGGACAGGACGGGGATATAGCGTTGTCGAAATGGTTTCCGCTTTCGAAAGAGTAACTGGCAGACGCATTCCGTATCAGATAACGGATCGAAGACCTGGGGACATCGGGATTAGTTATTCGGACCCGACCAAAGCTGAACGGGAGCTGGGATGGATCGCCGAGAAAGGCATTGAAGAGATGTGTCTCGATGCATGGCGTTGGCAATCCAATAATCCGTGCGGCTATATTGAAGAGGAAGAAGTGTTGAGGACGACATGAATATTTCAGATATTTCACATCATCATAATCATATCATTCAGTTCCTGTCAGCAGGAGGGATCGTGGAGGTTAAGAAATTATTCATCGTTCCTTCCATTAGCCTCAAAATCTTCAGGAAATTGAAAAATGTATATTCGCTATTTCTGAAAGGGATTATTGTATCCAATTGGTCGATTACCGTGTTCGTCACCGATGACTTTGTATCTGGAGCTCTTCCAAATAGCAAATTGAACACTCCCTCATTACGCGCAAACGATGTAACGGACGTTTCGGCAGAATTTGTCGCGGATCCATTTATTATCCAACAGGATGCTTCATTCTATATGTTCTTCGAGGTTCTAAATAAGGCTTCGGGTCGAGGAGAAATTGGATTAGCTTCGAGTTCCGATGGATCCGAGTGGAACTATAAACGTCTAGTGCTTCGCGAAAATTACCATTTATCCTATCCTCAAGTGTTTGCCTATCAGGATGAATATTATATGTTGCCTGAGACAGCGGAAGCGAATGGAGTCCTGTTATATAAAGCTCGAAATTTCCCTTATGATTGGGAAGTGGAGTGTGAGTTGTTCAGCGGCAGGTATTTGGATCCCTCTATTGTGAATGTGAATGGGACATGGTGGATATTTGCAGGTACGGATGAAGGGAATTTACATCTGTTTTACTCCGATCATTTAAAGGGCTCTTGGCGCGAACATCCTCAAAGTCCGCTCTTGTCAAATAACATGATGATTAGCAGACCAGGAGGAAGATTAGTCGTTGCAAATGGAAGCGTATATAGATATACACAAGCTGACTATCCACACTATGGAGATTCGGTCCGTATATTCAAAGTCAATAAACTCTCTGAGTTTGAATACGAAGAAGAAGAAGTTTCCTGTATTTTAAGCGGCTCCCATATTGAGAATGATTGGAGAAAAGATGGGATGCACCATATCGACCAGCTTCAGATGAATGATAACCAATGGCTAGTAGCCGTAGATGGTCATTCGTTAAAGAATGTGAATTATCTATTATGGAAGCTTGACCGCATGAAATCAAAGTATTTTAGATGAAATCAGTAGGAGTAGATCATTCATGAAACGATTTTGTGACTTGTTGGTATCCGTGCCACTATTTGTCCTATTTCTTCCGATTATCGGGATCGTTGCCATACTGGTTAGGCTAAAGTTGGGATCTCCCGTCATATTTAAGCAGCAAAGACCGGGCTTATACGGGAAACCGATTAATCTTTATAAATTCAGGACCATGACGGAAGCGAGAGATCATGAAGGGAATTTATTACCCGATTCGATAAGACTAACCCCATTTGGCATGTTTCTTAGAAAATATAGTCTAGATGAATTGTTGCAATTAGTAAATGTCATCCAGGGAGACTTAAGTTTAGTCGGGCCAAGGCCCTTGTTGATGGATTATCTGCCCCTATACACCGAAGAACAGGCGAAACGGCATCAAGTTCGACCCGGAATTACCGGATGGGCTCAAGTCAATGGCAGGAATAAAATCTCATGGGAAGATAAATTTAAGCTAGATGTCTGGTACGTTGAAAATCAAAGCTTCCTCCTGGATGTCAAAATTCTAGCCTTAACTTTTGTTAAAGTAGTCAAGTCGGACGGGATCAGCCATGGAAATCATGTGACCATGGAGAAATTTTCCGGCTCAAATCTCTCATGAAAGAGGTGAGGCATGATGGATCTTGTTGTTATTGGTGAAGGCGGTCACGGTAAAGTGATAAGGGAGTTAATTCATTCTAAGCGTGACTACAAGATCATAGCCATTTTGGACGATAAGTACGATGAACTAACTGTAACCAATGACATATACATAGGACCAATTTCTTCTGCACACGATCTAATGAACCGAATGAATCATCTTAAATTTATTATCGCGATAGGGAATAACGAAGTTCGTAAGTTGATTGTATCGAAGCTAGGCTTATCCAAGGAAAACTACATTTCACTCATACATGATACAGCCGTTATCAGCCCGAGTGCTTCTATAGGGGATGGGACGGTTGTCATGGCGGGGACAATTGTCAATGCCGAAGCGGTGATAGGCGATCATGTCATTATTAATTCAGGCGCGATCGTTGAGCACGATAATCAACTTGGGGATTATGTCCACGTTGCGCCGAAAGCCACGTTAACTGGCTCCGTTATCGCGGAAACAGGAGCTATGATAGGTGCGGGAGCGACCATCATCCCCGGGAAAAAGGTTGGCGAGTGGGCGGTTATAGGAGCCGGTGCCACAGTTATCAGTGATGTCCCTTCGTATAGATCAGCTGTTGGGACTCCTGCGAGATTGATAGCAAAAGCCATGTTTGTTTAGTTGATAAACGAGCCCATGCTTGAAGGATAGCGAGGGGCGTATATCTTTGAGGCGCCGAATGGCGTTTTTTTTGTTTTATTAACCTCTGGAAAGGCTGTGAAGGCGGCAATGACTACACATAACAAAAGAATTTATCTTTCCCCTCCGCACATGAGCGGGAATGAAATGAACTACATCCAGGATGCTTTCGATACGAATTGGATCGCTCCTCTAGGCCCGCATGTAGATGCATTCGAGAAAGAACTTGCTTCTTATGTCAGATCTAATGCCGCAGCTGCCGTCAGTTCAGGAACCGCGGCAATCCATCTGGCCTTGCGACTGATAGGTGTCAAAGAAGGGGACAGCGTTTTCTGCTCAAGTCTCACCTTCGTGGCTAGCGCCAATCCGATTGTTTATTGTGGAGCGAGGCCGGTATTTATTGATTCTGAGCCCGAGACATGGAATATGTCACCTAGGGCATTGGAAATCGCTTTGCAAGATGCTGCTCTAGAGGGGAAATTGCCTAAAGCTGTTATTGTTGTGAATCTGTATGGCCAAAGCGCTAAAATGGATGAAATCATGTCGTTATGTGAATCCTACGATGTTCCTATTATTGAGGACGCAGCGGAATCGCTGGGTTCTACGTATAAAGGAAGGGCAAGTGGGACTTTCGGAAGATATGGTGTTTATTCCTTCAATGGGAATAAGATCATCTCCACCTCAGGCGGAGGAATGCTGGTTTCCGATGATGTAGAGGGATTAAAGCAAGCTCGTTTCCTCGCTACACAAGCACGGGATCAAGCCGTTCATTACCAACATAGTCAAGTGGGATTCAATTATCGAATGAGCAATGTATTGGCTGGAATTGGCAGAGCACAGCTTGAGGTGTTGGATGAGCGAGTCAATGCCAGAAGAGCGGTATTTAACCGCTATGATGAAGCCTTGTCCCATTTGCCAGGCATTGAATTCATGCCGGAACTAGCAAATACGCGCTCGAATCGGTGGCTCACCGTACTAACGGTAGAGGAGAAAGAAGCCGGGGTAACTGCAAAGCAAGTGTTAGAAGCATTGACAGAGCTAAACATCGAAGCCCGTCCAGTCTGGAAGCCGCTTCATCTGCAGCCGATTTTTGATGGAACTCGGTACTATCCGCATAGCAAGAACGAAAGTGTGTCGGAACGATTGTTTCAAACAGGGGTATGCTTGCCGTCGGGGTCACAATTGATGGAAGATGAACAACAACGGGTAATCACTAGTATCAAGAAAACGATTATGCAAACAATGCCGTTCAAGGTAATTATCTAATCTTAGGGGGAATAATCATGAGTGTAAATGTCCGTTATATCGGAAAACAAGGCGCGAATGAAATCCTGATAAAAGGGAACCTCGAACAAATAAATCTACCCAAAAGTGTCACCGTGGAGTGATGATAACCATGATCGGTCAAAACATTTCAAGTATCCGTAAGCAAAGGGGGTATACGTTGTCCGAGCTTTCAGAGCGGACCGGTATTTCCAAGTCTTATTTAAGTAACATTGAAAGAAATTTAAAACAGAACCCTTCTATTCATGTCATGGAAAAAATAGCGCTGGTTTTAAAAGTAGACTTGAAAACGCTATTAAAAATTGCCGCTGATGCGGAAACTAACCAACAGCTTGATCAAGAGTGGATGGATTTTATATCCGATTTGAAGCAGTCAGGCATTGATAAGGAACGGATTCATGAATTTAAAATTTTAATTGAGTTTATGAAGTGGAACAATGATAAAATTAAATAACATGAAACCATTGTTATGGTGGACTCTATTGATTATGTTCATACTACTTAAAATAGCCCCTCTTGGGGCTTTTTTGTTCTTTATAAGATACAAGTTTGTTCGTTAGAAGAAATTCTGATATAATAACATCAAAAGCAACATAACTTATAATAAGGGAAGATCCGAAAATGATTGGAAAACGTGTTCAACAATTGAGGAAAGAGAAGGGTCTGTCTCTTACAGAACTGGCAGAACGTGCTGGGGTTGCTAAGTCTTATATTAGCAGCTTGGAGCGGGATATTCAGAAGAATCCTTCGATTCAGTTTCTTGAGAAAATTGCAGCTGTTCTGAAAGTACCCGTCGATAGGCTAATTGATGACCAAGAAGAGATGGCTGCTAATGACCGTGAGCTCGATCCGGAATGGTATGAGATCATTAAGGAAGCCATGACTTCTGGGGTTGACAAGCAGCAGTTTCGGGAGTTTCTGGATTTCAATAAATGGAGAATGAAACGTCCAAACGACGAATAGTTCTATTTAGTTCTATGAAGATTGTGTGATGAATCCTTTCGAGGACATGAAACGATCATTTTCTGTTGAAAGTGAATTTATCGTGGGTTGGAAGGGGCTTCTTAGGAATGCGCGGATATCTTCCATCGTAAGACCCATCTTACGTGCGCTCATAATAAGATTGACCCACTCCACATCAAATTCTTCGGTATCTACTTGATTAATCCGATTCACAAAAGACCCCTCCAAATCATCTATCGCGATACAAAGTGTATCCGTTTATTTATTATCGCACGTTTTTTCCGTGAAATCAATCCCGAACACATTAAAATTATACAAATTGTATCACCATTTAATTGGGTCCCCTCGACAAAAAACGCGCAAATGATTAGAAATAGGCTCGAAAAATAGGAGAGGGGAGGGTACAGAAAGTGAAGAATATTCGCATAAATCGCAGGACGTTTCTTAAAAAAAGTCTGTTTGCGATGGAATCCTTAGCCCTATTAATTGGAGTTAGCGGATTATACGGCATCTTCGGAGAGAGGTATTGGATCCAGTCGACAACGGTTCGTCTGGCGTACCGTCGTTATCCTGCATCATTTGAGGGCGTGCGTATTGTTCAATTCAGTGATACGCATATCGGCAAGTATTATAGTCTGGAACAGATGAACAAAGTAGTTGATCTGCTGCAGCGGCAAAAACCTGACATCATCTGCTTTACAGGTGATTTATTTGATTCCAAGTACGGTGAAGTGAGTGATGAGGTGATTCCGATCCTATTGCGGCTCCGAGCAGAAATGGGTAAATTTGCAGTGCTCGGCAATCATGATATGCGACTGGATGCCAATCGAGTAAAGGATGTACTCGAGCGATCCGGCTTTACCGTCTTAGTTAACGAAAGCCGATCTATTAAACGTGGAAATGGACGCATACAGGTGGTCGGAATAGACGAAATGTTCTATGGTAAACCGGATTTGCCTTTAGCCTTGAAAGGTGTAAAGAAGGACGATTTCGTGCTGCTGCTTGCGCATGAGCCAGACTTCGCAGATACGTCACTGGCAAGCCAAGTCGATTTGCAGCTCTCTGGTCACAGCCATGGCGGACAGATTAGGATTCCATTGTATGGGAGTATATTCACGCCGGACCTAGGACAAAAGTACCCTATTGGCTTGTACGCCTTTGAAGGAAGCGAGTTCCACGTTTATACAAATCGCGGAATAGGTACAACGTTATTTCCAATTCGGTTCAATTGTCGACCAGAAATTACGGTGTTTGTCCTGGAAACGAAGGCCATAAACACATAAAACTCCGTTAGCCAAAGCCAACGGAGTGTGTAGTCATCAATAGCAAAACCATTTTTTCCAAATATCAAACGAATCTTTACAATCAATATCATCCCATTTGATATCATCCCAGTCTTTGTCGTTCCAGTGATTGTTGTTGTTGTTGTTGTTGTTGTTGTTGTGATTGTTATTATTATTGCTGTTATTGTTGTTATTACTTTTTCCTGTATTACTTGTAAAAATTGAAATAAACTTAGAAATAATGCTGTTTTTCTGAGAACCTCCTGATTCATTACCTGAGGCGGAAGCATAAGCAGGGAACATGATTGCACTAAAGAGTAAAATCAAACAAGATATTCTGATGATTTTTAACAATGTACATAACCTCCCTTCCCCATAAGTTATTGCATGCAATCGTTCTTTATTAAGAATTATACAGCAAATATTAGGTTTTGAGAACTATAAAAGGCATAGATCATTCTTTTATTTTATGATACAATATGTAACATAATATAGATAGGAGGAATGATAGAGCAAAATTAAGAGTTTTCCAGCTGTTATAAGATACAATTCGTAACATACAAATGGAACTGATTAAAATCATGCGAGGTGCAACTCATGCAGGTTGTTCAACCGATTAGAGAACAAGAGAAAATCGAACAGATACAGGCCGTATTGAAAGAACAATCGATTCGGGACTGGCTTCTTTTCACTATTGGGATTAATTCAGGGCTTCATCTGAGCGATCTATTGTCTTTGAAAGTGAGCGATGTGAAGGATCGGAGTGTAGTCAGCATCAAGGAAGAAAAAACGGGTAAAGCAAAGACGTTTCAACTTTCTCCACAGCTTAAAACTTATATTGAAGAATATATCCAATATATGGATGGTGATGCTTATTTATTTCCATCCCAACGAACGGGGAATCCGATCAAAAGAATCCGTGTTTACCGTATTTTAAATGAAGCGGCCAAGCAAGTTGGACTAAACGACATAGGTACACACACACTTCGAAAAACATACGGCTATCATTATTACCTAAGAACGAAAAACGTTTCGGTCCTCAGAGACTTATTCAATCAATCGGCTCCATCAGTGACTTTAAAGTACATTGGCGTGAAGGAATAGAAAATCAATCTAAGTTGACGATTGGTGAAAGCAGTGATTTAGGTTAGATACATATTGTATCAGGGTGATTACTACAATTTTAACTCTTTTTTAAAGTTAATAGCTGAGCGTTGGGAGTGGAGTTTCTTATGAAACAAGAAGAAAAGATTTTAGTGGAAATTCATCATGTTCTTCAGCAGTTAGGGATCGACCAGCAGAAGTTTCAGGATCAAGTTATGATGTCTTCCTCACAATCTACTCCAAGGAACGCTCAGCTCTTACAAAAGCGATGAATCGTTTTGCTTCCTCTGGGGTCAGAACTCGACCATCCACGGTTAATGAAAACTTTTTCAAAATGCTCTCATCCGTTAAATCGAGATGCTCGACGAACTCTCTAACATCATGATCAAGAACCGTTTGCGGCTGGTCAGTCCGGCCAAGCAAATAATCAACAGTAACATTAAAAAAATTGGCGATCTTGTTAATCGTTTCATAGTCCGGTTCACGTCGATTGGTTTCGTAGTGAGAAAGGGCTGCTCTAGATATGCCAATTTTATTGGAAAGTTCTTCTTGCGTTAATCCTCTTTTTTCGCGTAAAAGGGCAATGCGATCTCCATATTTCAGCGTGATCATTCCTCACTGTTTAATTATTCTTTAACATTATTACCACTGTGTTTCCGGCTATATACAGACAACTATTATAACAAAGCAGAGATTCATTGACTAGATACAAGATGTAACAAAAAGGAGGGATGAGGCAATTGGCGTTGGAGAGAAAAAGTAAATTATCATTAGTCGTACCACTTGATGGAAAGTTGAATATTATTCGAATTCGAAATCAACTCATTAATAGTAAATATGCACTAATCGAAATTACAGCACTTGAAAAGTCCCAATTCACATTTGCTAGTCCCCTATGTTTACCAACCAGCCATCAAGTCACCTACGGTTTTGAATTTACGATTTTCGGTCAATCATTTCAAGTGAATGGCAGCATAGAACTAGAAAGTAATAACGATAATGAATACATCTATAAAGCAGCTATTCAATCTGAGGATCATGTGGATTCTGAAATGCTCTATGCCATCAATCAACTTGCGGTCACACAGAATACGGAATACGTTAAGCTTTCTAAAAGCTACACCTCAGAACCTTCTTCAGCTGTAAATACAGTTGATTTGATTTGTTGAGGGAGAAATAAAGCCGCTCTGCTTGTGCTAATCCGTTTGTTGCTCTCATAAGGTTAGTATAAAAACCAATGAATGTCGAATAAAAATATGCGAATACATAATTTCTGTATCCATACACGAAAAAATGAATTCACCCCCTTGCAATGTTACAAAACGTATCTTATAATCAAGATATATACAGAATGTAACAACATACGACATTTTGAGCACGCAAGGGGGAGGAATATCATGAATTCGGATATCGTATATTGTATTCAATGTAGTTCAATTATAGGTAGAAGTAATTCAGATCAAATATTTAAGACGGGCTTCTATCATACAACGATTCCACTATGTCTCTGCAAAACGTGTGCATCCACGGAAGAGAACAGGTTAAGTATAGAAATTATAAGCAGTCCCCATAAGTGCTATTCCGATTTTGCCTTGCCCTTGTCTATCTAGCCTTAGGGTGGTGTAAGACGGTTTTTTTTGGTCATAATGGTAAGCGTTTTCAAAATACATGTAAAAAAAGCCTTCCTCTTACTTAATAAAGCGGAATGGCTTTTTTTAATTATTGCAGCAAATGCTTATGCGCACTATAGTCAATCTCCTGCTTTTCGAGAAAGCTAGTCAAGCTCTTATAGTCTCGCCGCGGTGTTGCAAGAATGTAACCCTGAATACAGTGGTCACGTGTTACTTCATTTGCTTGCGCCTCTAAAGCAACCTGTCCAATACGAGCTGCGATGGAATGTTTGGCAATATCTCTAAAGGCTGTCGGAACAGGTGATACCAATTGATCAAGAAATGCTTTGGAGTCCTCAGTCCATAAGTGCCGCGAACTATCCACATAATGATTTTGCCAATCCAGCTTCGATTTGCCATCTTCCTTGGGCAGCACCTTAAGGAACTTCCGGAACATGAAATAACCGCCAATGGACATGAACAAAAGCAGGACACATACCCAGAAAATGATGAACCACATGAAAAAATCATTTGCCATTTATTTGTCACCTCACTAGCCTGCATCAATAACTCATAAGAATTATACCTTATTTCTAGATTTCTTGCGACAATCCTAGTAAAATAGAAAGGTAGTAGACGTAGCTACTTTGGTCTTCCATACCTAAGTTGTTGCGTAGTAGACACACACAAAGGAGTTATCGATTATGCCCAAAATTGGCTCGCACGTTTCGTTCTCAGATAAAGGCTTGTTAAATGCAGCAGAAGAGGCAGTCACATACGGTTCTTCCACATTTATGATATACACAGGTGCCCCGCAAAATACGCGCCGCAAACCGATTGAAGAGCAATTTATCGAAGAAGGTAAGGCTGTGATGGAGAAGCATGCGATGAACGAAATCGTTGTACATGCTCCCTACATTATTAATCTAGGTTCTTATAAAGACGATACCTTTGAGCTAGCTGTACGTTTCCTTCAGGAAGAAATTCGTCGGACAGACTATATTGGCGTTCGCAATATCGTTCTTCATCCTGGGGCTTACACAGACAAAGATGCGGAGTATGGCATTGCCAGAATCGCGGAAGGTCTGAACGAAGTACTTGCAGGAGTTAAAGATACGAATGTGAACATCGCGCTGGAAACAATGGCTGGCAAAGGGACGGAGATTGGCCGCAGCTTTGAGGAATTAGCTGAAATTATGGAACAAGTAGAGTTCAACAACAAATTATCCGTTTGTTTGGACACTTGCCATATTCATGACGCTGGGTATGATATTGTGAACGACCTTGACGGCGTTCTGCATCATTTCGACAAAGTAATCGGTCTAGAAAAGCTTGGTGTTATTCACTTGAATGATAGTAAAAATCCTCGCGGAGCCAGCAAGGACCGTCATGCGCCTCTTGGCTCAGGTTGGATTGGTTTTGAGGCTATGAATAATGTTGCCAACCATGAGAAGCTGCAGCATTTGCCTATGATTCTTGAGACTCCTTGGATCGGTAAAGAAGACAAATCACAGCGGCCGATGTACGAAGCAGAAATAGCGCTGTTGTCCGGTAACCTTAATGGACGTTTTGGCAGCGAATTCTTGGATCATGTAGAGCGAATTGACTTTTTGTTAGCCAAAAAAGAGATTCATCACCGTGATTTCGTTCTGAATACTTGGGAATTGTTGAAAAATGATGCCAAAGCCAAGAAAGCGGACGGACGTGAGCCGCTGGAGCGATTGTATGATATTCTACACGAAGAGAATCTTTTCTCTGATCTTAGCGAGGAGCAGATTAATCAACGATTGATCGTTTGGCTCGCAGGTAAAGATATACTCAAGAAGGCTTAATAGAATGACAGCAAATTAAAAAGAAAACTTTCTTACAGAAAGTTAAAGCTATTAGGGGGATTAACATGGAACAGGGAAGTACGAATAACTTATTACGCAAGGAGAGCGTAATGGAGAATAGGGCGAGAATGCTGATCTCTTGTCCGGATCAGCCGGGAATCGTCGCGGCGGTCTCGCAATTTTTGTTTGAATATGGTGCGAATATCGTACAATCCGATCAATACACAATGGATCCTGAAGGCGGCATGTTTTTCATCCGGATCGAGTTCGATTTAACGGAGCTTGGGAGTCGGGTTGACCAGTTGAGAAAGGATTTCTCTGTCGTTGCGGACAAGTTCTCCATGGATTGGAGCCTTTCTCTTGCCAGCCACAAGAAGCGCATCGCTATTTTCGTATCGAAGGAAGATCATGCTTTACTTGAACTGCTTTGGCACTGGCGTGCAGGAGATCTCAACGCAGATATCGCGATGGTCATTAGTAACCATCCGGACATGCAGTCGCTGGTCGAGCCTTTCGGAATTCCTTATCACCATATTCCGGTTACCGCAGATACGAAGGCAGAAGCCGAGCGTCGTCAGCTTGAAGTCGTTGGAGACAATGTGGATGCGATCGTATTGGCTCGCTATATGCAGATCGTTTCGCCTTCATTTATTAAACACTACGCTAACCGTATTATTAATATCCATCACTCCTTCTTGCCTGCCTTTGTCGGCGGGAAGCCTTATGCGCAAGCGCATAATCGAGGGGTGAAAATCATAGGCGCTACCGCACATTATGTGACCGATGAATTGGATGGCGGCCCGATTATTGAACAAGACGTTCAAAGGGTAAGCCACCGTGATAACGTCGAAGATTTGAAGAGAATCGGTCGACATATTGAACGGATCGTCCTTGCAAGAGCGGTAGCATGGCATGTAGAAGATCGAATTATTGTGCATAATAATAAGACAGTTGTATTTAACTAAGTATAGACATAGGCTGTGTCCGTTGCTGGATGCAGCCTATTTTGTAAGAGACAACTGATGAGGTTTTAGTGAGTTATTGTGGCAAAGCCTTAAAGCAAATGGTACAATAATGCAAGCGAGAATAGTCACTTGTATGTACAAGTCATTGATTGACGAAAATACAGAAATATAGGAGGGAATTTTCGAATGACAGTAACAAACAAAACAATTGAACAATTAGCGGTCGACACGATCCGTACTTTGGGTATCGATGCCGTTGAGAAAGCCAAATCAGGTCACCCAGGTATGGTCATGGGGGCTGCTCCAATGGCTTACGTGCTGTGGAAGCAGCATATGAAGCACAATCCATCTAATCCTAAATGGGTCAATCGTGACCGCTTTGTGCTTTCTGCTGGCCACGGATCCATGCTGCTATACAGCCTGCTTCACCTTTGCGGATACGACCTGCCAATGGAAGAGATCAAAAACTTCCGCCAATGGGGAAGCAAAACGCCAGGGCATCCGGAATACGGTCATACAGCAGGTGTTGACGCAACGACGGGTCCACTTGGACAAGGTATTGGTATGGCAGTTGGTATGGCTATGGCGGAAGCTCACCTGAGAGAGACTTACAATAAAGAGAATTTCCCTGTAATCGATCACTATACATACGCAATCTGTGGTGATGGCGATATGATGGAAGGCGTTTCATCTGAAGCGGTTTCCTTGGCTGCTCACCTTAAATTGGGCAAATTAATCATGCTGTACGATTCCAATGATATCTCGCTGGATGGCGAGCTAAATATGGCATTTTCCGAGAACGTTGAGAAGCGTTTTGAAGCATACGGTTGGCAAGTGCTGCGCGTAGAAGAGCAGAATGATCTTGCGGCGATTTCCAAAGCCATTGCTGAAGCGAAAGCTGATACAACGCGCCCAACTTTGATTGAAGTGAAAACGACAATCGGTTTCGGCAGCCCGAACAAAGGCGGCAAAGGCGGACACGTTGGACCTCACGGTTCTCCGCTTGGCGGCGAAGAAGTGAAGCTGACGAAGCAAGCTTACGGCTGGCCAGAAGAGCCGGACTTCTTAGTTCCGGACGAAGTTAGAGCGCACTACGCAGAAATTCAAAAAGAAGGCGCTGCAGCTGAACAAGCTTGGAGCAACCTGTTGAATGACTACATCAAAGCATATCCAGAACTCGGTAACCAGTTCAGCGCGGCTGTGAATAATGAATTGCCAGCAGGCTGGGACGCAGATCTTCCGGTTTACAGCACATCAGACAAGCCAATGGCTACTCGTGTTGCTTCCGGTAATGCAATCAACGCGATTGCACCTAATTTGCCGCAATTGATTGGTGGCTCCGCGGATCTGGCAAGCTCCAACAACACCATGATCAAAGGCGAATCCAACTACAGCGCTAGCAACTATGCAGGCCGCAATTTATGGTTTGGTGTTCGTGAATTCGGTATGGGTACAGCGATGAACGGTATGGCTCTGCATGGCGGTGTTAAAGTTTATGGAGCTACATTCTTCGTATTCTCCGACTACCTGCGTGCATCGATTCGTCTGGCAGCACTTATGCAGCTTCCGGTTATCTACGTTCTGACACATGACAGTATCGCTGTTGGTGAAGATGGACCGACGCATGAGCCGGTTGAACAACTGCCAGCGCTTCGCGTCATTCCGGGCATCACCGTTATTCGCCCTGCAGATGGGAACGAAACATCAGAAGCATGGCGATATGCAATTTCTCAAGCTAAGGGGCCAGTTGCTCTCGTATTGACTCGTCAAAACCTGCCGATTCTTGAAGGAACTGTTCAAGGCGCGAAAGAAAACCTAAGCAAAGGCGGGTACGTTGTATCCGATGCAGCGAACGGCAAGCCGGATGCACAAATTCTGGCAACAGGTTCCGAAGTACAATTGGCTGTCGCGGCGCAAAAGCTTCTTGAAGCCGATGGCATTAACGTTCGTGTCGTCAGCTTGCCAAGCTTGGAGCTGTTCGAGAAACAGTCCAAAGAATATAAAGACTCTGTCATTCTGCCAGAAGTGAAGAAGCGTCTAGCTGTCGAGATGGCTTACCCACTTGGTTGGGAACGTTACGTTGGCGACCAAGGATCCATCCTGGGTATCTCTACATTTGGAGCATCCGCACCAGGGGATTTGGTTCTCAAAGAGTACGGATTCTACCCAGAGAACGTAGCAGCTAGAGTGAAAGCTCTATTGTCGTAATAAATTAACAGCACCTTGAGCCCACCTTAGCGTGGGCTCAGCATTTATTCTTAGTTATTTTAGAGGGGGAACCAATTACCATGTCTAGCTTTGAAAATGTAACTGTATTAACGAAAGCCAACGTTTATTTCGACGGTAAAGTAACTAGCCGCACCGTTCAATTCGCTGATGGCACCAAAAAAACACTCGGCATTTTGCTCCCGGGTGAGTACGAATTCGGAACCGATGTGAAAGAAATCATGGAAATCCAAGCTGGAGAGTTGAACGTATTGCTTCCAGGCAGCAGCGAATGGATTACTATTAGTGGCCAAGGTGAATTCACTGTTCCTGCCAATGCAAAATTCAAGCTCGAAGTGAAAACAGTTAGTGATTATATTTGCTCTTATATTCATGAGTAATTAAGGGAAGAGATATCCCCGCAGATCCCATACTTCTATCGGACAATTGTTCGATGGGAGTATGGGATTTTTTTTAGGCACAGAGCTCGAGCAAATAGGCGCGTTTTCCGCGCTTATTAAATTTATCATTTGGGCTGATTTAATCGGAAGTCCAGGGGTAGAGAGAGCGGGTATCCATCTGCAATACTTCTTCGATGTCACTCATGCGTATCCATAGCTGCAGGATGCTTTGTAGCGTATCTGGTGGAAGCGACATATGTCGCTGCTTAATCCTAGCGAGGCTGACGCCAATGCATTGGGGGTGTCTTGGATTGACGACAAGGTCATCTAGCAAGACAGTTATTCCTGCCTCTAGGTCGGGGATTTCTTCCATTTTAAGCTGCTGAAACGGAGCCGTTAATGGCACATACATCGAAGTCTTGTTCCAATCTAGCTCTTGAGGCCGAAAACGCAGCGCCATGAGAAATGGCTGGATGCGCTCTTCGTGGAAGTCATAAAAAACAGTCAGCTTAGCCATCAGAGGGTGCTCCTTTTTGCTTCAGATGCTCCAGCTTGTCCATGATAAGACGAGTGGCATCGGACCAATTGTCTGGATTGTACTTGCTAGCTTGGCTTTGTGTAAACAGTTGGTATTCATGATCCAAAATGCCTTGTAGGACGCGCCGTTGAATTTGTTCAATGCGCGCTGCTGCAAGCCGATGGGTTACTTGAAATTCTTCGGAGAGAAGGGCAATCATTTCGTTCTTTTGCTCGGGCAGCGGCAGTTTCTTTAGCATAGAAATAGGTATTGCCGCGTAAAGCTGGAAGGCCGATGCGTCCTGCTCCTGCCAATCGACATAGCGATCTGGCATGATCATTTGGTTGCCGGAATGGCGAAGCACATGACAAAGCTCATGAAGGAAGTCTTCCCACTGCTCTTTGGCAGATAATCGCCGGTCTACATTGATGCTGAATTGTCCGTTATTTTCAACAGCCATGCTGCTCATATCCATCGCATAAACCCAAATATTCAGTTTAGCAGCCAAACTAGTCATGCTTAGCTGAGTTGGCTCTGTGATATCATGTTGGAGATATAAAGCTTCGACCCATTGTTCCAGAGGGGTGGTTTGGTAGTGAGTGAACAGGACAAACGCCTCCATATAGGAATATATGTTCGTTTAATTGAGGTAAAGAAAAGCCCGCTAGGGCTTGGCTTTATTGTAAAAGGATAAGTTAGGGCTAACTGTCCGGATTGCGGGTCATCTGCTGTTCTTTGATGAAGTTCCAGAAGCGAAGCATTTCGTCCCTGCGCTCTTTGGGCGCATTTTTGAAATCTTTGAAAAATAAACTGACTTCAGGATCATCGACTTCCGCGGAACTGCTCGGGCCAAATGGTCCTTCTAGCGCCACTTCTTCCGTTGGAGCAAATCCTGCGAGCAGTAGAAGATCATCCTTCTCCGAGCTAGTAAGTGCATCGGCTAAGGCGATAACCGTTTCCCTGGATGGATTGAAGCGGTTATTTTCTATGGAGTTAATAAACGAATAACTGACACCGGATCTTTCTCCGAGTTCTCTAAGGGAGAAATTGTTCTGCTGACGCAAATGCCGGATTCGAATGCCGAATTGCACCATATCTTTCATCGCTTCATCACCTGTTTCTATTGTAAAGGGTTGGTGATGCAAAAAACAAGAGGGTTCAGCAAGAAAGTTTTGATTTTCAAAACATTTTGTGTTGAATTTTTAAACAAGAAGACGTATGATTTGTTTAGAAATTCAAAACGACAAATTTTAGGAGATGATCGGAGAATGGTGGAACGTATTTTACACATAGAGCAAGAACAAATTGATCGTCGGGCAACGCGCAAGCAGGTGGAAGATGTACTCGAAACGGTTCGTATGTACCGGTTGATCGGGTATGTGCGGAGAGAGAGAGGAGCGATTTCGGGCTCGAATCAGGTGCTCAAGGTGAAGGAACAGGCAGCTGTGTACCTGTCCGATACGGAGGAACAACTGGTTGGATTATGCGCTGAGGTAGAGCAGGCATTGTTGCTGCTTGATGAACTTGAACGGGAAATGATCAGCAAACGTTATTTGCAAAGGGACAAGTTGTTCGATTTCTTACTGTTTCATGAGCTGAATTTGAGCGAGCGCACGTATCGCCGGGTAAAGGCTAAGGCGATAGCTAAGCTGGCTTACATGCTGCGGCTAGAGGTGATTCTTTCTTAAGGAGCAATGTTGGTATGGGACTTAGGAGGGCGATCGGATGTGGGAAGTAAATGTATATTAAAGGCATATAAAGAGCTAAGGGAGTGTGACCGTAAGTTGGCCGCTTGTTGGCAGTTCGTTAGATTGGCACCGTGGTAAGATCGTTGTGTAGAGTAGTGAGGGAGGTGATTATGCTGAAAAGGATGGAAGGGATAATGTCCAGATTGAGCAGATCTGTGAGAGGGCTGATTAGGGGACGAATGGAAGGAGTGAAACGAGTGGTAGTTAGGACTTTTAGATAGTGTGTGTTTTGAAAAGAAAAAATGTTTTGAAATTCAAAACAGTGAATATTCAATACTCAACATTCAACACTTAAGGATTTGTAGTAAGCGGAAAGGAGGTAAGAAAAGTGAATGATTAACATGGCTAATCAACTAGCGCTATATCTTCAGTTTGAAGGTGTGGGAACACTCGGGAGAGACATGTTCGTGGACAGTGTTCCGCAGACCCCTGATGAGGCCATCTGGCTCACCCACGTTGGTGGCAACGCAGAGTTCAAGCTGGACGCGCCGGGTAGCTGGCGCAAGCTGAGCTTACATGTGAGAAGCGCGACATCGGCGGGGGCGCAAGATTACATCTGGAGTACTATGAACAGGCTGCTCAACCCAGTGGACGGTGTCATCGAGGTGGACGGGCAAACCTACACAGTGCAAATTACTACGTTGCCTGCTGTGCAGGACAAGGATGCGGCAGGGAGGTGCATCATAAAATCTGTTCTGATCCTTCGGCAAGTAAAGCCTGTGCAAGAAGCTTGGCTGAAGGCTATATGCGTATTTACGGAAGCGGCTTTAGGCTCGCGCTTTAGGCTCGCAGTGGCGCGTATACCGTGGATTCAACGGTACGTGTCGACCTAGCGTCTCATGGCAGTGTTTGAGCGTACAGAGTGCGTCGGAGTCAAGAGATGCTTGCCACCTTACGAAACAATTCGTTGGGCAGATTGCTGCGAGGTCGGCAAATGAGTATCAGTTGGCCGCTCAATTATTACTGCTGGGACTGGCTGAACAAGCTAAATTACCATTGGGAGGCGTTGGAGGCAGGTGGTTAACGGTGATTAATTCCAGCGCAACGATGCGCTCAGGGGATTTGTACACGGGGATTCTGACCGTTACTTTAACGGGAGCAGCTGCAGCTCCGCAAGGCACGGTACCTCTTATGGCTGGCGTACACACATCAACACAAATTTCATAATTGAGGTTTCTTTTGTCAAAGAGAATTGATGACGGATGGAACTTGGAAAGCCGGGCATCAACGGAGTAATGACTAAGCCAGTGAAGGCGAACTGTCAGTATAGAAAATATTGCATTCATAGAAAGGAGCAAAAACGAATGAATCAAATCGTTTTTAACCTGATTTCAGCTACGTTTGGCGCGCTCGCGACCTATGCCTTTGGCGAGTGGAATGAACTGCTTAGCCTATTTCTCATGGCGATACTCGTCGATTATGTAACGGGCATTGCCGCCTCGATGAAGGAGCAACATGGCCTTAATAGTCAAGTTGGCTACTGGGGCCTTACCCGCAAAGGACTAATGCTTCTCGTCATTATGTTGGCGCATCGCATGGATACTCTGATGGATACAGACTTGATGATGACGGGCGCGATTTATTTTTATTTGGCGAATGAGTTTATTTCAATTACTGAAAATTATGGGCGATTAGGGCTGCCGCTGCCCAGCTTTTTGAAGCAGATGATTCAAGTGCTGCGAGGCAAGGAGGAAGGGTTATGAGCAAAGAAAGCTTTATTGATCAATTAGCTCCAGCTGCACAAGCGGATATGCAGGAGTTTGGTATTTTAGCTAGTGTTACCATCGCGCAGGCTATTCTGGAAAGTGGCTGGGGTCGCTCAACTCCCGGGCAGCTGCAAGTTACGAAAGAATTCATAAACGGCAAGTGGATACAAATTGTAAACGGTTTTCGTGTTTATGACAGTTGGTGCGATAGCGTCAGTGATCATTCGCTGCTGCTTGCTGGCAATCCTAGAAACGCGAATGTGATAAATGAGAGGGACTACAGGTGCGCAAGCCAGGAGCTGCAGCGGGCAGGTTATGCGACGGATCCGCAGTACGCGGTCAAGCTGATTCGAATTATTGAAGGGAGCGAACACACACGTTTTGATCAGATAGAGGAGGAAAGGGGGGGATATGATGAGTTCTGATGATGCGAATAAGATTATTAACTTTTTATTCGCTGCTTGGATGAGCACAGAGGATGCAGAAGCTAGAGTGGAGTTTCACCGTTTGGCAGACGAGCTTAGGAAAGCGTCCGGGCAGCAGTAAGCTGCTGAATGCTCAACAATCTTTGATAATCACCAGTCTACGCTAGTAACTCTTCATCTCGCACCTAAATAAGAGTCCCGTGGGACTCTTATTTAGTCATTTTCTCTTCACCGGAGGAAAATAGAAGCCTCCAAAGGCTCTTATTTACACCAATATTCCAATCTGGCGCCACTTTTTTAACAAATAGAAGTCTCTAGAGGCTTCTATTTTCACTTAAAACCGTGAATTGGTGCAAATAGAAGTCTCCAAAGACTTCTATTCTGGAGCACCAATGCCGTCACCCCTTCTAAATTAGCCTATACGAAATATTTCCGCCCTCCTGGATCCAAAATGTACGAGCGAATTCTCTGCTCCCCACTGACTGGCATTATTATTCCTTTCCTGTGCAGGCTATGAAGCCACTTTCGTGCGTGTTCAACACGGATTCCGAGATGGTCAGCTACTACACGCGGTTTAAGCGGATCAATGGTAATTGCAGCAAGGCTAGCGATTTCTTTTTCCCGATGCGTGAGTGAAGAAAGTGGAGTTTGATCACCATACCATCTCCCCATGATGTTGAGGACGACTTGTTGGCAGCGTCGCGGATGCTGGGTGATATCATCGAGTGAGAACCGAAAAACCTTCCATTCGTCCAGAACCAACTGATTCTGCCGCATCAGGTTATCCCCGAAACGAGTGCGGTCAACATCTCTCGCATGTGGACCATACCCGTCGATCTCGATACAAATCCGATGCGGTGGACGCAAATAAACGAAGTCAACGAACCTTGTGTTGTCTTGAAAATCTCTTACTTCATACTCGGGATGAAGATGGCGAAAATGCCCAATGATGGGCCACCAGATATACTGCATAAATTGTTTTTCAGCATAGCCATGTCCATCTTTTAATCGGCGCAGACGCTCTCCCGTCCGTCGCTTCTCATGATAGCTAACAAAATTTTCATGTTCTCTATGAAAATCTATTGCGTCCAACCTCCCTGGAAAATAAAAATACCGCCTCTCCCAAAAGGGAAAGACGGCATGTTCTTCATGCGTCAGCGTAGATGTAATCTCATCGGTTGAATTCCCCTACAGCTAGGGGCGGGGAAAATATATCTCCTACAGTGCATACTGAATATGATCCTCAATATACTGCTCCAGCTTAATCCGCACATAAGGCGGCAAGGCTGAAAGCATGCAGCCATAACGGAAGTTGCGGCCTTCGGATTCGATGCGAATCACGCGAGCGGTGATGGGCGGCAGCTCCGCTTCCTGCGGGAAGTGGATGACGATGAACATGTCCGGCGCAAGCGGGGCGGCAGATGTGATCTGTAGACCGCTCTCGGACAAGTCGAAGAGGGTGCCGTCGATGTTTTGGCCGGAGAAGGAACCTTCCTGCTCCCATTGGTAAATGGACAGTTTCAGGCTAATGTCCAGCTTCACGCGCGTGTTCCGGCGGCGTTCGCGGCCAGAAAGCGGCGATACCGGTTTCTCGGCAGCAACGACTGGCTCGCTAGGTCGAACGACCTGTTGCCCCATCCATTCTTCATAACACTGGATGACAGAGCTTAAATCTTCTTCACCCAGGCCTTTACTTAGGCCAATTTGAAATAAGTTGGCAGCCGATTGCAGCATAGGAGTCGGCAGTTGGAACTTGCCCGAAATTTCCTGAGCAAGCTGCAAATCCTTCAGCATCAGCTTCAGGGAGAATTGGTTGCTGAAATCGCGATCGATAATCTTATCGCCTTTCAGCTCTACCATCTTGCTGTTCGCTCCGCCGGAGCGAACAATCTCTAAAAATTGAGCAGGATTCACCCCTGCTTTGACCGCTATCGATAAGCCTTCGGCTAAGCCGGCTAAATTAATGCCCACCATCGTGTTGTGGGCAAGCTTGGCGAACGAACCGGAGCCACTCGGCCCGAGGTAAAGTGCTTTGGTACCAAGTGCGAGGAATACATCTTGATGCTCGTCGAACACTTCTTGGCTGCCGCCGACCATGAAAGTAAGTGTGCCTGCTTCGGCAGCTGGTTTACTGCCTGTGACAGGCGCGTCAAGGAAGTCGACGAAATGTGCCGCGAGCTCCTCAGCCAGCTTTTGACTTGTTTGCGGGGAAACGGTACTGGAATCTATAATCGTGAGTGCGGGATGAATGCCACTCAGAATGCCCTGCTCACTGTAGAACGTTTCTAATAGTGAAGCATCATTGCTGAGCATTGTAATCAGAACATCCGAACTGCGAGCTACTTCAGCAGGGCTCAAACCTACTTCGGCACCAAGATGGGCGAGCTCGTCCGCTTTTTCAGCAGTCCGGTTATATACAGTTACCATAAAACCTTTTTGAATAAGGTTAGCAGCCATGGGTTTGCCCATTGTGCCAAGTCCAATAAAGCCGATACGTTTCATGTCCTTCACCTCTTGACTTCATTTTAGCATGGGAATTAATACCTGTGAATTACTTTATAGGGACCTTTGGCCCTCCGACCAAAGTCTCTCCGCTTACGCGATCGCTCATCGTTGAATATCATTTAATATAGGATCGCTTACTTGCTTTTAGACAGGCAAATAAGTATGCTAGGAAAAGGAAAAAAATAGAGATGGAGGCGAACATAGTGAGTAAGAAACTACAATTTGATTACAGTAAAGCACTATCCTTTTTATCCCAGCATGAGGTTGATTATTTGGCGGCTCAAGTGGAGCTAGCTCATGAACAGCTGCATAACAAAACGGGTGCAGGTTCCGATTATTTAGGGTGGGTTGATCTTCCTGAAAATTATAATCGTGAGGAATTCGCTCGTATTCAGGCTTCCGCTAAACAAATTCAATCCGACTCCGAGGCGCTTGTTGTGATCGGTATCGGCGGCTCCTATCTGGGCGCGCGTGCTGCGCTGGAAATGTTGTCTCATTCTTTTTATAATATTTTGCCAAAAGATAAACGTAAGACGCCTGAGATCTATTTCGTAGGAAATAACATCAGTTCTACATATGTTACGCATTTGCTTCAACTGCTTGAAGGCAAAGATTTCTCAGTCAATGTGATCTCGAAGTCCGGTACAACAACAGAGCCAGCGATTGCTTTCCGTATTTTCCGTGAATTGTTAGAGAAGAAATATGGAAAAGAAGCTGCGCGCAAACGTATCTATGCGACAACGGATCAAGAGAAGGGTGCGCTCAAAACACTCGCTACAGCAGAAGGTTACGAAACTTTTGTCATTCCAGATGATGTAGGCGGACGTTATTCGGTATTAACAGCTGTTGGTTTATTGCCAATTGCGACAGCAGGCATTGATGTGGAAGCAATTATGAAAGGCGCGGCGGATGCTCAGCACGAGTTCTCTAATCCGAAGCTAGCCGAGAATCAAGCTTATCAATATGCTGCTGTTCGAAATTCGCTCTACCGCAAAGGGAAAACGATCGAAATTCTCGTCAACTACGAGCCTTCCCTGCATTTCGTATCGGAATGGTGGAAGCAGCTGTTCGGTGAAAGCGAAGGCAAAGATTACAAAGGAATTTATCCAGCATCGGTAGACTTCTCGACGGATTTGCACTCCATGGGTCAGTTCGTTCAAGATGGCAACCGGATTCTGTTTGAAACGGTCATTCAAGTGGATCAAGTGGCTGATCATATTACGATTGGCACAGATCCTGACGATTTGGACGGACTCAACTTCCTGAGCGGGAAAACGATGGATTTCGTGAATAAAAAAGCTTTCCAAGGTACGATGCTTGCTCACACGGACGGTAACGTACCGAACCTGATTGTAACGCTGCCGGATATGACGCCTTACTCCTTCGGATATATGGTGTATTTCTTCGAAAAAGCATGCGGTATCAGCGGTTACCTAATGGGTGTGAATCCTTTTGACCAACCAGGTGTTGAAGCTTATAAAAAGAACATGTTTGCTCTCTTAGGCAAACCGGGTTATGAAAAGGAAAAAGCTGAGCTTGAAGCACGCTTGCAGAATTAATTCATAATGCCAAGCAGGAAACGATCAATCCTATCGGATTGGTCGTTTTTTCCATGGATAATTTCCATTATTTATGTGGTAAATTTTCTTTCTATATTGTCGAAGTCAAAGGATGTGTGTAGAATATAATGAAACAGATGTTTCCTTCTACCAAGAAAGGTCGGCTATGCTAGCACATTTCAAAACTATCCAATCGTACGGATCGTCGGAAATCATCATCAAGAAGTCGCGTTTCATCGGTCATGCCAAACCGGTAGAGTCAGAAGAAGAAGCTACCCAATTTATTGAAGCAATCAAGAAGGAACACAGGTCGGCAACACATAATTGCAGCGCCTATGTCATCGGAGAAAATGATCAGATTCAAAAGCAGTCTGATGATGGGGAACCGAGCGGTACAGCAGGAAAGCCGATTCTGGAAGTGATTAAGCATCAAGGACTTAAGAATATCGTGATTGTCGTTACCCGTTATTTCGGCGGCATCATGCTTGGCGCGGGCGGACTCATTCGAGCTTATACGGATGGAGCCGTGGTAGGCATTGAAGCAGGACAGCCAATTTATAAAGTCAATCATCAGCAAGTGCTGATTGAGGTGGATTATACGTGGTATGGCAAACTCGAGAACGAGCTAAGAAGTCAGGGGATGCTCCTTGGGGACATTCAGTTTACGGATAAAGTGACTGTAGCATGTTATCCTTTGGCAGCGGCAGCAGAAGCATTTATCAACTGGGCAACAGATTTTACACAAGGTCAAGGCATTGTTATTGCAGGAGAGAACGAATACTTGGTTCATAAGAGCTTGCCGGAATAGGCAGGCTCAGGCTACAAGGCACAACTAATTTCATAGAAGCTAAGGATGCGGAGGGATAGGAATGGCTAGGAAGGCAGTCGCGCAAGAGCTTAGCAGAGAACGAATACTTGCGGAAGCGCGGGAATTATTCGCTACTTTTGGCTATCGCGCTTTAACGATGCGCAGCATCGCAAAAGCAATGGGGTACAGCCATGGTGCGTTATATTACCATTTTAATGAGAAAGCTGAACTGTTTTATGCGTTAATTAAGGAAGATTTCTCGGAATTAATACAGCGTCAGCGGGAAATGATTGTTCGTGAGCAAGGGTTTAGCGTGAATCTGCTTCAAAAGTTGATGATGGAATTCGTATGGTTTGGTTTGAACAATCCACATCATTACGAAATGATGTTCATGATTAACGAGCCAGAACTGCAGCAATATTCGCGTACCGAACAAGCTCAATCCTTGGAAATGTTTGCTATTGTCATCCGTAATGTGATGGGCGATCAACCGGGAGCCGAGAGCAGGAAGTTTACGCTTCCTTGGAATTTGTTTATGTCCTTACATGGCCTAATTTCGTATTGTATTCAGTTTAAACAATCCTATGAGGAAGCGCGGAAACTGGCTGAAGAGCACATCCGTCTCATCTGTGTCAGCTTAGATTTAGATTCCTATGAACAACAGCGTCCGCTTGTGACCCTCGTCAGTACAGAATCTGCATAAATCAGTAAACGGATTTCATTTTACAACATCCGATAAGTGCTTTAGAATAACAAAAGGGGAGCTTGCTCCTTAATGTGGCACACGCGCTTAGAGGAAGGAAGAATATAAAGCTATGGATTTGAATATTTGGTCGGAAGAAAACGTGGAATATATGTTTGAAGAAATTAAGAGAAAGCTGCGCATGGCTACCGGTGGGTCGATTAAAGCCTCGAACGTCAAGCAAGAAGTATATGAGGACTTGAAGGACTTGTACGACTTGGTCGTCAGCAAAGAAAATTTCAGCATTAGCGAAATTGATGCGATTACCACAGAGCTGGGTAAGATTCGTAAAGCTTAAGCACTTTTTATCATAAAATTGTCGTTATCTTGGCCTTAGGGCTGGAGATGCGGCAATTTTTTTGCGTTGAACCTTAAGAGGGACAACTGCGTATTTTTACCGGAGAATGGACAGCTATCCAAGCGATGTTACCAACACAGTCGTACACTATAGAGCAATGTATCTCTGTTGGCTGAAGGAGGTGGACGTTCGTGGCATCCAAAATTCGTAAAGACGACGTTCGGAAATTGATCGGGAAAAATATCGTAGCTCTTAAGAAAGACGGTACTAGCGTAACTGGTAAATTGGTGCGGATTAGCGGTAACACGTTGATTGTTGCTCCACAAAAAGGCAAAAAAGTTCAAGTAAAAGCCATTATTCCATTGGTTTTGTTTGATCTGTTAGCGATTGGTACAGCACCTTATGCTTATGGTGGATTTGGATATGGCGGCGGGTTTGGTTATGGCGGTTATCCGTATGGCGGCTTCGGCGGTCCAGGATTCTTCTGGTAAAGGAGGACTCTTTCCCAAAATAGGGAAAGGGTTCTTTTTTTATGGCACCATTTCGGCTCTGGATGAATAGGCTAACATACAAGTCTCCGGCCCAAGTCCCTCAATCTGGGCAGAAGAAGCTGAAGTTATCCAATACAGGGAGTGAGCAGTGTGCCGAGTTCCATCGTTTTTAACATGATTAATATTAATAATCAGAATACGAATGCAACCATCGGGATCGGTGAAAATGCCCAATCCAGCTGGGATTCACACAGCAAAAACAATTACGGAACCGGTCAATGGATCGGCAATTCCGTCTCCGCCAATATTGTAAATTTCATTTATGACAACGACTTTATTGATTCACCAATTAATGATCAGGATTTTAAACCAGCTGTTAATAACCAAGCATAGTTGAATGGTGGGTGAATGCCATGCTGAAATTACCGTGCCCGCTTGAGCCGCCGCTCATTGAATTTGATTCTATCCATGTGAATTCCATCTCCGATGCATCCGGTATCTTTATTGGCACCAATACACAAGTGAATTGGTCGACAAGTGGGAAAGCGAACAACGGACTTGGAGAAATAAACGGTGATTATAATTACGTGCTTTATAATATCAACACAGTTTACGATAATGACATCATCGATGCACCTTATACCAAAGGGGATTTGATCCTTGGCCGTGTATAAAAAAAGAATGCTCCGCAGCTGCTCTAATCAGCAGTTTGTGGAGCATTTGTCATAGGTTCGGCCTGCGGGCTGGCGGGAGCAGGGGGGGAGCCGGATGTCTGAGCCTGATTGGCAATCATCTCCTGCAGCCACTCGGGCGTTTCGTTATCATCGATATTGAGCATATCAATGAAATCGGAGTCGCTCAGCATAGAACGAGTTCCGACTAACTGATTGTTGTCGCCTTCAACAGCGCCAAAGCCTTGAACCGTTTTCTGATTGCTTTGAAAATCGGTCGGCCAATTATTGCCCATATTGAGGCAGGACGCGCTTTGAACTGATCCGATGCGGATTGAGCCGATAATGAACGTTGGGGACATGAAGGAGGACACCTTGTATCACCTCTTTAGGATTTGGACTGTGGCGTGTATTTATAGCCGGTCGAGGTTCGCTCTGTTTTCGGAGCGGCATAAGCTTGTGAAGCAGCATCTACACCTTCAGCAGCTGTATGAGAGCCGGCGGATTTACTTTCTTTTGACACTTGAGCACGTTTAAAAGCTTCATCAACCGGTACACTTTTCTCACTTGGCTTGGCACCGAAATTGTTGCCTAAATTCAAAGAACCGCTCAGTTCCTTGATATCGAGTTGATCCAGCCGAAAGGTTAGGTTTTCTAAAACGGGTTGATGAATATGCAGGGTATCGATATGTATCTTCGGGTGTTTGGCAGTCAGATCAGCTAATTCTTCTTCCAATTTACGAAGACGCCGTTCTAATTGCTGAACATGCTGCTCATGAACGTGAGATATGGCTGCAGTTTTCGCTTCGGATCTAGCTCCAGAACTAGCTTCGGATCTAGCTGGGGGTGTTACTTTCGCATTAGCTGCTTCTGTAGTTGGCTGCGTTTTGGGCGGGGACGTTTTCTTTTTTTGAAACCACATAAGGAATCTCAGCTCTTCCGTGTAGATGGTTTAACATCGAAGGTGTCGCCATCTTGGACCGTATGCTTGCCACCTAGAATAACATTGTGCTCCCCGCTTATTTCCCCGAGCCCCTGATTAATCTTCTCGGAATGACGCCTACCGATGATCCGATTCGTACCCCTATTCACGCTGGATGTTTCCGCGATTCCATCAATATGAATAGATTGAAATTGTATGCGCACCACAGTTAATCCCTCCAATCCTGCATTTCCGAACGATCTCTTTTATTTATATGGGGACAAAGGGAGAATCATTTCTATTTTGCTAAAGATTAATTTTTGGATATGAAAAAGATTACCAACCAATCGGCCAGAAAGGCCGGTTAGAAGGTAATCTTTATTTGGCTTACAGTGTGCTCATTACGTGAACTGTATAGGAATAACTTTCTCTCCATCCGGAGGAGCAAGCGGGATTCGAATGATGAGCAAACCGTTGTGATACTGCGCCCGCATTTGACTGGTCAAAGCGTTACCGGGCAGGCGGAAAACTCTCTCGAATGCACCGAAGTATCGCTCGGACAACCGCATTTGCTCATCGAGTACTTGGTAGGGCCGAACGAGCATCCCGCGCATAAGCAGCGATTGGTCACGGAAAGAAAGCTTAATCTGCTCGGGTGAAGACAATCCGGGAACTTCAGCCACAACAACGAGTTCCTGTGGTGTCTCATACATATCAACTCTTGGCCCGGTTAGCGGGATGATACTGGCAATATCCTGCCAGAATTCGGGGCCCAGCACATCGCCGGCTTGCGCCGACAGCCCTTTCCAATCGGGCTTAGGCGTTCGGTTGCCTGGGGGATTCATCGGCCATCATCACCTGACTTCTACATAGAAAGTAGCGCTGCGAGCAGCTTGCTACTAGTTTATGTGCACCCGCGGCGGAATATGGCTTCTCTCATGAACCTATCGCTGCGGTGGCCGCTGATTCGCGAGCTGCTGCTGCGCCATGCGCACGAGCTCTCGCACCATGGCCCCACCAATCGGTCCGCCGACCTTGCCTGCGTCTTCCGAGCTAAGCTGCCCGTTGTAGCCTTGCTGAAGGGGAACGCCAAGCGTTCGGGCTACTTCGTATTTGACAAGATCAGGTCTTTCGGGGTTAACAGAATACCCCTGATTCTTCATTACTTGCGCCTTGAGCAGTCCCAGGCCGTGCTCCGATCCGGGCACGATGGCCCGGTTGCTTCTTCTTCGTGCCATTAGGCATCACCTCTTGGTGATTAGGATACCCCAGGGTTGTCCGTGCCATGAGTTTGGAATGTAAAATATTTATGTCCCAAATAATTTCCAATCGTATACAAGCCATTCCCAACCAAAATGGCCGCATTGTGCAGCCAATCAACCCTCACGGATGGCATGACGGACATTGCCGCTTCAGCAAGCGCCCAACTTAGACCATAAGAGAGGCCATAACAGCTCAAAATAACAACAGCAAATTTCCACCAACTGCTGCCGACGCTAACCTTGGAACGAAACGTAAATGTTCGATTCAGCGTGTAGCTAACAATAGCGCCTAGGGTATTTCCTGCGAAAGTAGATATCCAATAATTGAGGTGAAACAGATTAAAGAAAGCAAAGCTGGCGGAAAGACCAACCAACGTATTGAACAGGCCGACAAGTAAGAAGCGCGCGAAGCTGCTAGTCAACAAAGTTTTTATCCGGTTCATCGAATCATCACCGGGTAGATCTTACTTGGGTGGATGGCGTATGGACCGCTTCCTGATCCTGTCCAGCTGTTGTCAAATCCTTCTCAATGACGAAAAGCGGACGCTGCTTCACCTCTTTATATATTTTACCTATGTACTCACCGATTAAGCCGAGAGCGAGAAGTTGAACGCCGCCAATGAACCAAACTGAAAGAATAAGCGATGTCCAACCAGTAACGTTCGCTCCGAGGATTTTGCCAACAATTGCGTATAAACCGGCAACGACACTGAGTGCGAATAGGAGGAAACCCATCATGGTTACGAAGCGAATGGGAGTTACACTGAACGATGTGATGCCATCGAAGGCGAATGCGAGCATTTTGCGAAGCGGATATTTGGATTCTCCGGCAAAACGCTCTTTACGGTCGTAATAGACCTGAGTGGATGGGAAGCCGAGTAGAGGCACCATACCGCGCAGAAATAAATTAACCTCTTGAAATTTCTCCAAATTTTCGAGGGTACGCTTACTCATTAAGCGGAAATCGGCATGATTGTAATGAATTTTCACACCAAGCGATGTCATTAACTTATAAAAACCTTGGGCTGTGACTCGCTTGAAAAACGTATCCGCTGAGCGATCCTGACGGATGCCGTAAACGATATCGTATCCTTCATGGAATTTGACGATAAACTCGCGAATGACATTGGTGTCATCTTGCAGATCGGCATCGATGGAAACGACGCAGTCCGAATAGGTCTTGGCTTTCATAAGCCCGGCAAGCAAAGCGCTTTGATGCCCAGCATTTTTCGCTAGCTTAAGCCCCGTAATAAAGGGACTGGAGGCATGGAAGCGCTCGATAAGCGTCCAAGTTGCATCCTTGCTGCCATCGTCGACAAACAGCACTGTGCTTGTGGTGGCAATTAGTTTATCAGAGATGAGAGTTTGTAAAACGTTGGTAAGTTGGAATACTGTTTCTGGGAGTACTTCTTCTTCGTTATAGCAGGGGACCACAATGGTCAAAACGGGATAAACCACAATTCTCGTCTCCATTCTGCAAAGGGGATTAAAAGGAAGATATATGGCTTTCATTATATCGTAATGTATGTAAAATATTAATTTTTAACGAAAATTAAACATTTTTAACCAATAAACGTCCATTTTAATAAGTTCTTTACGAATCCTTAACTTGGTAAAGGAGGAGAAATCAGGTAAATTTACAGAAAAGATAAAAGATGCTCGGATAGGAGAGATGGAGGATGGAACTGCTGCAAGAGAAAGTGCCAAAAAAAGGAAAGATCAATGTGATTCTATCGATTGTCTTACTTGTCATTATTTCTCGTGCACTCATGTTATTTACTGGATATATCGGGATGAATTTGTTCAGTAAATCTTCTCAGGTACCGGTATATGTGCAGAATATCCCAGGCACCTTGTCCCAGTGGACGCTGAAATTTCCTGGAGAACTGGCTTCCACGGAGAAGCTGAAGTTAGAGGATTTTATCAAGTTTGATACGTATTCCTATTTAAAAATTGCCACCCAAGGCTATGATAAGTTCCGGATGGACGAACCACATACTGCTGCCAATTGGGTTTTCTTTCCATTATTCCCGCTGCTTATTTTCTTGCTTGGCAAAATTTTTTGGTTCGAACCCGCGATAGTCGGTATGATTGTTTCGAATCTATGTTTGCTCGGAGCTCTAATTTATATCTATTTTATTGCCCTCCAGCGGGGACTCAGTGAGCGTCAGGCGGGAACTGTACTGTTACTAATTGTGATTTACCCATCGTCGCTTTACTATACCCTACCGTACACAGAGAGTCTATTTCTGCTGCTCTCGGCAGCCTCCATCTATTATGCAGGCAGCAAAAAGTATGCACTCGCCTTTATAGCGGCCAGCTTATCCACCGTAACAAGGGTACCTGGGTTCATCAACCTTGCATTTGTGATGGGTACCGTGTTTATGGACGAAGGGTTCACATGGACCTGGCGCTATCTGAAATGGTCGGTGTATAGCATTTTATCCCTGATCCCAATGGGAATTTATCTTCTACATATGAAAATCATTACCGGTGATTTATTGGCTCCTTTCCATGAGCAGAGCTTGCACTGGTTCCGCTACACAACAATACCATTTATCAATTATGTTGGTTATTTGAAAAAGCCTTACTTCTCCACGCCGGATGGCTGGGATAACGGCTTCATTGCTTTTACCATGTCGACCGCTGTATTTATCGTTTTTGTGAGTTACCTCATTGTTCATTTGAAAAAGCTTTTGACAAATAAGCATGAGCTGCTATTTTTCGTTTATGGCTTGATGCTAATCGTCATCCCATTTTCAAGTCAACCCTTATTTCTCGTAAGCGTCGTACGCTACATGATGGTGAGTATCCCTCTTTATTTCTACTTAGTAAGGTTAACTGAAAAGTGGGAAAATGCCCGAATTTTCTTTATGATGCTGTTTATGATTCTACAGGTTTTCGTGACGATTGGTTTTTTTAATGGGTATTATTTTGTGATTTAAACAGGAGTGAATAACAAAGCGGCTGGAACGTAAAATCATCGTCCCAGCCGCTTATTACTTCATTACCATCCAAATCCGAAAGTACTAAGAACGATAACCAAGAGGATGTATAAAACGAGGACTACAGCTGTTCCAGTATAAGGTACAGCAGGACCGCAACCATAACTCATGTCAATCCCTCCCTTCACAAAATTACTATATGTCATTCAACTAGAGGGCGCTTGGATGAATGCCCTGATTATGACAATTTAATTGGGTAACGTGTCCAATACCTTACGTGTAGCTGCGGAATGAGAGAGTGGATCGAGCAAAGGAAGCAATCGAAGAATTTCGTATTTTTACAAGACGAATAAGGAAAGTTAATGTTATGATTCCAACTGAGACAAGCGTTAAATCAACAAACACAAACAGGGAGGAATCACTCATGATTCAGAAAATAGCAACGGTTGGCATTTATGTGGCGGATCAGCAAAAGGCCAAAACATTTTGGACAGAAAAAGTTGGATTTGAAGTCGTTCGTGAGACGCCAATGGGTCCGGATTCCTTCTGGCTGGAGGTAGCTCCGCAAGGAGCGGAGTCCGCACTAGTCATTTATCCGAAGAGCATGATGAAAAACTTTGCCGAACTTAAGCCTTCTATCGTCTTTGTTACGGATGATATTCAGACGACCTACGCGAACATGAAGTCTAAAGGCGTTGAATTTGAAGGGGAGCTAACCGAGATGCAGTGGGGAACATTTGCCACATTTAAGGATGAGGATGGTAATTCGTTTCTTTTAAAAGGATAAGGACATGAAGGCAAGGACGAGTTCTGGTCGTGTAATCGACGGGGATCGTCCTTTTTTTTCGGTTTGGGGTGAGCGAAACTTACCCCTAAGTGCAGTTTATTTGTTTGACTTGTTGGAAACGGAAAAGATACGGTTTGATGTTGTACGGGATTTTGATCGGACGGGTTCAGGAGATGCCACTGTTCTCTCATAGTTCGCCGTTTTTTTTATAAATCCATTTTTGAATTAGGATAAGTTTTCCCATTTGGCCCACATCTCAACTGGATTGAGTTCGTATATCTCGTTCTCGCGAAACATGAACTGGTGCATGATGAATTCTCGTCGAATCGTTGCGAAATCAGGATGGTAGTTCTTAATAAATGCATTCAGTTCCTTCTCTGTGTAGGTGCGTCCTTTTTCAAGCTGTTCTACTAGATGTTCTAGGATGATAAGTTTTTTCTTGAGCTGCGCAGGGATATGCTTTAGTTTGCCCTCTAAGGTGATAAAGTTTCGAATGACAGATTGCTTGAGGTTCTGATTTCGGTCTTTAAGGTCTTCATCCTTCATCGGTTCTGTCTCTCCTTTCTTATTTTTGAAAATGAGATCAGCCGTCGCGGTGGCATTACTACGAATGAAATACTCATTTAAAGTGAAGTAAATCGTGTTCTTGTCTCTACGCTCATTGATGAGGCTGGCCTCGCGAAGCTTGGCGGCATGATGGGTAATGGTTGCTGGGGTAACTCCCAGTTTCTCGGCCAGAACTTGACCGTTCAGCTCTCCATCGGCAAGTAAAATGAGCATGCGTATACGCGTTGTGTCGGCTAGGGCCTTATGATAGGTAATGATTTTATCTAATTGCATGGCGGGTGCACCTCCTTAAATGTGTTTCTAATTTGATTAACATCTAATTAGATAATAATTAAATTAGTTGGGATTGTCAACTCGATAGAATTGATCAAGACAAGTTGGTCATTCCTTGAAAGTTTCTTATTTGATCATGGTCATGTAAAATAATCGTATATCCGTATGGTTATTTATCTTAAAAGGGGATTGAAACAACGATGCGTGTACTTGTAATGACAGCTGTAGCTCCTGAAAGAGATGCAGTCCAGCGCGGCCTTGGCCATGACAGCAGGTTCGAATTTGCCTTAGCCGGTGTTGGAGTTGCTGCGGCAGCAGTGAATGGAGCGATAGAGCTTGCGAAAGCTGAATATGATTTGATTATTATCGCCGGTATTGCCGGCGGATTTGTAGGGCAAGCGGAGATCGGCTCGCTTGTTGTGGCGAGCGAGATCATTGCGGCTGACCTAGGCGTGGAGCTGCTGGATGGCTTCAGCAGCTTGGACGAGCTTGGCTTCGGCTCGACGCGCGTTGGTGTTGCCGCAGATGCAGCCGAGCGAGTGACGGCGGCGTTGTTAGCCGCTGGTCTGCAGGCGCAGATGGCGCCAGTGCTCACGGTGGCAACGGCCACCGGCACTTCAGCGACAGCGGCCAAGCTGGCTGCGCGCGTGCCTGGAGCGGCTGCCGAAGCCATGGAAGGCTTCGGCATTGCGACAGCTGCGCAGCAGCGCGGCGTGCCTGTGTTGGAGATCCGCGCGATCTCCAACGCGATCGGTCCTCGCGACCGAGACGCTTGGCGTATCGGTGATGCTTTGAAGGCTTTAGAAGCAGCAAGTTCAGTCCTAGCGGAGGTGCTTTAATATGAAGATCGCGTACTCACCTTGTCCGAACGATACATTTGTTTTCCATGCTTGGGCGCATGGATTAATCCCAGGTGCCCCTGAGCTGGATGTCTTATATGCTGACATCGATATTACGAACAAGCTGGCTGCTGAAGGCAGCGGACCGGATGTTCTCAAGATCTCTTATGCAGCATTGCCTTGGGTGCTGAAGGATTACGCACTGCTGCCCTGCGGCGGCGCCTTGGGCAGAGGCTGCGGACCGCTGGTCCTGATGAAACAGAGCGGAGCAGAGGGAACGGCCGGGAGAACGGAAACGGCCGGAACAATGCCGGACCCGGCTATGCTCAGCGGCCGCCGGGTCGCTGTGCCGAGTGAGCGCTCGACCGCGTACTTACTGTTCCGCCTCTGGGCGGCACAGAACGTTCCGGGCGGCGTTGGTGAAATCGTGGTCATGCCGTTCCACGAGATCATGCCCGCCGTGCGGGACGGCCTCATCGACGCCGGCCTCGTCATTCATGAAGCGCGCTTCACTTACCCGTCTTACGGGTTAGCGCTTCTCACAGATCTGGGCAGTTGGTGGGAGTCGGACACCAACCTGCCGATCCCACTGGGCGCCATCATTGCACGGCGCTCCATGGATCTTGAGGCGCTTGCGGGCTGGGCCCGCGCCTCGGTCGAGTACGCGTGGGCGCATCCGGAAGCTTCGCGCGACTACGTCATGGCGCACGCGCAGGAGATGGACCCGCAGGTCGCGCAGCAGCACATCGACCTGTACGTGAACGAGTTCACCGCTGATCTAGGAGAGAGCGGCTATGGCGCCGTCTTGACCTTGCTCCAGCGGGCTGCCGAGGAAGGGCTTGTGCCGCAGATGGATTATGCGGCATTGCTGAAATAATTAAAACCGCTTAAGTGTACTGACACTTAAGCGGTCAAATATCAAGGCTGTGGACACCCACTAGACAAAGCAAAGCCCGAGGGAAAGCATCCCCGGGCTTTTTATTCTTACCGCCAGTACTACCCATAATACAATGACATTATTTTTGCTTCTTCTTTTTTCTGCTACCATGATTTGGTTTGTTATCATTTTGATCTTTAGCGTGATTTTCTTGTTGTTGGTCGTGTGTTGACATGACATTAGCCCACCTATCTGGTCGTTTAATTTGTAACAACAATAGTGTGCGCCTTATTGAGCGATATACACCATATATTTTATGGATATTTTATCGGGTTCAACTCACTCACCTACACGCTACCCAATCACATTCACCGGACGCCCATCTAGATAAGCACGCACATTCCCTATCGCCGTATCCATCAGCCTAGCTCTTGCTTCTTTAGTAGCCCACGCAATATGAGGGGTAATGATCACATTTTTCGCATGCAGCAAAGGATTGTCCGGCTGAGGTGGTTCTACGGATAGCACATCGAGACCAGCGCCTGCTAGTCTGCCTTCGTTCAAAGCATGAGCGACATCCTTCTCATTGAGCAGTCCACCTCGTGCTGTATTGATTAAAATAGCCGTCGGTTTCATCTGAGCTATCCGATTAGCATCTATCAGTTGATTCGTTGCCGGTGTCAGCGGACAGTGAAGACTAACGACATCAGAGTGCTGCAGCAGCTCGTCGATTTGCACCCACTCGATCCCCTCAACAGGTTGAGGGACATTTCTTCCGTTGCCAGTTGCGATAACCCTCATTCCCATTGCCTGCGCAATCAAAGCGGTTTGTTTGCCGATTTGTCCAAGACCAATCAGTCCCATGGTTTGGCCACTTAGTTCGACAAGCGGAGATCGGGTGTAACTGAAGTCAATCGACTCAGACCAATCCCCATTAAGTACGCTGTCACTATGCTGCTGCACCCGATGGCAAAACTCCAATAATAAAGCAAAGACCAGCTGAGCAACAGAATGCGTGCTGTAAGCAGGAACGTTAGCGACAATGATGCCATTCTCCTTGGCTGCCTGAATATCAACGATATTGTATCCGGTCGCAAGTACGCCGATATAGCGAAGCTTAGGCAATTGTTGAATCATCTGAGCGGATAGCGGGGTTTTATTCGTCAATATAATCTCTGCATCAGTAGCGCGCTCAAGGATCTGTGACTCAGCAGTGCGATCATAGACAACAAGCTCGCCAAGCGATTTTAAACTGTTCCAGTCCAGATCGCCGGGATTTAGTGTGTAGCCATCAAGCACAACGATTTGCATCTCTTATCTCTCCCCAAAAGCCAATTATTTCTTCGCTGGTAACTCTTTAAACGGATTCAAAAACACCTTCGGAATATGCGTCTCAAATCGCAGCAGCTGACCCGTTGTCGGATGCAAAAAGGCAAGCACACGCGCATGAAGTCCAAGACGGCCGATTTCCTTCGTTTTTGAACCGTATTTCTTATCGCCAACAACGGGGTGGCCGATGTCCTGCATATGCACGCGGATTTGATTTTTGCGGCCGGTTTCGAGATTAACCTCTAACAGTGAAAAGCTCTTGTTCGCTTGCAGTGTTTTATAATGCGTAACTGCGTGCTGCCCATCGTTCGGATACGGTGTCGAAAACATTTTCAGCGACTTCGTATGCTCTTTGAGCCAAGAGGAAATGGTCCCTTCCGGCTTCTTTACCATACCTTCAACTAAAGCAACATAAGTGCGCTCTTTGACACTCTCCTGCCAAGTGTTCTGTAGGTGCTGTTGAGCCTTCTCGTTTTTGGCAAACATCATCACGCCGGAGGTATCTCGATCCAGTCTATGCACGACGAAAATCCGAGCCTTCGGATCGTGGTTTCGAACATGCGCCGTGAGCTGGCGATAGGCAGTAATCTCATTTTCTTTGGTATTAGTGGCGATAGATAATAGCCCGGCATCCTTTTGAATGACAATCACATCTTCATCTTCATGCAAAATGCTCATGCCAGCGAGCGGGATATCTTCGGCAATTTTTTCCTTGTTAATGGTGACTGTTTGCTCTGGCTGTAAGGGATAGTTGTAAGCTGTTACGGCTTTGCCATTCACTGCGACTTGTCCACGGGCAAGTATGGCTTTAACCGAATTCCGACCCAAACTCGAAAGCTTTTTTATTAAAAAAGGGAGTAGCTCAGAGGACTCCTTAACGGTGTACTGCCGAGTGCTCAACTCTTGGTTTCCTTTGGACGGAGTAGGATTCTGGCTCTGATTCGTAGTTTGCTTGAATTTGGAATTCTGGTTCTGATTTTTATTTGGACCTTGAAACTTACCTGGCTTCTTTTGCATAAAAAAGACCTCCTATTGCGATCGCTTACCTTCCGGTCAGATCATTTACCTTACAATATACCACGTTCGCAAAAGCAAAAGAAACGCTGTGAGGGAAGATCCTACATATCCGTATGCCCACCTTGCAAAAAGGGAACACTTCTACTTACATGCTGAAATATTACATGTGAGAAAAGGTGGGAATTCCCTATGCTTTTATATCAGTTAACGCAATGGTTTGAAGAGCGGTCCAGCTTGCAAGAGGCTTTGCAAAGTGGCCCCGCTGAAAATACCGGTGAGTTGCAACAAAGAATGCAAGAAGTCGAAGATCAGCTGTATTCCCATGCCGAACGGTGGAAAAATGCGATTCAGGAAGCCTCCTATTTGCAGTTCCCTTATGAGAACCCACAGTTGGATGATGATATGGTTCTTTAGTCTTCTTTGGGAGGGCTTACCTTTGTATTTCCTCGGTTTTCGTGTAGAATTAGATTGAACGATAAACGAGAACAGAACGAGGTTTTTTGATAATGAAAGTACTTGTATCCACACTTAATGCCAAATTCATTCATACCTCCTTGGCTTTACGCTATCTAAAAGCGTTCTGCGAGAAGGATTTTGACGTTGAAATTACAGAATATACGATCAAGGACCCTGTCATGAACGTCGTTTCGGACATTTACCAAAAGGCCCCGGATGTACTGGGTTTTTCTTGTTATATTTGGAACATTGAAGAAACGATAACGATTATTAAAATGATCAAAAAGATTCGGCCAGATCTCCTGATCATGCTTGGAGGTCCCGAAGTCTCTTATGATACTGAGTACTGGATGAATCGCATTCCAGAGGTTGATTTCATTGTCATGGGTGAGGGCGAAGAGACGTTCCACCAACTGCTGACGGAAATTTCGACGACTCGCAAATATCATTTTGTTTACGGACTGGCTTATCGCAAAGGCGAGGAAGTCGTACTGATGCCAGGCAGACCTAAGCTGAAGCTGGACGATATCCCGTCTCCGCACCGTTTTGCAGAGGATGTGCCGAGTCTGGCCAATCGTGTTGTTTACTTCGAAACGAGCCGAGGCTGCCCTTTCTCCTGCCAATTCTGCTTGTCGAGTATTGAGGTCGGTGTGCGGTATTTTGATATGGAACGTACCAAGTCTGACCTGCTGTACTTAATCGACTCCGGTGCGAAGCTAATCAAATTCGTGGATCGGACGTTTAATATTAAGCGTGATTATGCGATGGAAATCTTTGAATTCCTCATTGCGAATCATCGCGGCACCGTGTTCCAGTTTGAGATTACTGCGGACATTATGCGTCCAGAAGTACTCGATTATCTGGCGGAGAATGCCCCTCCGGGTACATTCCGCTTTGAGATCGGTGTTCAATCTACGAATGACACAACCAACGATTTGGTGCAGCGCAGGCAGAACTTCTTCAAGCTGAGCCGTACGGTATCTAAGGTGAAAAATAGCTTGAAAATCGATCAGCATCTCGATCTTATTGCCGGCCTGCCGGAAGAGGATTATAATTCGTTCCGCAAGACGTTTAACGATGTCTTTGAACTAGGACCAGAAGAGCTTCAGCTCGGATTCCTGAAAATGCTGCGGGGCACCGGTATGCGCAATGACGCGCATAAATACGGCTATGTCTACATGGACCATGCGCCGTATGAGATTCTCGGCAACGACATACTACCGTTCACTGACTTGATTCGCATCAAACGGGTGGAGGATGTTCTGGAGAAATATTGGAACGCTCACCGCATGGATCATACGGTCAAATATTTAATCGCCAAAGAATTCTCCTCTGCGTTTGATTTCTTTCAAGAGTTCGGCGACTTCTGGGAAGGCCGCGGTTGGCAGAAGATTGGGCATCAGCTCGAAGATCTGTTTACCCGCTTGCGCGACTTCCTGATGTATCGTGAGACGAAGAACATGCACGTAGTCCTCGGCTTGATGAAACTGGATTATTTCCTGGGCCATAAATATAAGCCGCGTAAAATCTGGTGGGACTTCACCTTGGAGAAGTCCGAGCAGAACGCATACCTCAGGCTGCTGGCTGAGCAGCCTGAGCTCGTGAGCGGCGACTTCCAGAGCCTCCGCATCAATGAAAAAGATCTCCACAAGCACGCGATGCTTGAGGTGCTGCCTTTCGCTTTGCAGACGTATCTGCAGAGCGGAGAGATCGACGAAAGCAGCAAAGAGCTGCTTGTTGTGCACTTCCCGCCGGACGCGCAGCAGCCGGCCAGCTACTACACCATGCCGCTGCAGCAAGTGGCAGCCGTATAATCGAAGCCTCACTCCCCGTGCCATGAGGGAGTGGGGCTTTTTAACTTAGCCTGTGAAGGTACTAAGTGCTAATCGAGTTTGCTTTTTTGCAACAGTAGACAACGGCAAGCCAGAAGCAGCTGCTTGAACCTTTTTACATCCCATCGAAAGATTTCCCTGAAAAATCCATTGACCACAGGTAAGGTTCAGTGATAAGATTGAAAAAATTTACCTATGGATCAAAAGCGGAGAGACTTTGAGCTACGCTCAAAGATCCCAAAGCGGAGAGACTTTGAGCTACGCCCAAAGATCCCTATATTAGGAGGAAATCGTAAAGTGGCTACGTATTACTTAGAACCATCCCGTACGTTTAGTGAGTTTTTGTTGATTCCTAATCTTACAACGAAGGAATGTACACCGGCGAATGTGAAGCTTAAGACACCGTTAGTTAAATTCAAAAAAGGCGAGGAGCCTGCAATCTCGCTCAATATCCCGTTTTCATCTGCTGTCATGCAGGCCGTATCCGATGATGGAATGGCGATTGCTTTGGCGCGGAGTGGCGGGATTTCGTTTATTTTTGGCTCGCAATCGATTGAAGAAGAAGCACTTATGGTGCGTAAAGTAAAAGGATATAAGGCAGGATTTGTCGTTAGCCGCTCCAATTTAACTCCCCAGCACACACTTAGTGATGTATTGGCGCTGAAAGAAGAAACAGGTCATTCTACGGTTGCCATTACAGATGATGGTACAGCGAACGGAAAATTGCTTGGTATCGTAACGGGGCGTGATTACCGGACAAGTCGTGACCCTCTGGATCGCCAAATCCATCAATTTATGACGCCTTTTGATAAACTGATTTACGGCAAATCAGGAATTACTTTGTCAGAGGCAAACAATTTAATCTGGGATCACAAGCTGAATTGTTTACCCATTGTGGATGAGCATCAGAAGCTCGACACTCTCGTTTTCCGCAAGGATTATGATGAGCATAAAGAAAATCCGATGGAACTGCTTGACGCTAACAAAAGCTATATTGTTGGTGCGGGGATTAATACGAAGGACTACAAAGAGAGAGTGCCTGCACTTGTTGAAGCGGGAGTAGACATTCTGGTCATCGATTCCTCGGACGGTTACAGTGAATGGCAGCGGGAAACGGTTCAGTATGTGAAAGAGAATTTCAATGTGAAGATCGGTGCAGGTAACGTTGTAGACCGTGAAGGGTTCCTTTATCTTGTGGAATCAGGAGCGGATTTCATTAAAGTCGGCATCGGCGGCGGATCTATCTGTATCACTCGGGAGCAAAAAGGGATTGGTCGCGGACAAGCCTCTTCCCTCATGGAGGTTGTTGAAGCCAGAGACCAATACTTCAAAGATACAGGTATCTACATTCCAATCTGTTCCGATGGTGGTATCGTACATGACTACCATATTACATTAGCCTTAGCCATGGGCGCTGATTTCGTCATGCTGGGTAGATATTTCGCACGGTTCGATGAGAGCCCGACCAGAAAGCTGAAAGTTGGCAACAACTTCGTGAAAGAATACTGGGGAGAAGGCTCCAATCGTGCCCGCAACTGGCAGCGTTATGATACGGGCGGCAAAAATAAGCTCTTGTTTGAGGAAGGCGTCGACTCGTATGTTCCATATGCTGGAGGCCTGCAGGAGAACTTGGACAAGACACTTGGCAAAATAAAGTCCACCATGTGCAACTGTGGATCATTAAGCTTGGACGAGCTGAAAAACAAAGCGAGAATTGCGCTCGTATCCGCAACTAGCCTTGTTGAAGGCGGAGCGCACGACGTTATTTTAAAAGAGAGCAGCTTATCCGAAGAATAATAGCTGGGAATAGATAAGGCTCTCCACAATCATCTTAGAGGATGATTGGTGGAGAGCCTTTTTGGACATATTCATCCTAGGCATAACAAAAAAACGCCCCTTATCCATCAAATGATGAGTGGGACGTTCTTCGCCGAACATCAATTATGGCAAGTAGCTGCGAATAACCGTCATGCTGCCTTCTAGTGCATAGCTGCCAAGATTGGCAGGAAGCAGGAAGCAGTCGCCTGGCTTCGTGGTGATGCTGCCATCGGCCCACTGGAGGGTTCCGTTACCGTCTGCAATAACAAGGATGACGAAACTTTCAGGGGAGGTGCTTAGCTCCCATTTCGGTCCTACAAGGCCTTTTTCCACGGTGAAGAAAGGCGATTCGGCGAGCGTTAACCAAGTACCGGCTTCATTTAAATCTGTTTTCATTCGTGTGGAGCCGGAGCCTTCATACGCGATAACATTGAGTGAATCTTCAATATGAAGATCACGAGGTTTACCGTCGAGTCCCGGACGATTATAATCGTACAAACGATAGGTCGTATCGGAATTTTGCTGAATCTCGGCAACTAGAACACCTGCGCCGAGGGCATGGACCGTTCCTGCTGGGATGTAGAAGGAATCACCGGCTTCAACAGGCACTTCCTGCAAACAATCCAAAATACGGTTCTCTGCGATTGCTTGAGCTAAGCTTTCACGTGTAACGCCTTCTTGCATGCCATATATAATTTTGGCGCCGGGCTTAGCATCAAGGATGTACCACATCTCTGTTTTGCCTAGCTCGCCGGCAGCCAAATTCTTGTAATGATCGTTTGGATGTACTTGTACGGAAAGGTCGTCTTCGCAATCCAATAACTTGATGAGTAGAGGGAAGCGGCCGTTTTTCTCGGAAAATCCTTTTGTACCGAATAATGTTTTGCCGTACTTCTCGCGAATTTCGTCTAGACCAAGGCCTGCTAATTCGCCATTAATCACCTTCGTTGTTCCATTTGGGTGATCGCCAATCATCCAGCCTTCGCCAATAGCGCCTTCTGGAAGTTGAAAACCAAACTTTTCTAGGGCTCTTCCACCCCAGACACGTTCTTTCATTTCAGGTTGAAATTGAAGCGGGTATGATTTCACAAACTATCCCTACTTTCTTCTCTAATTTCTCCTACTCTCCTACAAAAGAGATGCTATTGCACTCTCTAGCATTATATCATGCGTCTATCTTTTTTCTAGAGCTAAGAGATAGGGAGCATGCTGGCTGGTATTCATGAATTGGTAACGCAGCACCTGAACGGCTGCGAGGGGAAGGCGCTGGGCCCAGCTTTCGACGGCCGCAGCTTCTTCCGAGCCTCCATCGTGTCCGCTGTAGAGCACGATGGTCACGATACCGCCTTTGCGGAGCAGGCGGAGGGCAGCTTCGAGAGCAGGAATCGTGGATTCCTGCTTCGTAATGGTTGCCGGATCGGCACCGGGCAGATAGCCGAGATTGAACGTGACCGCGGCGACCTTCCCGTGACGGTCTTGCGGCACTGCCGCCTCCATGAGCGCATGGCTGCATAGGCTCATGTGTACACAAGAAGATGCGTCTGGAAGTTCTTTCTCCAGACGCATCTTTGTTTGATCCAGCGCTTGCTGCTGGATATCGAAGCCGTACACGCTGCCGCGGGTGCCCACTAGCTTCGCTAAGAATAAGGCATCCACGCCGTTGCCAAGGGTCGCATCGACGACCGTATCGCCCGGCTGAGCCCGCTGATTAATTAATTGATGAGCAAAACTTAGTACCGAAACAAAACCCATGCGATGAAAGCCCTCCATGCTGCTTATACGATCATTTTTTGTCTGCTAGCCATGCAGCCAGCACTTCGATTTCTTCGGATTTCAATGCGCTTTTGAAAGGTGGCATATCGCCTTTACCTCCCAGAATTTGCGCTATGATCTCATCCTTGGTTTTGCGCGAACCGACCTTCGTCAGGTTCGGTCCGAAGTCGCCTGCAAGCCCTGCCCCGTGGCAGGACATGCAGTTGTCCTTGTACAGCACCTGCGCCTGCGCTGCGGTGCTGGTCCCGCCATCCGCAGGCTTGGCGGATGGGGATGGCGCCGCGCTGGCAGGCGCTGGCGCAGCCGTCTCTTTCACGGCCGGCTTCGCCGCAGCCGTCTCTTTCACTGCTGGCGTAGCCGCTGCAGCAGTCGGTTTCGCTGTCGCCGCTGCGCTCGGCTGCGGAGTGCTGCTTGCCGTCGGCTGCACCGTAGCGGCTGCGGGTGTTGCTGTCGCCGCAGCAACCGGCGGCGCACTTACTGCCGCCGTCGGTGACGAAGGCGGCGCCACAGTACTTGGCGTCACAGCAACCGACGCCGGCTCTCCTCCACATCCAGCAACAACTAGCATCATCCCAACAATAGCTGCTTGCGCCCGTTTCATCATCATAATGATCCATCTCCTTTAGTCATTCTACCTATATAAAAGGAAACGGATCATTATCTATTTTGGTTTTAGTTGTATATTTTTTATTTATTTTGTTATCTTTTCTTTTGACTTTTCCTTAGTCAGCTTTCCCCTTCCAAAGCTTACCCTGCCAAGTATTTCTTTCTTTTAAAAGGCTATCAAAAGCATTCAATACTTCCCACTTTTTGAGGCTCCACATCGGACCAATCAATAGATCACGGGGAGCGTCTCCAGTAAGGCGATGGACAATCATTTCCGGTGGCAGAAATTCGAGTGTATCTACGATAAGCTTCACATATTCGTCTTTTTCCAGAAACTGAAGCAAGCCAGCTTCGTATTGTTTCACCATAGGTGTTTTACGCATTAAATGAAGCAAGTGGATTTTAATGCCCTGAACATCCATTTGAGCGACGGCTCGTCCGGTGTCCAGCATCATTTCGTGGGTCTCCCCTGGTAAACCATATATAATGTGTGCACAGGTACGGATATTATGCTTTCGAAGCTTGGCAACCGCATCCAGATAGCATTGCGTATCATGAGCCCGATTGATGAGTTCAGAGGTTGATTCGTGTACAGTTTGAAGGCCCATTTCGACCCATAGATAGGTACGTTCATTCAACTCTGCCAAGTATTCAATAACATCATCCGGTAGACAATCCGGTCTGGTCGCAATGGATAAGCCCACAACGCCTGGCTGCTTTAAAATAACTTCATAATATTCCCGCAGCTCCTGGACGGGTGCATACGTATTGGTGTAGGCCTGAAAGTAGCCGATATATTTGGCTTCCGGCCATTTCTGATGCTGGAGATCACGAATCTTATTAAATTGGGTAACCAAATCATCACGGCGGCTTCCAGCGAAATCACCTGACCCCCGCGCGCTGCAAAATGTGCACCCCCCGGTTGCGATACTGCCATCGCGATTGGGACAAGTAAAGCCTGCATCCAACATGACTTTAAAAACCTTCCCGCCAAAAGCTTCACGCATTTCATAATTCCATGTATGGAAACGTTTGTCTCCCCATAATTGAGGCGACTCCTGAATAATTGTAGACATATGGTTGCTCCTTTCTTTCTATCTAATTGTAGCGAAATTGTAGCATGAAAGCGACCCCTGCCTTTCCAAGAAGTTCCCCGTTAAAAGGGAGCTATTCGGAGCATGATAACTTTGCATAACTATTACATGCCGAAAGGGGATTTGAAACAAGTGAAAAAGTTTCGTACAATTACTTTGGCGGTAGCTTTGACAACAGCATTAAGCTTTGGGGCAACCAGTGCAATGGCTAACACAGTAATGGGGACAACGCCAAGTGCAACACCAGGAACTATGGGGACAGGAACTACGACAACATCGGGATATACAGGAAGTAATTACGATGCTACAACGGGTATAACGGGTACAACTAGCACAACAGGTACAACTGGTACAACTGGCACAACTGGGCCCTATACGGGATACGGTACTGGCACAGGTTCCTATTCCGGTACTGGAACAGGTACTGGTGTTATTGGTCACATCAATCAATATAGCAACAATATGATGGATCGAATGAGTATTAAGGGTACACCCGGTACACACACTGGGAATTATGATACTTCATCTTATCGAACTTATGCGACTACAACAACAGACGGTAATCGTACGAATTGGGGCTGGCTTGGTCTCTTAGGTCTTTTAGGCTTAACAGGCCTAAGAGGTAAAGACAAACGAAGAGATGAAGCTAGATAAATAAATATGATCTAAATGCGCCTTCCAAGTTGGGGGGCGTTTTTCTTTGTGGCTAGAATGATCTGCCATTCATAAAGAACTTCATCATAACGAAAGCTATCATTAATGAAGCAATAGGAAAGCAGGTGAATGAGTTGGTTAAAATGTCCCTTTCTACCGATACGATATCCGTTGAGCTTACCATCAAAGAAGCATTCGCTTTGAGCAGTGGCGTGAAATTCACTGCAGATCCGAGCATATCGAAGGATGCAAGACGCAAAGTACTGCGTTCCCTTGATCAAAAGTTGTTTCCAGCTACATCGAATACCATTGATTATCATACCCTTGAAGTGTAATTCCCTTTGATTTTTTTCCTCGAATCGTCTATGATTTGTATTCGATAGCTTGTACGTGTAGGAGGCAAAAGTAGATGCGTTTACGGGGAAGAAAAGGAATTCGAGAAGATATAGAACGCCAAAAAGAACTCGTTGTTTTAAATGCCAAGGATTATAAAGGCAAATGGGCCGAGTTATTTGGTAACAACAACCCGATTCATGCCGAGCTTGGTATGGGCAAAGGGCGCTTCATTAGTGAAATGAGTAAGAAGTATCCGAACATTAATTTCATTGGTGTTGATATGTATGACGAGTTGATTCGCAAAGCAAGCGAGAAAGCAAGAATTGCTCATGAAATCAAGACGGATGAAGAGGCTGAGTCAGCGCCCAGCATTCCGAATTTGAAGCTCATGCTTTTCAATATCGAGCATATTGAGGAAGCTTTTGCTGAAGGTGAATTAGAGCGGGTTTATTTGAATTTCAGTGATCCATGGCCGAAGAAAAAGCACGCGCGTAGACGTTTAACGCATCCTGGTTTTGTTGAGAAATATCAGCAAATATTAAATGCGAACGGCGAGATCCACTTGAAAACGGATTCGCAATCCTTGTTCGAATTCTCGCTCAATTCTTTTGCAGATATGGGACTGAGAATGCGAAATATTTCCTTAAACCTGCATGTGGATGGGATTCATCCTGACCATGTTATGACTGAATACGAAACGAAGTTCGCCGGACAAGGGATGAACATTCATCGCTGTGAAGTAGTTATTGGCGAAAATGTGCTTGCTTCACATCTGGAGCAGTTGAATAAGGCCAAATCGGAATAGGTTTATACAATAATAAAAGCTAATCTCACACTGCATAAACTGTAGTAGGAGATTAGCTTTTTTCTGTTTTACTCAAATCACCCAAGCAATTGCATGATAACCTCTGAGCAATCGGCTGAAGGTAGGCACATCTTCTTTTTATGATAATTAGAAACGCGCTTAGCCTCTACATCCGTATATCTGCTAGCCAGCATCGATAACCAGTTCGCAATCGTATCTGCAGATCGGATCGGTTCGCCAAAGCCAAGCTGTGTAAAATAGTGGACATTCTCTTCTTCCTGACCCGGTATCGGATCATAGAACAGCATGGGGATCGATTTCGCAAGCCCTTCCGAGCAGGTCATACCGCCAGGCTTCGTAACGAGCAAATCGGAAGCTTCCATTAACTTGCCGATCTCTTGGGTGAATCCAAGTAAATGAATATTGGGATGCTGATATCGGGCGTCCATAGCCAGCTTGGTTAATGCTTTCTCATTATTGCCTAAGCAGAATATGAACTGGATTCGATCTCTCCATGTCATCAGGTGCTCACTGAGCGAATCGCCGCCGATTAATCCCCAGCCGCCTCCCATAACTAGTACAGTAGGCAGAGATGCCAGCTGGAATTGCTGTCGAATCATCGCTTTATCGTGGGCAACACGAAAGCTTGGATGAACTGGAATTCCTGTGATTTCGACTTGGGCTGCTGTGATTCCGCGGCCAAGGAGTTTATTTTTGACGTCTTCTGTCGAAACCATATATTTATTTACTTCTCTGCTGACCCATGTCCCATGAACATCGTAGTCCGTAATGACCGTACATAACGGGATGTCTAAGCCAGCTCTTTTCAATCTAGATACCACAACACTGGGAAATGGATGTGTGCAGACAATTGCTTGAGGAGCCCACTGCTGGATAATCGCTGCTGTCTGAGCATAAAAAATGCGGTGTAAGGCCAATTGCGTCAAACGGTTGAGCGATTTTTTATATTGAGAGCGGTACAAACGGCCGTACAGCTTGGGCTGAGCGGTTAGCGTCTTTTTGTAAGCGTGAATAATCCATGGTGCTATTGTCGGATGAAGGAATGAACCTAATTCCAAAACACGTGTCTCAATGGTCGAACAACGCTGCTCTAAACTTACGGCAAGTGCATAAGCCGCTTGCGTATGTCCGGCTCCGAAGCCTTCAGAAAGAATGAGAACCCGTTTTTTACCATGCAAGACATTCATTCGTTTACCCCCAGAAAGCTACTGTCACTAGAGAAGCCGTCGTTCCAATCAAGCATCCAACGATACAATCGGAAGGATAGTGCAGCCCTAGGTAGATACGTGATAGACCAATGATTAATGCAAGTGGTATGAGGATAAGTCCAAGAGCAGGTACAGCTGCAACAAAAGGAAATATGATCGAGAAGATGGCGGTTGTATGCCCGGAAGGAAAGGAATGATCCGTCAGCGGGTTTTTGTAAGTAATCGTTTGTGGAAGTACCAGATACGGCCGTAGTCTCGGATATTTCTTCTTAATAATAGCAACTGGAATATGACTGATGGTTAAAGCAATAAGTGCTTGAATACCTGCTATACGCAGCGAGCCCTGCCCGAACAATGCAAAGCATAAGGATATCGCAATGGAGGCTGTGGCCCCGCCTAAATGTGTGATTTTATTAAAGAAATGATCAAGGAAGAAGTGCTGGATACGTTGATTCACAAAGTGGAATACGCGTGTTTCATGATGCTGAAGCCAGTGGACGACCCTGCTCATGAGTAGTAGCCTCCTTCGCTGTTTGGATTGCTTTCTTAAGTCAATTGTAAAGGTCAATTATTAAAGGAAGATTAACGCAGTAATAAATTTTAAGAAATTCAATTTAACGCTCATCTGATCTCCCGATAACAATCCCGTGCTACCATGATGTGAAATAAGGGAATTAAAGGTCAATGGTAAAAGGGGCTGATGAGATTGAGAGTTGCCTTATTTACAGATACTTTCCTGCCAGATGTAAATGGAGTTGCCAAGACACTTGGCAGATGGACGCGGTTTTTGGAATCCAAAAATGTGGCTTGTAAAGTTTTTGCTCCTACTAGTATGACAGAAGGAGACAACGATCCGTTCCGTGTAGAACGTTTTTACAGTATTCCCTTTTTATTGTACCCCGAATGTCGATTAGCTATCCCAAATCCTCTCAATATTCGCAAATCCCTCCATGCCTTTCAGCCTACAATTATTCATTGTGCAACCCCTTTCAATTTGGGACTATTTGGCTTGCACCATGCTCGCAAGCACAAAATACCATTAGTTGCGTCCTACCATACTCATTTCGACCAATACTTAAGTCATTATAAAATTCCTTGGGTGGAGCCTACGCTCTGGAAATACATGCAATGGTTTCACCAAAGCTGTCAGAAGGTATATGTGCCCTCTAAGTCTACCTTGCAGCATCTGCATGCCAAAGGGTTAAGCCATTTAGAGATTTGGAGCCGCGGTGTCGATGCAGAACGTTTCCAGCCAATTGTCGACCGAAAGTCAGTACTCGGGACATATGGTGTAGATCCTGCAAAGTTCGTTATGCTTTATGTCGGTCGTTTGGCTCCTGAGAAGAGTGTAGAGGTCGCACTTGACAGTTTTACTGCACTGCCGGCTGATATCAGAGATGATTGTCATCTAATTATTGCTGGTGACGGACCGTCTTCCGGTGTGCTGCGCGAATGTTATGGAGGGGCCTCGGGAGTTACCTTCACCGGATTCGTTCAAGGGACACAGCTAGCTGAGCTTTATGCGGCTGCAGATGTGTTTCTTTTTCCGTCGGCGACAGAGACTTTCGGCAATGTTGTTCTGGAGTCAATGGCTTCTGGGACAGCTGTGATTGGAGCTGCGGCTGGCGGGGTACAAGATACTATTGAGCATGAAGTGACGGGATTACTCTGTCCGTCTGGCGACGTAGCCGCCTTCACACAAGCCATCGTAAGACTGTATGAATCACAGGAAACACGTCATAGACTTGCCATTGCGGGCAGGGAGTTTGCCCTGCGTCAATCGTGGGATCACATATTTAACCAATTGCTGACCAGCTATGAAGAAGTAGTCTATAGGTCATCTGCAAATCAGCCCCACTTACAATCAACACGTATGATCCAATAAAAGGGCAGTTGAGCAAAAGTTGTCAGGAGGAGCTCAGGTGAATTATAATAAACCCCGTATCACATGGGGGACGGCTAGTTCGTCTAAATGGTGAACTTTTGGTACACAATAAAATGAAAAACGTTGAAAACAGGACTTTAACGATCTGATTTCAAGCACATGCTGCATAGTCTGTGCGCGTTCCGCTCAAATCTCAGAGAAATGGCTTAAATTCGTCATTGTGAACTTTGACAAATGAGTGGAAAGAGAGGAAAATCAAGAACGGTTATTCACATGGTACATAAAACTGCGCATACGCGTATAAAAAGATAGCTTGTGTGCATAAACAAAAAAAGGGGGACTTTGCTTCATGCTTGACAAGATTATGCTTACCTTTCAAATTGGCTTGGCTTTGGTTGGTGCGTATCAGTTGTTTTTAACTTTTTTCGGATGGTACCGTCCCAGAAACAAACAGAAATTTGCTCCCCAGAAATCGTTTGCCGTATTGGTCGCCGCTCATAATGAGGAGCAGGTCGTTGGCGCATTGATCGAGAATTTGAAGGCTTTGGATTACCCCAAAGAGCTTTATGACATCTTCGTGATTTGTGATAACTGTACAGACAATACAGCGGATATTGCACGCAGTCATGGTGTTCATGCCATGGAACGCCATAACCCGAACCTGAGAGGGAAAGGTTACGCGATCGAATGGATGCTGAAAGAGCTTTGGAAGCGGGAGCGTCAGTACGACGCCGTTGTTATGTTTGATGCCGACAATCTTTCTAGCCCTGACTACTTGATACACATGAATAATGATCTTTGTTCCGGCTCCAGAGTTATTCAGGCTTACCTAGACAGCAAGAACCCGAACGATTCTTGGGTTACCGGTTCCTATGCCATCTCGTATTACTTTGCAAATCGCTTCTGGCAAATGCCCCGTACAAACTTAGGGCTTGCTAATTATTTGGGCGGCACAGGAATGTGCTTTGAATCCAAGCTGCTTAAACAGATCGGTTGGGGTGCAACCAGCCTTGTTGAGGATTTGGAGTTCTCCATGCGCTGCATTAAGCTCGGTATCAGGCCGACTTACAACTATGAGGCGATTGTGTATGATGAGAAGCCACTGACGTTTAAAGTATCTGCCAAACAGCGTTTACGCTGGATGCAAGGACATTTTGATGTGGCCAAGCGATATTTCTTCCCTCTATTGTGGCAGGGTATCAAAGAGGCCAGCTGGACGAAGATTGACGCGGCTATCTACTCCGCTAACGTATATAACTTCTTTTTCGGTGCGATTATCTCCGTGCTGCTATGGATTAAGTCCGTGACTCCGGGCTGGGCTGACGCGCCTATGCTGGCCGATATCAATCCGATTTTCTTTAACACTGTCAGCATAGCGATTTATGTGCTGCTGCCTATCTCCATGTTAATTGAGAAGGCTCCTGGCAAGGTATATAAATATTTAATCCTTTACCCAGTATTTATGCTTTCTTGGTGGCCAATTACGTTCTATGCGTTCTTCACACAAAACAACAAACAGTGGAGCCATACCGAGCATACACGTGTTATTCGTCTGGATGAAATGAAAAGTAAACAAGTGAGTTGACTTTCACTGAATGAGATGATATTATATTTCAAGTAAAAGCAGAAGCGCCCGCTTCTCACCTGACCAACATCGTTGGCTGGTTTGAATGAATCATCATGAATGTAACAATAGGTTTGGATGAACCTGTTATTGATGAAGATGTGGGCCACTGAGCCCGCATCTTTTTTTATATTGTTGGAGAGAGCGTTACATACTTTTTGGAGGTGGAATACTATTAGCAAAGACCATATGATTAATGACGAGATTCGTGTGAAGGAAGTGCGCCTAATTGGGGCGGACGGAGAACAACTCGGCATCACGCCGATTCGCGAAGCTCTTCAAATCGCACTTGACGCGAATTTGGATTTGGTAAATGTGGCACCAACGGCGAAACCGCCTGTATGCCGCATTATGGATTACGGTAAATTCCGTTATGAAACACAGAAGAAAGAAAAAGAAGCTCGCAAGAACCAGAAGATCGTGGACATCAAAGAAATTCGCTTAAGCGCGACGATCGATGAGCACGACTTCCAAACGAAGCTTCGCAATGCCGTTAAGTTTCTTGGCGAAGGCGATAAAGTGAAAGCCAGTGTCAGGTTCCGTGGTCGCGAAATAGCGCACTCGGAGATTGGCCGTAGAGTGCTTGAACGTTTAGCTACTGAAACAGCTGATATTTCCTCACAAGAGCGCGCTCCAAAGCTTGAGGGAAGAAGCATGATCATGATCTTAACGCCGAAAGCAACAACCTAGGCGCGTATACTAAATTAGGAGGAACAATACACCATGCCGAAAATGAAAACACACAGCAGCTTGAAAGGCCGTTTCAAAATTACTGGCACAGGCAAAGTGATGAGATACAAACAAGGTAAAAATCACTTGCTTTCCGGTAAATCATCACGTACTAAACGTGTTCTTGGAACAAACCCAGTTATGGCTCCAGGCGATGTACGTCGTTTGCAACAACAACTGTCCCTTATCAAAGGTTAATCGTAACTCAGTAAAAATTTGAACATCATTTATATATACCAGGAGGTAGTTCACAATGGCAAGAGTCAAGGGCGGATTTATTCGCGCTCACCGTCGTAAGAAAATTTTGAAACTAGCAAAAGGTTATTTCGGTTCCAAACACCGTTTATTTAAAACAGCTAAAGAACAAGTAATGAAATCTTTAGTGTATGCTTACCGTGACCGTCGTCAAACGAAACGTAACTTCCGCAGACTGTGGATTACACGTATCAATGCAGGCGCTCGTCAAAACGGCTTGAGCTACAGCAAATTGATGCATGGCCTGAAATTGGCTGGTATCGACATCAACCGCAAAATCTTGGCTGATCTAGCTGTGAATGATTCCAAAGCGTTCAACGATTTGGCAACAGCGGCAAAAGCAAAAGTAAACGCGTAATTGCGTATTTAGAAGCCTGCTCCCTTTTGGGGGCAGGCTTCTTTTGGCTTGAAATGGACGAGGTTTTAAACGTTGGATGGTGTTTCTGATCGACGATGCTTACGAAACAATACAACGAAGTACATCAATAACGGGATAACGACTTGAAAGACAGGGAAAAACTTTACACTAACATTCAAGCCAAGCCACACGTGATAGGTATAGTTGGGTTCTATAAAAGATGTGATAAAAATAATAAAACCCACATAGAAAATCCACAGACGCCTGCTTGTTGAACTTGATAATTGGGTACAAGCATAAACAGCTCCCCAGTAGAATGCTGTCATTTTCACAAATAATCCCAGAAATAAAAGTAAAGTGACCATAACATCCAGTCGCTCCAAAATATCACCCACCTGTATTAACTGAACAGCCTGCAAAAAAGGCAAGGTACTATTTGCTACAAGGGTTGTCCCTAGCACCATCAGGTTTAATATATTCATCAAAATTAAAAAAGCGGCAACACCGAGATAAGAGAGTATACTGGTTCGCTTAATCTTACTTTTCTCAGACAACAGGTGCCATATCATGAAAAAAAGCACCATTTGTCCAAATGGAAACGATAAAATATCAGGGAACGCGGCTTTGACAACGGGACCAAGTCCGTTATCGAGAATAGGTAACAGGTTGCCTTTGTGAAGAATTCCAGAAATCAAAATCAATAATATCAATGCTCCGTAGCTAAGGAGAACCAACGGCAAAAGGGCCTCATTCACTCTGGAGAATGTTTCGATACCCATGACAACCGCGTAAGTAGCAAGTAACACAATGACGAGCATAGTTACATATTGGGGAGTCGAGCTAAGCAGTGTTAAATTCGTTATCTCTCCAAAATCTCGAAGGTTCCTCATAGATTCATAAGCAAAGTAAAGGGCAAAGCATCCCCCGATTACCGTTCCTATTTTGGTCCCGAAACATAGTTTTAAGAGCCCGATCAGACACTCTTCTGGTGCTATTTGTTGTATGTACAAAAATATAAATAACAAAAGCAAGCCCGCTGCAGCGGCGAATAGCATGGCAAGCCAAGAATCCTGCTTAGCGCCGCTGCCTAATGCAAATAAGGGTGTACTTCCTATTTCGAAAAGAATGATTGTGACGGCTAGTTGGTAATTGCTAATGCGCTCCATAGCAAGCTCCCTTCCATAACTTACTATTCGTGATCATGTAGTAGTTGTTTAAAAGGCTTACTACTCATTCCAATTCGCTCAATGTGAATCTGAACACTGGGTTCTAATTCGAGGGTAGGGAATTGTTGTTCCCAGTCGTTTTTCATTTTCTTCCAAACCTTGGGATACTTTCTGTGAATCGCATCAGCAAAACCAAAAACATCCGCATTTTTCTCGATAGCAGATTGAAAAGCTTTGATCATCAAGTTCTTAACTTTCTCATTCGCAATGTCTTCCGTGGCTTTAACACCCTCTCGCTTTGAGAGGTCGTCGTTGCAACCATTCTCAATAAGAACACCTGAAGCATTTACTTCCACTTTCATAACCCAATGCCCGTCACTTGTAAGGATTGGCGTAAGTTTGCTTGTCGCTTTGGTGATTCGAATCGCGGATTTAAAATCTTTACTTCCTTTGGAACAGCCAATATACAAAACGGTCTTATTAATCGTATCCCGGATCCAATTAATTCCGTAACCTTCATCGGAAGTAAACCAGCCAACGATCTTATCCTGTTTGAAAATGCCAAGTCTACCCAATTTTAATTTGTTTGCAGAAGTTGTTTTTTTTAACTCTGCAATAGAAGAGTCAGGCCTAATGCCGGTGCCAGAAATGATCACTTCAGGAATTAAAGTAAAGGAAGAGTCACTCGTCATCCCCATCATGACATTGTGAACCATCACTTGATTAAAATTAGAACCATTTTTTTCTTCATTGTGAATCATATTGCGCACGGCAGCTCCTGGCAGCTTCTCAATAGGCGAAACTTGCTCCAGAATTCTTCTTCCTTCACCGCTGGTTACGAATATGTTGACAGTCTCTCGAGATTCCGCATTGCGCAAATAGATGTCCATGAGTTGGGAAATACCATGCTTAGCAGCCTCCGCACCAATGACAACAATTCGATTATGGGCAAAAAACAGAGCACGCGGCATTTCCAAGCTTGATTTTTGAATCGCACCTCGAATGGAATCTCCACTCGTAGAGAATACGATGACGGGTGCTTGCTGGCCGGCATTTCCACCCATGCTTTGACTCGAAATCGTCTGAGGAATGACAATCTGGTAAGAAACAGTCCAGTCTTTCCCGTTCCAATCGATGGCTGTTGCCGATGTGATTCCGAGTTGATTTAACTCGATTCGATCCCAGCATCCGGATAGCAGTAGGCATAAGAAGATACTTGATAGTAGGCGAAGCCAGCCGTGAAAGAAGCTTGTTCCCATTTACATAGCACCTCCTTAATTGCATATCAGTGATTATCTCTCTTTGAAGGAGACGGCTTCATGTTCGGTGCTTGTCTGGTGTAATTTTTGCTTAAGGGACGGCCAGCCATTTTCCCCCAAGGCACTCGGAGAAAAATATCTCTAAATTTTGATAAAACAAGAGGGGCAAGAGGAGTCAGATAAGGGACCCCGAAAGAACGGAGAGAGGCCAAATGAATCAAGATGGCCATGCATCCTGCCATGATCCCAAACAAGCCAAATGTGCCAGCGAGCAGCATAAGGGCAAACCTGATTAATCGGGCAGCTATACCCATATTCAACGCAGGCGTAACGAAATTGGAAATGGCTGTGAAGGAAACGATAATGACCATAGCCGCTGAAACAAGACCAGCTTGCACGGCAGCTTGCCCCAACACAAGTGCACCGACGATAGATATGGCTGAACCAATGACACGAGGCATTCGTATGCCGGCTTCCCGAAGAACCTCGAACGTAATTTCCATCAGGAAAGCTTCCACAATGGCGGGGAAAGGGACGCCTTCCCGCTGTGCAGCCAAGCTGATCAGCAAGGTTGTCGGCAGCATTTCTTGATGAAAGGTAGTGACGGCGATATAGCAGGAGGGGAGCAGCATGGAAACAAAAAAAGACATATAGCGAATACAGCGGACGAAAGTAGCAATATCAAAACGTTGATAATAATCTTCACTCGATTGTAGAAATCTGAAAAAGGTTACCGGAGCAAGCAAGACGAAAGGAGTCCCATCGACAATAATGGCAACTTGCCCTTCGAGAAGACCGGCTGCCACGGCGTCTGGCCTCTCTGAGTTCATGATGGTAGGGAAGGGTGTATAGGTTCTATCTTCGATGAATTCTTCAATATACCCGCTCTCTAAGATGCTGTCGACGTCAATCCTGTCAAGGCGATTCTTGACTTCTTTAACGACATGCTCTTCAGCAATCCCATCCAAATAGGTGATGACGATTTCAGTTTGCGTATACCGACCTAAGCGCAGGCTAATAAACCGAAGATCGGGCGATTTAATTTTCCTCCGCAGCAGGGAGGTATTCGTTCGCAAATCTTCTGTAAAGCTTTCTTTCGGGCCTCTAACGACGGTTTGTGTCTGAGGCTCCTCAATGGCACGTTTGTCCCACCCTGTTGTACCGGCGATTAATACTTCATTGTAGCTGTCAGCCATAATGGCGGTGTTACCGTCCAAGAGAGCTGCCAAGAGGTCTACGCCCTCAATTGTGGCGGTCAAATTACTAATGGTTAAAGCTTGTCTCAATAAGTCATGAAAACAGATTTCTTGATTCCAGTAAAACTCTGTTTCTTGAGTGGTAAGAAGAGGTTTGATAATATGTTCATTAACGGCTTCCGATTTAACGAGACCCTCTATGTACACAAGAGCAATCGCATTGGTATCAGGAAAGATGCCAATATCCATACGGCGAATGATGACATCAGAGCTTGTCCCAAGCTTTTTCAGGATCAGTTCAATATTCTCTTGCAGGTTGGTTGAAAGCGGGAAAGGGATTGGCAGGGACGATTTCATCGTTAGCCCCCTTATTTTCCTAGATTGGTATTATCTTCTCTCACATGATTTTGTTTTATTCAGTTTGACTATTGACTATTCTTCAAGGGATGCATATAATAATCTTTAATCATATTCTATATGATGATCTACACTAACGAATCGGCTATGAAGAGGAAGAAGTAATAAGGGCACTTATGCGCAGAGAGCGTTGGACTTGCTGAAACCATCGCCTTAATCCCTTACGTACGAAGTCACCTCGGAGCTGTTTTCCTGAAACATGTGGCACAGCCGCAGGCAATAGGGGAAATCGGAGGAGCACACGTTATCGTGCTGAGGGTATTGTTCTTCATGAACATACCTGCTAAGGCTATGTGCTGTGAGGCGCGTAGCAAATTTGGGTGGTACCACGGAAGCTTGAACCCCTTTCGTCCCGTTTACACGTTACGTGCGTGTATGGGATGAATAGGGGTTTTTCTTATTGTCTAAGAAAGCTCACTGAATGACATGGACTTACTTTTTGAGAGGAGGATCACAATGAATGTTCAAACTGAACCAAAGAGGTCAAAAGAAGAACTGATTGAGAAGCTTATGAAGCCGGACCTGATTACAGGCTCCGAGATTCTGCTAAGAAGCTTATTGCTGGAGGGTGTAGACTGCGTCTTTGGATATCCGGGCGGCGCTGTTTTGTACATCTACGATGCGATGCATGGCTTTTCCGATTTTAACCACCTACTGACAAGACATGAGCAAGGAGCCATTCACGCAGCTGATGGATATGCACGTTCCACAGGCAAAGTTGGCGTATGTATCGCAACTTCCGGACCGGGGGCAACGAACCTCGTCACAGGAATAGCTACAGCATATATGGACTCCGTTCCGCTCGTCGTTATCACAGGGAACGTAGCTACCAACTTCATTGGTACGGATGCTTTCCAAGAGGCTGATATTACGGGTATTACGATGCCTATTACGAAACACAGCTACTTGGTAAGAGACGTAAACGATCTGCCGCGCATCATTCATGAAGCGTTCCATATAGCGAACTCAGGTCGTAAAGGTCCGGTTCTCATTGACATTCCAAAGGATGTCTCCGCTCATAAAACGATATTTAAACCGGCAACGGATGTAAGCATCCGCGGTTACAACCCAACGGTGCAACCGAATAAACTGCAAGTGGATAAGCTGATCAAAGCTATCGAAGAAGCAGAACGTCCGGTCATTATTGCAGGCGGCGGTGTTGTATACGCAGACGCATCCAAAGAATTAATCGAGTTCGTCAATAAAACACAGATTCCGGTAGCAACGACCTTGCTCGGATTAAGCGGCTTCCCAAGCGGACATGAGCTATGGCTCGGAATGCCAGGGATGCACGGGACGTTTACAGCGAATACAGCCATTCAGAACGCGGATCTCTTGATTTCTATCGGTTCCAGATTCGATGACCGTGTGACGATGAATTTGAACGGTTTTGCTCCAAAAGTGAAGAAAATCGCTCACATTGACGTGGATCCTGCGGAAATTGGCAAGAACGTGAAGACGGATATCCCGTGTGTTGGCGATGTGAAAGCTGTTCTGGAATATGCGAACATCAAAGCAAAGTCTGCGAAGAGCGAAGCTTGGATTGCTGAACTTCAGGAAAGCAAAGAGAAGTTCCCGCTGAAATACGGCAATACCGATACGGAACTGAAGCCACAATTCGTTATTGAAATGATTAGTGAGACGACGAAAGGCGAAGCAATCGTAACGACAGACGTTGGTCAGCATCAAATGTGGGCTGCTCAATTCTACCGTTTCAAAAACCCGCGTTCCTTGGTTACTTCCGGTGGTCTTGGTACGATGGGCTTCGGATTCCCATCAGCGATTGGTGCTCAAATGGGGAACCCGGATAAACTCGTTGTATCCATTAATGGCGACGGCGGCGTTCAAATGTGTGCGCAAGAGCTTGCGATCTGTGCGATTAACAACATTCCGGTGAAGGTTGTTATTATTAACAACCAAGTGCTGGGCATGGTTCGTCAATGGCAGGAGATCATTTATGATAACCGCTATAGTCACATTGATTTGGCTGGCAGCCCTGATTTCGTGAAATTGGCAGAAGCTTACGGTGTAAAAGGCTTGCGTGCCACGACGAAGGAAGAAGCAAGAAGAGCATGGCAGGAAGCACTCGATACACCGGGGCCTGTCGTTATTGATTTCGTCGTACCAAAAGGAGAGAACGTGTTCCCAATGGTTAAAGCAGGCGATACAATTAGTGACATGTTAATGGGGGATTCGGAATGACGACAACTAAACATACAGTTTCCGTACTCGTAAACAATCAGCCTGGTGTCCTGCAGCGTGTATCCGGTTTGTTCGGACGCAGAGGCTTCAATATTGAAAGTATCACCGTAGGGGAGTCCGAAGAACTCGGACTTTCCCGAATGGTTATTGTTACCACAGGGGACGACAACACGCTTGAGCAAATTTCCAAGCAATTGTACAAGTTGATTGACGTGATTAAAGTCATCGACCTGAGCTCGAACCCAATGGTTGCCAGAGAACTGGCACTCATTAAAGTCAATGCAGAACCGATTATGCGCCCGGAAATTCTCGGCATTGTAGAGACATTCCGCGCAGCGGTTGTAGATATTGGGCCATCGTCAATTATCGTGCAAGTTGTCGGAGATTCAGATAAAATAGATGCTATGGTCGAATTACTTCGTCCTTATGGCATCCGTGAACTTTCCCGCACGGGAGTCACAGCCATGATTCGCGGTTCAGTTAAATAAGTCATAAAGCAGTTAGGGTAAAGAGGGAAAGCCTCCTTGAGTGGGGCTTTCAGCGGGTTACTCTTTAGCGCTTGAAAAGGGTAAATCGTTGAAACACCCACTCAAGGGGTAGACAATACGGATTCATCATATCAAAGGAGGATTTATTCGAATGGCAGTTACTACTTACTATGAAAAAGATGCAGACTTAGCGGTACTTAAAGGTAAAACGATTGCAGTTGTTGGTTATGGTTCCCAAGGACACGCACAAGCACAAAACTTGCGTGACAGCGGATTGAACGTTATTATCGGGCTTCGTGAAGGACGTTCTTGGAATGCTGCAAAAAATGATGGTTTCGAAGTTGTATCCGTTGAAGAAGCAGCAAGACGCGCTGACGTGATCCAAATCTTGATGCCGGATGAAACACAAGCTCGCGTTTACCGTGAGTCCATTCAACCGAACATGAAAAAAGGCGCAGCGATTATGTTCTCCCATGGTTTCAACATCCATTTCGGACAAATCGTAGCTCCTGAAGGTACAGATGTATTCTTAGTAGCTCCTAAATCCCCAGGTCACATGGTACGTCGTACGTATGTTGAAGGCTTTGGCGTTCCTGGCTTGATCGCAATCGAGAAAGACGCTACTGGCAACGCAAAAGCAATCGGTCTTGCTTATGCAAAAGGTATCGGCTGTACACGTGCAGGCGTTATCGAAACTTCTTTCCGTGAAGAAACAGAAACTGATTTGTTCGGTGAGCAAGCTGTTCTTTGTGGCGGTGCTTCTGAACTGGTTAAAGCAGGTTTCGAAACATTGGTTGAAGCTGGTTATGCACCTGAAATGGCTTACTTCGAGTGTCTACATGAGCTTAAATTGATCGTTGATATGATGTATGAAGGCGGACTAGCTTCCATGCGCAGCTCCATCTCCAACACAGCTGAATACGGTGACTATGTAACTGGACCTCGTATTATCACAGCTGAAACGAAAAAAGCAATGAAAGAAGTTCTTTCCGATATCCAACAAGGTAAATTTGCTCGCGACTTCATCTTGGAAAATCAATCTAACTTTGCTTTCATGAACGCAACTCGCCGCAATGAAGCACAGCACCCTATCGAAGTTGTTGGTTCCCAACTTCGCGAAATGATGCACTGGATCAAAAAGTAATTATAAGTACTAATTTATAGCTATACCTTCCACAGGGAGTGATTGAGGAGAATTTCCCAATCACTCCCTGTGAATACTATAAAGACGAGTAAAGATTTATATCTAAATCTTTAAATCCTTCTTCGAAATGCCCAGTGGAGGGCTCAGTGTTTGTCGGAGAAGCGTAGCGTTCGTATTTGAAAACGTGTCCCTACCTTTTGTTTATTCAGATGAGGGGACACGTTTTCAAGAAACGATCGGAGACAAATGCTGAAGAACGGAACGGTCAGCAGTTAGAATTAGGTTTAATCAATTTAATAGAAATCTTTTAGGAGGTGACATGGTGCGCAAAATCTACATCTTTGATACAACGCTTAGAGACGGAGAGCAATCGCCAGGTGTGAACCTGAACACACAGGAGAAGGTCGAGATCGCGCTGCAGCTAGAGAAGCTTGGCGTTGATCGTATGGAGGCTGGTTTCCCAGCTGCATCGCCTGGTGACTTGGCAGGCGTGAATGCCGTAGCTAGAGCCGTCAAGAATGCCTCTGTCATCGGTTTGTCCCGCTCGAAGGAAAGTGACATCGAGGCTGTCCGCGAAGCGCTGCAGGGCGCACAGGACCCATGTATTCATTTATTCCTAGCGACGTCTCCAATTCATCGCCAGCATAAGCTGAAGATGGAGAAACACCAAGTGCTAGAGACAGCCGAAGCAGCGATTAAATATGCGAAGAAGTATTTCAGCAAAATCGAGTTTTCACTCGAAGATGCGGGTCGAACTGAGCTGGATTTCATCGCAGAAGTAACAGCAATGGCTATTCGCGCTGGCGCTTCCGTCGTGAATATTCCGGATACAGTCGGTTTTATGACACCGTACGACTATGGTAATATTTTTAAAATGCTGAAGGAGACCGTGCCAGGCATTGAGAAGATTCAGCTGAGCGCGCACTGCCATGACGACCTCGGAATGGCGACGGCTAACGCGCTAGCGGCGGTGCTTAATGGTGCCGATCAAATCGAAGGTACCATCAACGGGATCGGCGAGCGAGCGGGCAACACCTCGATCGAGGAAGTTGTCATGGCGCTCGAGACGCGCCAGGATTTCTACCAAGCGAAAACGTCGCTTGTGCTGAAAGAGATCTACCGCACCAGCCGTTTGGTCAGCAAGCTGACCGGCATGGTGGTGCCAGGCAATAAGGCGATCGTCGGCGCTAACGCGTTCGCCCATGAGTCCGGCATCCATCAAGATGGGATGCTCAAAGAGAAAACGACTTACGAGATTATTTCCCCTGAGACCATCGGGGTCAAGGAAAGTAAGCTCGTGATGGGTAAACACTCCGGACGCCATGCGTTCCGTGAGAAGCTAATCGATCTCGGCTACGACCTCGGAGACGAGCAAGTGAACGCGGCTTTCGCCAAGTTCAAAGATTTGGCCGATCGCAAGAAGCAGGTTGAAGACGAAGATATTCGCGCATTGATCGAAGAGAAATTGATCGAGACGCCGGAAATTTTCGCGTTAGGCACGCTTCAGGTTGCTTATGGCAACCAAATGACACCAACGGCAACGGTACATGTTCGCTTTCAGGACGGCACCGAAGTGGCGGAAAGCGCGGTCGGTAACGGCTCGGTTGATGCGATTTATAATGCGATTGATAAAGCAACAAAGGAAGACGTTGAACTTGATGACTACTCCATCAAATCCGTGTCCCACGGGAAAGATGCGCTCGGCGAAGTTCACGTTGTTCTTAAGCAGAACGATGTATCTGTTCAAGGTCGCGGTATTTCAACGGATATTCTGGAAGCAAGCGCCAAAGCGTATTTGGACGCTGTGAACAGGCTCATTGATAAACGCAAAACCCCAACAAGCAACAGAAGCAACGTCACGTTGATTTAATAACCTAGATCCAAACGGCACCACCCAGATAAGCACCTCACCTCCAAGCATCGCGAGGAGGGGTGCTTTCTCCAAATGCGAAAGGATGCGTCCATTTATGAAATATCGATTTTCTAAATCGCTGGAAGGTTTCTCATCCTCGGCGGTAAGAGAAATTCTCAAGCTGACACAAGGCAGTTCGATTATCTCTTTTGCCGGTGGATTGCCTGCTGAAGAGTTTTTTCCTTTGGACGCGGTGGCTGATGCGTTTCAAAGAGTGATTGGCGGCGGGAAGTCAGCGCTGCAATATGGTTTGACTGAGGGCTACAAGCCGCTTCGTGAATCCTTATGCAAGCGGATGGCTGCTAAGAATATGCAAGTAACACCTGATGAGATGCTGCTGACGACGGGTTCTCAGCAAGCGATTGATCTTCTTACGCGTGTTTACATTGATGAAGGCGATGTCATTCTTGTTGAAAGCCCAACGTATTTGGCGGCGATTCAAGTGTTCCAAGCCAAAGGCGCTAAGATTTATTCGGTTGATAGTGATAATGACGGTATGATTCTTGAAGATCTATCGGCCAAAATTACGAAGCACAATCCGAAGATGGTCTATGTCATCCCGACCTTCTCCAACCCTGCAGGCCGTGCATGGAGTTTGGAACGCCGTCAAGGCTTACTGGATATTTGCCGCGGCGCGGAAGTGCTTATTCTGGAAGATGATCCGTATGGAGAAATCCAGTTTAACGAAAGCGAAACATACCCATCCATCTTCTCTTTGGGGGGAAAAGCCGAAGGCGGGAATGTTGTTTACACCAGCACATTCTCCAAAACCGTCGCGCCTGCCTTCCGAACAGGATGGGTGATGGGCGATGAAACCATTATTCGGCAAATTGCTCGTTTTAAGCAATCTGCGGATCTGCACTCCAGCACAATTGATCAGCAAACGCTGTATCATTTGCTTGAGCACTTTGATCTCGACGCCCATATCTCCTTAATTCGTGAGCAATATCTGGATCGGATGAAATTCATGTCAGGCCTATTGAAAGATTTAAACTGGCCTGGACTGAAGTGGGAAGAACCGAAGGGCGGCATGTTCATCTGGGTAGAGCTGCCAGCTCATATTCGTGCAGAGGATCTGCTAAAAATCGCGGTAAAAGAAGGCGTAGCCTTCGTTCCAGGATCCACATTTTACGCCGAAAATCCACAGTACAACACAATGCGCCTGAATTACACACATACGGATCGTGCGAACACGATTCTCGGTATGCAGAAATTAGCTAAGGCTATGGAATCATATCTACAAAATGCATAAAAGATAGCGCACCCTCATGCGAATTGGTCGACCAAGACCATCAGCAGGAGGGTTTTTTTTGTTGTTTTTATGGAGCGTACCTTAGAGATTCACTACAGATCAGATTTCCTTAGCAATAGTTCAGAATTGACATGGAATATATTTCAAATTATGATAAAAAGAAGGACGATGGAAAGGATTGGTGACTTCATGTTGATACAGATTTCCAATTATTTGTTCATGGGTTCCTTATTATTGCTTATTGTAACTTGTATTGCAAAAGGCGCACTGAGCCAGGGATTTACTAGTGTAACTGGTTTGGGTGGCATTAGCGGGTCAGCTACTGATTTGAATATGGAGCATGATCAAAAAAAACAATTTCACTTTCAAGATTCTTTACTAGGAAGAATCGTAAAGTCCTATTTCTTTTGGATTTCAGTTCTGGGTATTATTATTTCCGTGATTATCTCCAAACTCTAAAAGAACAAGAAAGCCGTCAGGCCTGTGAATGACTACTGGCATTGGCGGTTTTTGCTCAAGTTGTAGGAGGCGAATCTTTGCTTAAACCAATCAACCGAAGCCGAGCAAGAATATTCTTGGGCAAAAAAGTATATCGACTTAAAAGATATCTTCAGTGGTATTTGGATGATAAGACTTATGCCAAAGCGAAGCAAGCGGAGCCTTTCCCTTATCTTTTATTTTCACATAAAACGCCGCTCCTTAGACAGTTGAAGGATGTAGACATGTGGCTTCAGCATAATAAAGTGATTAATCTAAGGATCGCAGCCAAGCAGTTAAATGGTGTCATCGTGAAGCCAGGAGAAACATTCTCCTATTGGCGGCTAATTGGCAGCACGACACGGAGAAAAGGTTATCTGGACGGTATGGTGCTTTTTCATGGGAAGGTGCAGGCAGGGGTTGGGGGTGGGTTATGTCAGCTTTCGAATTTAATCTACTGGATGACATTGCATACGCCACTTACCGTAACGGAAAGGTATCGCCACAGCTATGACGTGTTTCCGGATGCAGGTAGAAGTCAGCCTTTTGGAAGCGGAGCAACTTGTTTCTACAATTATTTAGACTTGCAGATTCTTAATGGGACGACGGAGGAGTTTCAACTCGGTATTCGGGTGACGGATACGCATTTGGTTGGGGAGTGGCGTGATGTTAGGCCAGCCATGCATACCTATGAAATATATGAGAATAAGCATTGGATTACGCGCGAATACTGGGGCGGCTATGTTCGCCATAATGAGATATATCGCAGAGTGCTGAACTTGGAACGTGAAATCGTAGGTGATGAATGGGTGACTGAGAATCATGCCATAATGATGTATGAGCCCCTATTGCCGCAAGGCACTTCATCAACAGCAAGTCCAGAAAATATCGTTGATAATACGGGCAACTAGTATTTAAACTCTTTTGAAGCTATTTGGATGATTCATCCAGATGGCTTTTTTGCATTCGGTTGCATTCGCTTGCATGACGTTGGCATCCGAATAATTCTGCCTTAATATGGGAAACTATTGAGTACATGTTATCAGAATGGTGGTGCAGAGATGGGGACGATCCGTAGATGGTTAAATGGCATAAAATCAGCTCCAATCAAGAAATCATCCAATTATAATAATCAACCGATTTCAGGGAGCCTTGAAAATAACCTGACTACCCTACACGCCTTATTTAGTCATGCCCCAGATCTTGTTACTCGTCAGTTTCAATTAAGAACAGGGGAAAATGCTGTACTTGTTTATTTGGAAGGGCTCATTGATAAATCAGCGATTAATAATAACATCTTAAAACCGCTCATGTATGAAATCCAATCGGTTAACGATATTTGGAACTCTTCCACTACGATTGCAAAAACAGAAATTGCATCTTTCTGGTCCCAAATTGAACAATTTATTTTCCAAGGCCAAAGCATTCTATTTATTGACGGGCAAGAGCGTTCGCTTGTTTTATGTACGCAGGGCTGGCCACAGAGAGCGATTAAAGAGCCGCAAATCGAATCAACGTTAAAGGGATCACACCAAGGATTTGTCGAGACATCGGGGCAGAATATTGCCTTGATCAGACGTTATCTTCCTAATCGGGAATTGAAAATAAAAGAATACAACGTCGGATCACGGGGAAATACGAGAGTTTCTGTGATGTATCTCGAAGATGTTGTGGAGCCTGATTTCGTGAAAGAAATGGAGGACCGTTTGCTTCAAATTAATGTGGATGCCATTCTAAATACCGGAGAATTAGCGGAATATATAGAAGATCATCCCATCAGTTTATTTCCACAGTTAATCATGACGGAACGTCCGGATTCTGCTGCGGCTCATATTTTGCAAGGAAGAATAGTCGTTATCGTCGACCATTCTCCCAGTGTAATCGTTGCTCCTGTAACCTTTTCGGCATTCTTTCAAAGTGTCGATGATTACAGCAATCGCTGGATCATAGCCACTTTTCTACGTATATTACGTTATCTAGCCTTAATTACGACGATCTCTTTATCGGCTGTATATATAGCCATTGTTTCGTTTCATTATGAAGTACTTCCTTTGGATTTGTTGGTATCGATTGGAGAATCCAGAGCAAAGGTACCTTTTCCTCCGATTGTAGAGGCATTTCTAATGGAGATAGCCCTTGAGATGTTAAGGGAAGCAGGTTTACGACTTCCAGGGCCTATCGGGCAAACAATTGGTGTCGTAGGGGGTATTGTCATCGGTCAGGCGGCGGTCCAAGCGGGAATTGTAAGTAATATTATGGTGATTATCGTTGCCATCACGGCAATTTCCTCATTTATTATCCCTGATTATGACATGTCATCTTCGCTGCGATTGCTCCGCTTTCCCATGATGATTATGGCCTCTTTGTTCGGTATGGTAGGCATTGTGATAGGTCTGATGATTATTGGGGCTCACCTTATCTCGATGGAATCGTTCGGAATATCCTATGGAAGTCCGATCACTCCCATCCGACTCTCTGATTGGAAAGATGTATGGATTAGAGTCCCTATGTGGAAAATGAAAAAACGCCCGCTCTCGGCCGATCCAACTCAACTAACAAGACAGGGTGCAAACAGAGAAGGTGAAGATCAACCATGAAAAAATATTCGTTTAATCAAATTTCTTTGAAACAATACATCTTCATTATATTTGGAACGCAAGTCGGGATCGGTGTCTTATCCCTTCCCCGCGATTTAGCTAAAACTGCCGGTAACGATGGATGGATATCGATTTTATTGGGTTGGATATTGTCTATGTTATTAAGCTTAGTCATCATCCGAATTATGGAGAAAAACCCCGAATATACGTTATTCGAACTTTTATCCAAATACTTTGGCAAGTGGGTGGGTAAAAGCTTATCTGTTCTTTGGAGTCTGTATGCGGCATTTGCAGCAAGTGTGGTCCTGTTTTCAACGATCCATATCATAAAGATATGGATCCTACCGAATATCCGAGACTTTATCTTGATGATCCTGTTTATCATTCCCATCTATATGATTACGAAGCATGGGATAAGGGTGATCGGACTCTTCGCAGAGTTAGTTTTTATAGTCTCCTTGTGGATGCCGTTCTTGTTGTTTTATGCATTGAAGGATACCCATTGGCTATTCCTGCTTCCAATCGGTAAAGAAGGATTGTTTCCCATTTTGTCTACCGTAAAATCAACGATCCTTTCTTTCCTTGGGTTTGAACTGGCTTTTATTCTATATCCGTTTCTAAAGGACAAGAAAGCCGCGTCTAAAGGAATTATTATTGCTAATTCGTTATCCATGCTTACATTTGTCATGGTGACAGTTATCTGTTTTGTTAGGTTTTCTCAAGATCAAATCAAAGATTACGCTTATCCCACGCTCAACTTACTAAAGCTCATCCGGATGCCGTTTTTAGAACGGTTGGAAATCACATTTCTTTCCTTTTATTTGTTTCTGCTATTTATGTCGATCATTCCCTACCTCTACACAGCTGTGCTAGGAACAAGTCAATTATTCGGCAAGCAGGATCATCGAAATGTTTTACGAATACTCATGTGCCTATGGATCCTAGCGTCAATCTTTCTACATCCTTCTTCTTCCCAAATAACTCAAATAAGCAAATTGTGGGGGACGTCAGGTACCTATTTCGCTTTTGTGTTCCCCATTTTCCTATGGATCTACGGATGGCTGTTTCATCTCACTAGAAAGGAACAGAAACAATGAAGAAATGGCAGGGCATTTTCTTAATATGGGCAGCTTTAGTAGGGTTAACCGGGTGCGGCAAGGCGGTTTTTATAGAGACTCAACAGTTTCTTTTTGCTGAGGGGATAGAATTGGATGATGAAAACAAGGTGGTCGCCTACACATCAAGTCCTGTCTTCAGTAACATAGCTAAGGATAGATCTAAAATTACAATCACAACTGCGGATACGATGCGTGAAGCGAAGAAAAAACTCGAGGCGAAAATAAACGGTAATATTGCACCTGGGAAATTGCAAAGTATTCTTATAGGGAAAAAAATGCTGCAGCAAACCAATGTAATGCCCTACCTGGATGTCTTCTTTCGCGATCCTAAAAATGAAATTAATGCAAATGTGATTGTAGTTGACGGGTCTGTGAAAGATGTGATGTATACAAATATGAATGACAAAGGCCGATTAGGTGCTGTGATCAAACAATTGATAGAGAGTACATATAAAAGCAGAATTACAGTATTAACTACACTGCAGAAATTTCATAAACAAATGTCGGATACTGCAATGACGCCATGCATAACTGAAATGAGAGTAGAGAAAAATGATCTCGTTATTTCAGGGACTACTCTTTTACATAAAGATGGTACTTATGCTACTTCTTTGAATAAACAAGAAAGTTCTCTAATGTTATTGTTGCAGCGCAATATGAACAATCCCATACCGTTAACGTTTCACCTTTCTCCTGAGATGTTTCATACGGATGAAGAAATGTCTTATGTGAGTTTCAATATGAAAAGGGTAAAGGTTAAATTCGAGACAAAATTCGAAGGAATCCATCCTACAATCGATATCCAGATGAAGGTTCCCATCGATTTAACGGAACGCATGTTTAAGTTAGACATGGAGAAACAGAGAAAACTGCTGGAACAAGCGATTGAACAAGAACTTGAAAAAGAATGCCAGGCCTTAATCAAGAAAGCTCAAAAGTATCAAGTAGATCCCTTTGGTTTTGGGATTTATGTACGGGCAAAAGATTATAAAAATTGGAAGAAGGTAGAGGGTGATTGGGGAAAAGCTCTATCTGAAGCAACAGTAAATATTTCTTCAAAAATTGCCATCAAGAGTATTGGAGTTTCCGAATGAGCAAATATTCGATGAATCAAATCTCCTTGAAACAATACATCTTTATTATATGTGAAACCCAAGTTGGGATCGGTGTCCTGTCCCTTCCCCGCGATTTAGCTAAAAATGCAGGTACCGACGGATGGATATCCATTGTACTGGGTTGGATTGTGTCTGTGCTGGTAAGCTTGGTCATCATAAGAGTTATGGAGAAAAATCCCGAGTATACGTTATTCGAACTTTTAACTAAATACTTTGGTAATTGGGTGGGTAAAGGTTTAATAGCAGCATGGATACTATTCGCGGCCTATTCAGCAATTACTATCATGCTTGCAACGATTCACATCATAAAGATTTGGATCGTTCCAGATATACAGAACTTCATCTTAATGATCCTGTTTATCGTTCCCATCTATATGATTACCAAGCAGGGAATAAGGGTGATCGGACTCTTTGCTGAGTTTGTTTTTATGATCACTTTATGGATGCCTTTCTTGTTGTTATTAACATTAAAGGATATAGAGTGGATGTACCTTCTTCCGATTGGAAAGGGAGGACTATTTCCCATTCTTTCTTCCATAAAATCAACCGTATTTTCTTTCCTGGGATTTGAACTGGCTTTCATTCTTTATCCTTTTCTAAGGGACAAGAAATCAGCATCCAAGGGAATTGTTGTTGCAAATACCTTATCTATGATTATTTATTTAACGATTACAGTCATCTGTTTTGTTAAATTTTCTCCAGTTGAGGTGACAGATTACGTCTATCCTGTGCTCAACTTATTGAAGGTTATTCATTTGCCTTTTTTGGAACGGCTGGAGATTATCTGCTTATCCTTTTATTTGTTTATCATATTTATGACGATTATTCCTTACACCTACATGGCTGCATTAGGAACGAGTCATTTATTTGGCAAGCAGGATCATCGAAATACAATACGGATAAATATGATCCTATGGATCGTAATGTCATTCTTTTTTATCCCAACTTCTTCTCAAATTACACTAATGGGCGCATCACAGGGGACGATAGGTTTATGTTTCGCTTTTGTGTTCCCGATTTTCCTTTGGATTTACGGGTGGCTTTTTCAGCGCAATAGAAAGGAACAACGACAATGAAGAAATGCAATTCCATTTTTTTAATAATGGCCGTTTTATTGTTTGTAACTGGGTGCGGTAATACCGTTTATTTAGAGAATCAACAGTTTGTTCTTACGGAAGCTTTAGATTTTGATGAGAATAATAAATTAATCGTATATACGTCAACGCCTGTCTTCAACAAAGAAGCCAAAGATAGATTTAAAATCACATCCACAAGGGCTAATACGATGCGCAAATCAAAAGGGGAAATTGATAGTAAAACGAGCGGCACCCTTGCTTACGGAAAATCGCAAAATGTTCTTATAGGAAAAAGACTGCTGCAGCACAGAAATGCATTTCCCTATATGGATGTTCTCTTCCGCGATTCCCGAAATGAGATTAATGCGAATGTGATTGTGGTTGATGGGACCGTTAAAGATGTGATGTATACGAACATGAGTGATAAAGGCTTAATCTCCAACGTGATTAAACAACTGGCAGAAAGCTCATATAAGAGCAGGATTACCGTACAAACTTCGCTGCAGGAATTTCATCAACAAATAAAGGATAAAGCAATGACGCCTGTTTTAACCGAAATGAAAGTAGAGAAAAATGACCTCGTTATTTCAGGTACGGTTCTTTTACATAAAGACGGCACCTACGCGGCTTCTTTGAATCATCAAGAAAGTTCTCTTCTCCTATTATTACAGCGAAATGTGAAAAATCCTATACCCTTAACGTTTCATATCCCTCCTGAAATGTTCCATACGGATGAAAAGTTGTCCTATGTGAGTTTCAATATAAAAAAGGCAAAGCCTAAGATGAAGGCAAATTTCGAAGGTGGCGATCTTACAATCGACATTAAGATGAAGGTTCAGATCGATTTGACGGAGCGCACTTTTGCCCTCAACTTAGATGAGAAGAAAAAACAGTTAGAACAAGTCATTGAAAAAGAGTTAAAAAAAGAATGCGAGGCATTAATCAAGAAAGCTCAAAAATATCAAATAGATCCTTTTCAGTTTGGCGTTCGCGTACGCGCATATCAGAATAAAGACTGGAAGAAGGTAGAGGATACCTGGGGAAAAGCGCTATCTGAAGCAACGGTAAATGTTTCACCTAAAGTAATCATCAAAAGCATAGGGGTTTCCGAATAGTAATTGAAAAATGTTGATAGGTGATACCTATAAATGCGATAGCTTTTATATCTAAAGAAGAGGGGCTACTTATGATACAATGTTAGCAGTATATAACGATAGTAAATGCTTTCAATAGCAGGTTTACTAATCTAAGGAGTGAATGGCAGTCATGGCAGATGTGAAAAAAATTGCTGTAATCGCTGGAGATGGTATTGGTCCAGAAGTAGTTGCAGAAGCGGAAAAAGTATTGAAACGTACCGAAGAATTATTCGGTTATCAATTTGAAACAGAGCACGCCTTGTTCGGCGGGATTGCGATTGATGAGAAAGGGACACCGCTTCCGGAAGAAACGTTGAAAGTTTGCCAATCGGCAGACGCTGTACTTCTAGGAGCTGTTGGCGGACCGAAATGGGATAACAACTCCAAAGAGCTTCGTCCTGAAACAGGCCTTCTCGGTATTCGTAAAGCGCTTGGATTATTCTCTAACATTCGTCCAGCTTTCATCTTCGACTGCTTGAAAGAAGCTTCCACGCTCAAGCCTGAAGTGCTGGAAGGAACGGATTTGATCGTTGTTCGTGAATTGACTGGCGGGATCTACTTCGGTGAGAAATTCCGTCGTGAAACAGCGAATGGTCAAGAAGCTGTCGATACTTGTGCTTATAATGTTACAGAAATCGATCGTATTGCTCGTCAAGCATTTGAAATCGCACAGACACGTCGCAAGAAGCTTGCTTCTGTAGACAAAGCGAACGTTCTTGAAACTTCCCGTCTATGGCGCGAAACTGTGAACCGCATTGCCGTTGATTACCCGGATGTTGAGCTAGAGCACGTGCTCGTTGATAACTGTGCGATGCAATTGCTGCGCCGCCCATCCAGCTTCGACGTCATCGTGACTGAAAACATGTTCGGCGACATCTTGAGTGATGAAGCAGCCATGCTGACAGGTTCCATCGGGATGTTGGCATCCGCTTCTCTCGGCGAAGGCAGCTTCGGCTTGTACGAGCCGGTACATGGCTCCGCTCCGGATATTGCAGGTCAAGGTATCTCCAACCCAATCGCAACCATTCTTTCGGTAGCGTTGATGTTCCGTTTGACATTCGGTTACCACGAAGCAGCGGATTCCATTGAGCGTGCAGTGAAAGAAGTACTGGATGCGGGTCACCGTACAGGCGACATCGCGGTTGACAAGAGCCAAGCCATCGGTACTCTTGCAATGGGCCAACTGATCGTAGACGCTATGCGTAAATAATAAAAAAGCTTGCCCGACGAGGCCGTAGTTGCCTCGGAGAGCGAGCTTTTTTTGTAAATATGTAGATTAAATTTAGTTTTGTTTTCTTGTTAGGCTTGCTTCGAACATATCAATGATGGTTAGAAATCTTTCAGCCTCACGAAACACATGGTCAGCCAGTAAAGGATGAATGATACTTTTGATACGACAAGCTTCGATTAAATCCCTAGCTGTTTTTTTGAAATCACGCAGAGAAACGACAGAAACGCGATTCTGATCAAGGAATTGGTCGAGAAGCGGCTCCGTTTGGGACCCAGGACGCATACCGCTTAAATCAATGGCTTGAAAGAGCAGCTGGTCGAAATCTTGACTAAAGCTGCGAGCTTGCTCAACGAGTTTCCGTTCAGACGGATCAAGGAGATGTCCGATGAACTTCGCATGGTCAGCCATTATTCTCAAAAAGAAGACATTTTCATCAATGATGGCATCGGGCAGTGGTTCTAATCGACCTGTATTTAATTCCTCTAAGCGATTTCTAAAATAATTGGCCTCTCGGCTGGTATGATCAACTAATAAAGGGAAATTGTTACCGCCAGGAAGTTTACATTGGATGATGAGACCTAAGACCCTTCTTTTAAAAGCCCAAATATGAGTTGCGGCAAAGTGAGCCTCCATGTTAAAGCGTTTGATTTCTTCAGGATCAGTTAACTCCGTGAATGCATAGGATTTGCCTTCGATTTGTTCAAAAGTATGATAAAAATGATCGGCTTCTTGGATTAATTGCGTATCCTCACAGCGAAATCCCAGCTTCAGAAATAAGGAATGCTCTTTCATAATACGTGACCAGAATCGAATCTCATCCAACGAACGACTAACAAATTCATTTGACAATTCCGACACACTCCTCCAGAAGTTCTAATACCTTATGTATAATCTTAGGAGATGGAGCTTATGCAGAAGTCTTGAAAATAGGTTAATGGATGACTTACGCGATTGATTAGTATAGAAAAAAAGAACAAGAAGAGGCTCGCCGTAGCAAACTGCTCCTTGTTCTTGTTTGGTTATTTTACCATTACCTAAACTCTGGCGGGGTTCTCCGAGCAACATTCGTTAAAATAGCCGCTTCAATCACAGCTTTGCGCACTTGTACCACGACTTGCTCATTGAAAATACTAGGGATAATGTAATGTTGGTTGAGCTCTGCCCCTGAAACGACGGAAGCAATCGCTCTCGCCGCGGCCAGCTTCATCGGCTCATTAATTCGCCGTGCTCGGCAGTCCAGTGCGCCTCTGAATAATCCTGGGAATACAAGCACGTTATTAATTTGGTTCGGATAATCGCTTCGTCCCGTAGCAAATACAGCAACATGCGGGAGCGCCTCCTCCGGCGTAATTTCAGGTTCGGGATTGGCCATTGCGAACACGATGCTTTGAGGAGCCATCTTCTTCACGTCTTCTTCTTTCAATAGGCGACCTCTTGACACCCCGATAAATACGTCTGCGCCTTGAATCACTTCTTGAAGGGTTCCCTCTGTCGATTCCACCTGAGGCTGTTCGGCAAGCCACTGCCACATGGGGTGAGTGTAAGTCCCGCCGCGCACGATAGCGCCTTCCCGATCTACAGGAACCAGGTGCGTAACGCCCGCCTGAAGCAGCATTTTGCAAATCGAAACACCTGCAGCACCTATTCCATTAACGACAATACGGATATTTTCAATCCGCTTGCCAACGACTTTAAGTGCATTGAGCAGTCCCGCGATCACAACGACGGCTGTTCCGTGCTGATCATCATGAAAGACTGGGATCTCCAACTCTTCAGCGAGCCTATCCTCGATTTCAAAGCAGCGCGGAGAGCTGATGTCTTCCAAGTTAATACCGCCGAAAATAGGACTAATCGCTTTGATCGTGCGAATGATTTCTTCGGTATCCTGTGTATCCAAACAGATCGGGAACGCATCTACGCCAGCGAGCTGCTTGAAGAGCATGGCTTTACCTTCCATAACCGGAGCTGCCGCATGCGGGCCAATGTCGCCTAAACCTAGAACAGCAGTACCATCTGTAACAACTGCCACCGTATTTCGCTTAATGGTAAGTGAATACGCTTTCTTCGGATTTTCAGCTATCGCCGTACAGACTCGAGCAACACCTGGGGTATATACCTTGGATAAATCATCGCGATTCTTGATCGGAAGTGTCGGCTGAATCGTAATTTTGCCACCTAAATGCACGAGAAAGGTGCGATCAGAGACGTTGATAATTTTAATGCCCTCAAGTTGTTTCAGAGACTCAGCGATTAATGCTTCATCCTTATCCGAGAGATCGACTGTAATATCCCGAATGGAGAAATCATGACCTGGACGTATCACGTCAATAGAGGTAATATCTCCTCCGGACTTGCTGATGGCAGCCGCTACATCGCCAAAACTAACCTTATTATGATCTAATTCTAAACGGAAAATAATACTTGTTTGTGCCACTTTATACCCAACCTCTCCACTTTACAGCTTCAGCCATGCGCTTCAGTCCAACCATGTAAGCTGACAAACGCATGTCCACTTTTTTCTCTAGTGAAGTTCGATAAACGTTATGGAAGGAATCAACCAGAATTTTATGCAATCTCTCGTTAACCTCTTCCTCCGTCCAATAATAACCTTGATTATTTTGAACCCACTCAAAGTATGATACCACTACACCACCCGCGCTGGCTAGAACATCAGGAACAATCATGATGCCCCTCTGCGTTAAAATTTCTGTCGCGATAGTAGTAGTTGGTCCATTAGCTGCCTCAACCAGCAGCTTCGCCTTGATTTGCCAAGCGTTTTCCTCCGTAATTTGATTCTCTATAGCCGCTGGCACTAAAATGTCACATTCCTGAACTAATAACTCTTTATTCGTAATACGGTTAGGAAATAAATTCGTAACGGTTCCGAAAGAATCCCGTCTATCCAGCAAATAATCAATATCTAGTCCATTCGGGTCATACAATGCACCAACTGCGTCTGAAATGCCTACCACTTTAGCGCCCGCATCATGCACGAACTTGGCCAAATAGCTACCCGCATTGCCAAACCCTTGGACGATAATTTTCGCACCTTGGATAGGAATCCCAAGAACGTTAGCAGCCTCATTCATCACAATACTTACACCTAATGCGGTGGACGTTTCACGTCCTATAGATCCGCCAAGAACCAGCGGCTTGCCTGTAATAAATCCGGGTGAGTCAAACTCGCGGATATGACTGTATTCATCCATCATCCATGCCATAATCTGCGAATTGGTGAATACATCAGGTGCCGGAATGTCTTTGGTGGGACCGACAACTTGGCTAATAGCGCGAACATAGCCCCGGCTGAGCCGCTCTAACTCTGGAAAAGACATGGAACGCGGATCACATTGAATTCCGCCCTTGCCGCCACCATAAGGCAGATTGGTAATGCCGCATTTGATACTCATCCACATGGAAAGCGCTTTAACTTCTTCTTCAGTAACATCTGGGTGGAAGCGGACGCCCCCCTTGGTTGGTCCAACCGCATCATTATGTTGAGCGCGATAGCCTGTAAATACGGTAACCGATCCATCATCCATCTTTAATGGGATTCGTACCGTCAATAGGCGCAATGGTTCCTTAAGCAGTTCATAAAGGGAGTCCGCGTACCCCATTTTTTTCAATGCTGTTTCAATCACCAGCTGCGTTCTTGCCAACACATCTACATTTTCCACGTTTTCTACCTTAACGCTCATCTTATTAGCCCCCTAATATATATATGTTGAGAAATACTCTTAAAAAAGAGCCCTCCATTGAATGATAGAGGGCCCCACACAGCCTTACATTTTGCGGGACGTTAATTTAGCTTGTGTAAAGAGCAGGAGGTAGTCATAACCGCCAGCTTTGGAATCTGTACCTGACATATTGAATCCGCCAAACGGGTGTACGCCGACCAACGCGCCTGTGCATTTGCGATTGATGTACAAGTTACCGCAATGCACGGTCTCTAGAGCTTCAGCGATACGTTCCTCGTCCGTGGAGAAGTAAGCGCCTGTCAACCCGAACTCGGTGTCATTGTACATCGCGATTGCTTCATGCCAATCTTTCGCTTTCGCAATAGCGAGCACGGGTCCGAAGATCTCTTCTTGCATAATCCTTGCTTTGCCGCTCACATTACCGAATACGGTCGGTTGGATGTAATAGCCGTTTCCTTCAGCCTTCTCACCGCCGGCAAGCAGAGTGCCTTCTTGTTTCCCGATTTCGATATACTCCAAAATTCTTTCGTACGAAGTCTTATCGATAACTGGACCTGCAGCGAAATTATTTTCTGGCAGCCCGATTTGCAGCTGCTTCGTCAAAGCGGTTACTTTTTCTACAACCTCGTCATACACCGATTCCACAATAACCGCTCTGGAACCAGCCGAACATTTCTGTCCTTGGAATCCGAACGCTGATGCGACAATCGCAGATGCTGCTGCATCCAGATCAGCCGTTTCATCGACGATAATGCCATCTTTTCCACCCATTTCAGCAACGACGCGTTTGATCCAAATCTGACCTGGAACCGTGTCCGCTGCCAACTTGTTAATGCGTAGACCAACCTCTTTAGAACCTGTAAAGCTAATGAAACGAGTCTTCGGATGTGTCGTCAAATAATCGCCAACTTCAGCACCGCTTCCCGGAATGAAATTGATCACACCGTCTGGAAGTCCTACTTCTCTCATCAAAGCGACAAACTTGTGCGCAATGATTGGCGTTGTAGAAGCGGGTTTAAGAAGAACCGTATTACCTGAAACAACTGCAGCTGTCGTCATGCCCACGCAGATAGCGAGCGGGAAGTTCCAAGGCGGAATAATGACGCCAACACCAAGTGGGATATAGGAAATCTTATTGTCTTCACCGGCAATTTTGGTTAACGGCTGAGTCTCATTGATTTCACTCAAACGAATGATTTCCCGAGCGTAGAACTCGATGAAATCAATGGCTTCTGCAGTATCTACGTCAGCTTCTACGTAGTTCTTACCTGATTCCAAGATCATAAGCGCAGAAAATTCATGCTTACGTTCACGCATAAGCGCTGCCGCTTTAAACAAGTATTCCGCTCTCTCTCTTACATGAACGCGCTTCCAAGATTCGAAAGTCGCCAAAGCGGCTCCCATTGCTTTTTCCGCTAGTGCCTGATCCGCTTTGCTCACATAACCAATCACTTCATCCACATTACCTGGGTTAATGGATTTGATTTTCGCTTCCGTAACTACTTTCTCTGATCCAATATATAGCGGGTACTCTTGACCTAATTCCGATTTCACTTTCGCAATAGCGGCTTCCATGGCTTGCTTATTTTCATCCAAAGAAAAATTAGTGAAGGGTTCGTTTGCATAAGGGGTTACTTTTGTATATGTGCTCATATTCGTTCTCCTCTCCCTTTGTGGGCTTATTTAAACATATTTTTAAGAACAAACCAGACATTCGCTGGGCGTTCGGCCAACCGTCTCATAAAATATCCAAACCAATCGACACCATAGGGAACGTAGACGCGGACCCGGTATCCTTCCTTAACCAATTGCTTCTGCATCTCTTCACAAATGCCATAAAGCATCTGAAATTCGAATTGATCTATGGAGATTCCATTCTCACTTACGAATTGTTTCGTGAAGTTAATGATCGCTTCATCATGGCTGGCAATTGCCGAGTAATGACCATTTTTCAAATGCATTTGAATGATTTTTTTATAATTTTCATCGACGTCTTTCTTTTCTGGAAAAGCAACTTGAGGGGACTCCTTATAGGCCCCTTTAACGAGACGCAAGTTGGCTCTAATCGCACTCAAATCCTGGATGTCTTGCTCCGTTCGGAACAGATAAGCTTGAATCACGATCCCTACATTGTCGAACTCTTCACGAAGTTCACGGTAGATATCAAGAGAAACTTGGCAGTGCGCGTAATCCTCCATATCGATCCGAACAAAATTACCATATTGACGCGCTCGATTCAGAATTCGTTTCATATTGCTTACGCAAAGCTCTCTGCTAATATCTAGGCCGAGTGATGTCATTTTCAACGAAAGATTGGACTGTACGCCTGAGCTGGCAATAGCATCTAATGTTTGTATGCACATATCAGCGGACAATGTAGCTTCTTCTTCGCTAAAAACGAATTCTCCTAGATGGTCTAAAGTCGCGATTCTACCATCCTTATTGAGACCGCTTACAGCATCAATCGATTGTTTGATGGTTTCACCGGCTACAAAACGGGCGGCTCCAAACCGAAGGCCGTACTTTTTGGCTAATCGATTCGCAGAGCGGCTTTTGCCCAAGGATTGAAACATGTTTCTCAGCATCATTTCCATGTATGATTCCCCCAGAATAATTGAACAATGTTGTTTAATTGTGTAATTGAAATATACACTAATATTTTAAATTTGAACAGTCATTGTTTAAAAATAATGTAAATTGGAGGGGGTGATTGAACAATTTCCGTTGAACAACCATTTTCATACACGTTCTGCTGATTCGAGCAAACAAGTAACAACCAACCAACCGACCGACCGACCGACCGCATAGGAGATAGGAGGTAGGAGGTAGGAGGTAGGAGTAGGAGATAGGGGATAGGGGACGAAGCTTAGCTTAGTTAAGATAGTTAGCTATGGATCTTTGCAAGGTAAGCGAGATTGTGGAATATAAAAACATTCGATCAGTTACTATGTTTCCTTGAGTTTTGATTTGTTTGCTGGTTTTTGAAGAAATAGGAGAATTAGAAGATTTAGAAGGGCTTTTCAGTTTGGAAGAAATGTGTAAAAATGTTCAAGAACAACAATGAATTACTCAAATAATATACACACTAAACACAAATGTAAAATATTTCTTGTACACTTTTTTCTAATTTGTGTATAGAATGAGCAATGAACACAAAACTAGGGGGTCTACTATGAAGAACCGAATTAAAAACATGTTTGTTGTAAGCGCTATCACGAGTTTGATGATTTTGAGTGCTTGCGGACAAGGAACGACCTCGACGACCTCCAGCGGTAAAGCTGCCGAAGGCGACATTTTGATTGGACTGCAGCTTCCTCTAAGCGGTAACGAAGCGAAAATGGGACAGGATATGAAACAAGCTGCTGAACTCGCTGTCGAGAAAATCAATGGGACGGGCGGAATCAACGGCAAAAAGATCAAACTGACTGCGGAAGATGACGCTTGCGATCCGCAAACTGCGACGGCGGCCGCTAACAAACTGGTATCTCAAGGCGTTACCGCAATTGTGGGCGGTTATTGCTCCGGGGCTACGATTCCGGCAACAGGCGTGTACCATCAAAGCGGAATCCCGATGGTCATTACTGCCGCGAATTCGATGAAAATCTCCGATCAGAAGTTCCCGGAAATATTCATGATCAACGGTACGACTCTTCACCAAGCCGAAATTGCAACCGATTACATGATGAAAAAGAAAAACGCGAAAAAAATCGCCATCATTCACGATAATTCCGGTTATGCGAAAGATTTAGCCGAACGCACAAAAGCGGCAGTTACCGCTGCAGGCGGACAAGTTGTCGTCTATGATGCAATCAATCCGGATGAAACCGACTTTTCCCCGCTTGTTTCCAAGCTGAAGCAAGCTCAGCCGGACGCAACGTATTGGACGGCTTACTATAAAGCAGGCGGATTGTTTATCAAACAATTCAAGCAGCAGGGCGTTAGCGGAATTATCGGTGTAGGTGACGGAGCGAACGACAAAACAATCGTCGAGATTGCTGGCAAAGGCGCAGTTGAAGGAGCCTTCATCACAACGCCGCCAACAGCAGATTTGCTGCCTGAAGCGAAGAAGTTTACGGATGAATACAAAGCGAAATTCAACCAGGAGCCGGGTCCCTACTCCGCACTTGAATATGACGGTATGAACATCATGGCCGATGCAATCAAACGTGCGGGCTCTACGGATAAAGCCGCAATCGCAGCTGCTTTGAAGAAAACGGATCTGAAGACTCTGAATTCCGATCAAACAGCTTTTAATGACAACGGTACGTTGAAAAAATCAAACTTCGTGATGCTGCAAATCAAGAACGGCAGCTTTTTGAAAGCTGAATAATAGAGATTTTCAAAACAATTTTGGAGTGGTACGGTGCCAGATGGCGCCGTACCCATTCTAACAGGAATAGGAGTGCCCGCCTTGCAAATAACGACTGACTTGTTTATTCAACAGTTGATCAACGCGCTCATCATCGGCTCGTTCTACGCTTTAATCGCTCTGGGCTATTCCATGGTTTACGGCATTATCAAATTGCTGAACTTTGCCCATGGAGACGTGTTCATGGCCGGCGCTTTCGTTGGCTATACGGTTCTTGCGAAGCTTACTGGGGTGGGAGGAAGCGTACTAGGATTAGTGGCTGCCTTTGTCATTTCGATGGTTGTAACCGGATTTCTCGGGATGGGTATTGAACGGATTGCTTACCGTCCTCTGTTGAAGGCACCGAAGCTGTCCATTCTCATTACCGCGGTAGGCATGTCGCTTGTTCTTGAAAACGGCGTGATGGCAGCATACGGCTCCAAGCCGCACATCATGCCAATTACGCTCCCGACGGCAGGTTTTCAATTGTTGGGTGCCCAAATCACTTATACGCAGATCGGCATCATCATCATATCCGTTCTACTCATGGTCGGACTGCAGCTGTTTATCCATAAAACCATTTATGGGAAGGCGATGCGGGCAATCGCCCTTGATCAGACGGCATGCAGCTTGATGGGTATCAATGTGAAACGTGTCATTGCGCTTACGTTCTTTGTAGGCTCATCGCTCGCAGCTTCGGCAGGAATGATGAACGCAACGTACTACGGTACCATCACTTTCATGATGGGTTTCATTTTTGGTTTGAAAGCGTTTACTGCAGCGGTCATCGGCGGAATCGGCAGCATCCCGGGTGCCATGCTAGGCGGCCTTGTGCTCGGACTTCTAGAAACATTCGGCACCTATGCGCTCGGAAGCGAGTGGAAGGACGTATTTGCCTTTATGATTCTCATTTTATTGCTTGTCTTGAAACCAACCGGCATGCTTGGAAAAAAAGTGACGGAAAGGATGTAGATGATGGAGAAAACGATACACCAAACCGTTACCAAACTGAAATTATCGGTGCAGCGCAAGCCTATATTGCTTGGGATTCTGCTCGTTGCCGCGGCGCTATTTCCGTTTTACGCAGGCAACTACTGGCTTGACGTTGGGTTTCTTGCTGTGTTTTACATTTGTCTTGGACTCGGGCTGAACATCGTCGTCGGTTATGCCGGTTTGCTCGATCTCGGGTACTCCGCCTTCTTCGCAGTAGGAGCCTATACAACAGGCATTCTGATGACCCAGTTTCATATGAATTTCTGGCCGACGATGCTGATCGGCGGTGCTTTAGCAGCCTTAGCCGGCATTCTCGTGGGAGCGCCGACGCTTCGTTTGCGCAGCGACTATCTGGCTATTGTTACGTTAGGTTTCGGCGAAATTGTCCGCATTTCTGCCAAAAATCTCGATTTTACCGGAAGCGCCTCTGGTATCTACGGCATTATGAGCCCGTTCCCGGCACCGGTGCGAATTGGTGGCGTGACGATCAACAATTTAAGCTATTCGTTCTGGGCAATCCTCGCCCTTATGTTGATCATCATCTTCGTATCCTTGCGTTTGAAAAATTCCCGGATCGGTCGTTCCTGGGCTTATATCCGTGAAGACGAAGATGCAGCGGAAGCAATGGGTATCAACCGCACGCGGTCGAAGCTTGCCGCTTACTCGATGGGTGCCATGCTTGGTGGCCTAGCCGGTTCCATCTTTGCTGTCAAGATGACGGCGATCGCGCCGGAAAGCTTCAGCTTCATGCAATCGACGATGATTTTGCTCGCCGTAATTCTCGGCGGAGTCGGCCGCGTATCCGGTGTTATTATCGGAGCCGTCCTTGTTATCGCCATCCCGGAATTGCTTCGGGATTTCGACAAAGTTGTTCATTTGAACATCGGTGTCGATCGTTACCGTTACCTCGTATTTGGTGTCGCTCTCGTAATTCTAATGATTTTTCGTCCTAAAGGGCTCGTCCCCGACAAAGAAGATACTGAACAGTAACCGGAGGTGAATCCCTTTATGTCGATTATCCAAGTCAAAAATTTGCATCTGCAGTTCGGCGGATTGACAGCCGTGAACAATTTGAGTTTCGACATTCCGCATGAAACCGTGATGAGCGTAATCGGACCGAACGGTGCCGGTAAAACCTCGCTGTTCAACATGATCTCCGGCTTTTACCGGCCGACGCGCGGGGAAATTGTATTTAACGGGACGAATATCGTCGGAAAGCAGCCGCATCAGATTACAGCGCAAGGCATGGCGCGAACGTTCCAAAACCTCAGGGTATTCCCGAATCTGACGGTTCTCGAGAACGTCATGGCAGGGATGCATTCTCGAACGAAGCAGGGCCTTTACGGCGCTTTGTTTCATACGAAAGCGCAGCGGTTGGAAGAAGAAACGATCTTGAGTGTCGCGGAAGAATGTATCCGGTTCGTCGGCATTGAGAAGTACAGAAACCGCCGAGCCAAAAACCTGCCATACGGGGCGCAGCGATATTTGGAAATTGCTCGGGCGCTAGCCATTCAGCCGAAAGTCCTATTCCTGGACGAACCTGCCGCAGGCTTCAACTTTACCGAGAAGCAGGATTTGATCGATTTAATCGGACGAATACGCCGAGCTTACAAGATTTCTGTGGTCCTGATCGAGCACGATATGGGGCTTATCAATAAAGTATCCGAGCGGGTTCTCGTTCTTAACTATGGAGAAAAGCTCGCAGAAGGAACGCCGGACGAGGTATTAAATAACCCGCTTGTTATCGAAGCCTACCTCGGAAAGGAGGATGAAGCCGGATGAATCTGCTTGAAGTGAACGACCTGAAGACATACTATGGCAAAATCCAGGCGGTTAAGGGCGTATCCCTAACCGTAAAACAAGGTGAAATCGTTGCTCTGCTTGGCGCTAATGGAGCTGGTAAGAGCACGATTCTAAAAACGATTTCCGGACTTATCCATCCTACCGAAGGCACGGTTTCGTTTGACGGCGAGAACATTACGACGACTGATGCGCATAGCATCGTGGAAAAAGGCTTGATCCATGTTCCGGAAGGCAGACGGGTTTTTGCCGCACTGACGGTGACGGAAAACTTGGAGCTCGGCGCGTTTACCAAAAAAGGCGCCAAATCCAAGACGGCGCAAAAAATCGCCATGGTTTTCGACATGTTCCCCCGCTTGGCGGAGCGTCACAAGCAAATGGCGGGAACTTTAAGCGGCGGCGAGCAGCAGATGCTCGCGATCGGTAGGGCGCTGATGGCCGAGCCGAAGCTGCTAATGCTCGACGAGCCATCGATGGGGCTAGCCCCCATTATCGTCATTGAAATCATGAAGATCATTAAAAACATTAACGAACAGAACAAGACTACAATCTTGCTGGTAGAGCAGAATGCCAAAGCTGCACTCAAACTAGCTCACCGAGGTTATGTCTTGGAAACCGGTAATATTACAATGGAAGAAAGCTCGGAAGCACTTCGCAGCAATGACAACATCGTCAAAGCCTACCTCGGCGCACATTAAGCCAAATTTTTAGGCAGCGCCGTTTTGTAGGAACGATTTATTTCAAGTATTAGCAGGGGCTGTCCCAAAAGTCATCTATCTATGACATTTGGGACAGCTCCTACTGCTTATAAAATTAATTTTTTGAGATCAAAAAACGTATATAGAGAAGCAAAATCGTTCATGTTCATCAGGTCTCCATATATTATAATAATTATTATATAGTATCCGATCTAATTATTGACTTTCATCTAGTCGAATGTTACCATTTTATACGAATAAGATAGATTTTGAGGAGGAATCATACCCATGGCAGAGCGTTTAGTTGGTAAACAAGCTCCTGATTTTACAATGGAGACCGCTACAGGTGACGGTAAAGAATTTGGTAAAGTTTCTTTGTCTGATTACAAAGGAAAATGGTTAGTATTGTTCTTCTACCCATTGGACTTCACATTCGTTTGTCCTACAGAAATCACAGCACTTAGTCATGCTGCTGGCCAGTTCAAAGAACTGGACACTGAGATTCTTGGTGTTTCCATCGACAGTATCCACACACACAAAGCTTGGATTAATACTCCAATCAATGATAACGGTCTTGGCAAATTGGAATTCCCGCTTGCTGCTGACATCACGAAATCCGTAGCACGTGACTACGGCGTTCTGATCGAAGAAGAAGGTATCGCGCTTCGCGGTCTGTTCATCATCGATCCAGAAGGTGAATTGAAATACGAAGTTGTTAACCACAACGACGTAGGCCGCAGCGTAGAAGAAACACTTCGTGTGCTTCAAGCGCTTCAATCCGGCGGATTGTGCCCAATGAACTGGAAACCAGGCGACAAAAACCTGGTTGTAAAATAAGTTTAATATCAAGATGACGAAGCTCCTCTTGCCCTCATGCGAATGCGGGCGGAGGAGCTTTTTCTTAAGGTTTGGAGGAATTGGGCGTGACAGTGCCAGTGCAAATCAAATATACAAGAGATCACTACTGGATTCGGCTCGACGGGGAAAAAGCTGTTGTCGGGTTAACGGAATACGGCATCAGCGAGCTGGGTATGCTTGTTTTTATCGAGCTCCCGGATCAGGATACGTATGTGAGAAAAGGGGAATTCATTGGTTCTGTTGAGACTGTGGCGGATGAGGAACACGATCTGCTAGCCCCTTTATCCGGCAAAGTTACATCCGTCAATCGGCTGCTGGAAAGAGCAGTGATGCTGATTCACGAATCCCCCTATGACAAAGGCTGGCTATTCACGATTCAGTGGAGTCAAGAATCTGAGCTGGAGCAGCTATGGGAAGAGGAAACTTATGATCGGGAGTTTTCGCTAGCAGACTGAGTGCTGGACCTTAAATGTAAAGAATGTAAGACCACTTCATTGGGGTCCTGCATTCTTTTTTTTATTTAGCATATAAGCTAATTAGAAAAGCAAGTTTCCGATTTTAGAGTCATTCAGCTTTCGATAAGGAAGAGTTCAACTCGGATCTGGCTCTGTTTCAAGCTGAACCCAGGAGGTCTGGTTCATATCTTGCATGAAGCTAGTGATAAGCCTCAGTTGTTCAGGGGGATATTTGTTCATAAATCGGATAGCACTGGCTTCTATATGTTGATCAAGACGAGTATGAAGGTGGAACAGTTCCTGTCCCAAGGGAGTCATCCGGAAGATGATTTCCTTCTTGTTGCCTGGAAGAGCTTCGGTCCGGATAAGCTGCTTGGCAGCTAATTTCTTAGTGACTTTGGAAATGGTGCCTTTGGGGAAGCCAAATTGCTTGGAGATGGTGATGCCATTGACGGGTTCTAACTTTCCGATGGCATCCAGCACATGCAGCATCATGGCCGATATGTCCTGCAGAATAACGGTGAGGACTGGATTGGTACAATGCGCCAGAAGCCATTGCTGCTCTTCATCATTTTCAGCTTGAATCCGATGGGCCAGCTGCGTAAAGGATTCGATGACTTCTCGGATAAGGGGGTCGTTATGCTCATAGCTCATTAGCAGATACCTGCCTTTCTGTTGAAATAAGTATAACAAATTTCATTGCAAGAATAAAGTTTCCGTGAAACAATATTGACGTAAAACGAGATCTTTGTTATTATTGTTTCCAGGAAACAAAAATGAACGCAGGGAGATACCCCAAATCAAAGGAGTGTAGTGATCTATGAATGAAGTCATTGCTACCATGATGAACCACCGATCAGTCAGATGCTTTAAGGATGAATTACTGACAGATGAGCAAATCGTAAAGATTGTAGAAGCTGCGCAAATGGCGTCTTCATCCAGCTTCATGCAATCGTATTCCATTATTGGCATAACAGATAAGCAAGTGAAAGATGAACTGGGCGCGATAACTGGGTTGCCATACGTTGCTAATAATGGGCACCTGTTCATCTTTTGCGCCGATTTGCATCGAGTAACGGTGATGGGCTCCGAGGCGGAGCGAGAAGAGATGAAGTCGATGCTGGAGAGCTCCGCATTTTACCAAATCGCTGTCACGGATACAGCGTTAGCTGCTCAAAATGCGCTGCTTGCCGCCGAGTCAATGGGGCTTGGAGGCGTCATGCTAGGTGCAATTGCCAGAAATTTGACACGACTGGATGAGCTGCTGCAGCTGCCCCAATACGTCGTACCGTTGTTTGGGATGGCAGTTGGTGTACCTGATCAGCAGACGGATACGAAGCCGCGACTGCCTGTCCCTGCTGTTTATTTTGAAAACCACTATAGTACAAACTTGGAAGAGCAGCGTGAAAGAATTGAGGAGTACGATGAACGAATGCGTGCGTATTATTTGAACCGAAGTGAAAATGTGCGTGATGATACGTGGTCAAAGAAACATATCGCGGTTCTTCAGAGCAAGGCACCTGTTCAGCATTTTACGAGATATATTCAAAGTAAGGGACTTAACAGGAAGTAATCGAAGAAGGACGTGAGCCTCGCTGAAGTGAGTTCTTACGTCTTTTTTGCAATCGTAAAGAGAAAGTGAAAAGGACGACGCTTCCATAAAAAATTTTGGTATGATGGGAGGTGATTGAACTATGAACTGTCCAACAGGGAGGAAATGTGAAAAAACCAACAAAGCTGCCCAAATTGTACGTTTTTCAAAAAGTCATTATCGTATTCACCGCATTGATTATTCCTGTCTACCTGGTGAATCTGTTGATGAATATGATGGGGCAATCATTTATCAAACAGGAATTTTCGAATTCAATCCAGTCCAAAGTACAATTTTACTCGAGCCAGTTAGATGACCAAATTTCATTCATCCGAAACCAGCAGCTGCAGGTTATCAACGATTCTGATCTCCAGAAGCTAAACTTTTTATCAGGCACACTTGATGACTATGAAGAAATCCAACTCGTTAAAAGAGTAAAGGAACGATTGTCCACCATACAGAATTCCAGTGAATATTTGGTCAATACGGGAGTATATTTGAAATCCTTTGGAAGAACGATCTCTACGCAAGGCGGAATTAATAAACTGCCGAATCAGGAGTATGAGATGATTGAACCGTTTTTTAATGATTCGCCCAAACCAGCCTTATACTACAGCAATGGCCGATTGTTTTTTATCGAGTTTGCTAACAATTCAAGTGTCATCGTCTATTTGGAGCTATCTGTTAACAAATTGGAAAAGACACTGAACCAACTAGTCGGAAATTATGGTGATGCCGGTGCTGTTCTCACCAATGAAACGTTTAGTTTTGATATAGCACCTAAGCATGAAGATGCCATTGTAAATAGTATATACACTATTGTTTCAAAAGAGCAGAATTACAAAACCTTGGACAGTCATGTCCTTAAAGTCAGAGATCAAAGTTACTGGGTCGCCTACAACCGAATAAGTACGCTCGGATTAACACTTTTCTCCTATGTAAACCAAAATGAACTCACAGGGTCTCTCAAGAAATTCAATGTATGGTTAATTATTATGTCTTTGGTCTCGATGGCCATCATTCTTGTTTTTTCATTTTCAGTCAAACTGATGATTCACAATCCGCTGAGAGAGTTGATTGCAGCGTTCAAAACGCTGGAAACGGATAACCTGAACATTTCGATAAGACCGAAAAATGACATTGAGTTCGGTTACCTGTATAGAAGCTTTGACAAGATGATAGACAAGCTTAAGCAATCGATTCAGCAAAATTATGAACAAAAAATAGCGCTGCAGCATTCCGAATTAAAGCAGTTGCAGTCGCAGATCAATCCGCACTTCCTATACAATGGATTTTTCAATATTTACATGATGTGTAAGGCCAAAGACTACGAAACGGTTGCCACATTTGCTCAGAAGCTGGGCAGCTATTATCAGTTTGTTACAAGAAGTGGAGAGGATGAAGTACCGTTCGCCAAGGAATATCGACATGCTATGGATTATGTGGAAATCCAGCGTATTCGATTCTCTAATCGGATTCAAGTCATAGCGGATGAAATTCCCGATGCGTGCAAACATCTCATGGTCCCGCGTCTAATCCTGCAGCCCATCATCGAAAACACATTTGAGCATGCTTTTGAGAACGAACGCAAAGGCGGCAGTATCCATATCAAAGTTACGTGTGAGAATTATCGATTGTGCATATGCGTGGAAGATGATGGCAACAAAATCACGGATGAGTTTATTCATTCCCTTGAAGAGAGACTCGCTAATTCCTTCCATGTGCTTGAAAAGACAGGCATCATCAATGTTTGTAATCGAATCCGACTGAAATATGGCGAACACAGCGGGCTATTCGTATCCCGAAGTGAATATGGAGGGCTTAAAGCAGAAATCATCATTCAATTCAATTATGGGGGCGGCAGCGATGCATAGACTTTTAATTGTTGACGACGAGCCGGCAATTGTCGAAGGACTTGTACAGATGTTTCAGGAAAGAGAGGAGCTTGATCTCGACATATGTAAGGCTTATTCCGCGTTCGAGGCGATTGAAATTATCAAAAAAACGAAGATTGATGTCGTTCTCAGCGATATTCGCATGCCGGAGAAGAACGGTTTGCAGTTGATGGACGAGATATTATTTTACTGGCCTTCCTGCAAAATTATATTTTTAACAGGTCATAACGAGTTTGATTATGTGTACACGGCCATTCAAAAAAATGTGGAAAGCTACATTCTGAAAACCGAAGAAGATAAGGTTGTCATCGGTGCAGTTACTAATGCGTTAAAGAAAATAGAGGATGAACTTAAGAACAATGATCTTGTTGCTAAGGCTCGGAAGCAAATGCAGGTCATGGCACCGCTATTGAATAAGGAAATGTTCGAGGCTTTGCTTTTAGGCGAAAATGCAGCCGATCTTTTATCCGAAGACCTATTTGCTGGACCAGAATTAAAGCTGAAGGGGGATGCCCCAGTATTGATCCTTGTTGGCAAAATGGACTGTTGGCCGGAAGGCATGTCGTATGCCAATAAACGAAACGCGCTTTACTCCGTTAGGAACTTAGTTGAGCAAATCTTGCCTAGCACGATGATAAATGAAGATATCGTTTATGAAAATTCGACCATTGTTTGGTTCATCCAGCTGAATTCCGAAACGGACAGGTTTCGAAGTGAAGACGATGCCATCGATTGGGGAAGTCTTGTCACCTATTTAAAAGGAATACTGGAATCGGTTCAAAATGCGTGCCGCGATCTGCTTCAAATGGACGTTTCTTTCATCATATCAAGGGGAGCCGTCGAATGGGACGGCATTCATAAGGAATTTGAACTTATGAAAGCCATGATGAAGAAAAGATCCGCTGCTGGGCTCAAAATGACGATCATGGACCTCGGCATGACGAACGGATATTTCAAAGTGGAACCTGCGAAAGTTTCCGCTTACTCGGACGATTTTAACAAAAAACTGCGATTGCTTGAAAAAAGGTTGGATGAAGGGGACGAGCAGCAAGCTGAAATCGTCTGCAGGGATCTGATCAGCAGTTTGAAACAGGATATGGCTCAAAATTACCTTGTCGGTCTAGAGAGGTACTACATGTTTGTACTTGTCTTCTTAGCCTATATCAATGGTCAAAATAGTAGTGAAAGAATCAAGGATCATAGGCATTTCGAGAATTTTGCCATGATGGACATTCCCGGTGATTGGCTAATTACTGAAGCCTTTTACATAGAGCTTGGCAAACAGATATGTATGGAGAAAAAAGAGCAAGTTGACAAGGGCGAGAATTTGTTAGTTGAGCGAATTCACAGGTTTATCAACGAAAACTTAGGTGGAGACCTTTCCCTTGCGAGAATCGCTGAAGTGGTCTATTTTAATCCATCGTATCTTTCGCGTTTCTATAAGCAGCTTACTGGGAGGAATCTTTCCGACTATATCAATACAGCCAAAGCGGAAGCGGCGGTGAGCATGCTGGAGGACATGCAGGTGAAAATTAATGAAATTGCTTTGAAGCTGGGATTTGAATCTCCTTCTTACTTCACAGCATTTTTTCGGAAAATGAAAGAATTGTCACCACAGGAATTTAGGGATACTATCCTTCATAAAACGAGGAAGTAAACAAAACAGAACGATGTAAATAGTTTATTATAGCGATTATTCGCCCCCCAGCATTACAATAAATAGTGTAAAGCTCGAGCCTTTACCATAGATCATTAACAACCTAGTTCTCAATTTGCGAAAATATGGGGGGTAAAACATGAAAAGAAAGCTTGTCAGTTCCGTTCTCATGACTACACTGATGGTTACATCGTTAGCGGCTTGCAGCAGCAAGAATGAAAGCGCTTCAAGCACTACAAGTACGCCGCAGCATTCTACCAATACCCAAAAAAACGAAACCGTAGATCCGTTGGGCAAATATGCTCAACCGGTCACCGTTACCGAAGTACTAGGTTATCGTCCTCCAGAAGACCCGAAAACGCCAAAGGGAATTACGCCCGATCAGAATGCCTATCTGAAAGATTTGAAAGAAATGCTGAATATTGATCTGAAATACTTGTGGAGCGTACCGACAGAACAATACGAGCAAAAGTTTTCTCTTGCTGTTGCTTCCGCAGATTTGCCTGACATCTTGGATTTGGATGCGCTGCAATTTGAGAAATTGAAAAGTCAGGGCATGCTTGCAGATCTGACGGATGCTTATAGCAAATACGCATCTCCCGCTTTGAAGACCTATATGCAGGTGGACGGCGGGTTTGCTATGAAAACCACGACGACCGATGGCAAACTGTTGGGTATTCCTGGTTTCGAGGATCCGTACTTATCGACACAGCTATTGTGGATTCGGAAGGATTGGCTGAACAATCTCAACCTGCAGCCTCCGAAAACAATTGATGATCTGGAAAAAATAGCGGATGCCTTTGTCAAGAATGACCCTGGCAAAACCGGCAAAAATGATCGGTATGGCATTGCGATGCAGAAAGCCCTCATTGGTTGGGGATTTGATGCGAGAGGTGTTTTCAATGGCTATGGTACGGCTCCAAAAGCTTGGATTAAAGGGAAAGACGGCAAGCTTGCAGCGGGTGAAATCCAGCCTGAAACGAAAAATGCTTTGGCCAAGCTGCAGTCTTGGTATCAAAAAGGGCTTATTGATAAGGAATTTGCGCTGAAAGACGAGAACAAGGTTGTGGAAGATATTGTTGCCGGCAGGGTCGGTATTTCATACGGTGAATGGTGGTACCCGAACTGGCCGCTCAATATTAACAAGGATAAGGATCCAAATGCGGAGTGGGAAGCTTATCAAATTCCATCGCTGGATGGTCAGCCAGGGAAATCGATGGTGGGCAAGGTGCGGATGAGCCACATTATTGCTGTAAACAAAAAAACGAAAAATCCGGAAGCTGCGATTAAGATGATTAACTTCTACCTCGAAATGGGCAAAAAACAGTATTTGGAGAAAAACAAAGCGGAAAACGGGTATGTTTACAATTGGTTCGTACCTAGAATCTACAACCCTGCTCAAATTGAAACCATCTATACTGAGGTTAATAAGGCCTTGGATGCCAAGCAAGAGGCGATTACGCTTGATGATGATAACTACAAAAATGTCGCGGACGTGTTTAAGGCAACTAAGGAGTTCCTTGCTGGCGATACCAAGAACGCAACAAAAGGTTCAAACTGGGGGCAATACTACAGCCGTGCAGCCAAAAATGGCGGTTGGGGCATAACGCGCCAAATTCGTGACAGCAAGCAAGTGTTCTTCAACGAATTCTACGGTGTTCCGACGGAAACACAGGTCGAAAAGGGAGCGCAGCTGGATAAACTTCTCGACGAAACCTATACCAAAATCATTATGGGCGCACCTATAAGCGAATTCGACAAATATGTGGAGAGCTGGAAGAAGCTTGGCGGAGACGATATTACGAAGGAAGTCAACGAGTGGTACACGAAGAATGCCGTAAAATAAGGTGAACCATAGAACGGGGGAGAGGAGTGTCTTACAATCTCTCCCCCCTTTCATTAAAATGGGACGTTTAAATTTGTGTGTGATTGGAGGCTTCACAGTTGAGAATAAAAACAGAAATGCCGCTGCATCTGATGCTGCTGCCCGGCGTGTTGGTTACACTTGTATATGCTTACGGCCCCATACTGGGAGTCGTGATGGCTTTTCAAAAGTTTGAACCGGTGCTTGGTTTTTTTAAATCGAAATGGGTCGGGTTCAAAAACTTTAAATATGTATTCAATCTGCCGGACTTTCATCAGGTCATGTGGAATACGATACTCATTTCATCTTTAAAAATTGCCTTTTCCTTACTCGTTCCGCTTGTTTTGGCGCTTTTGCTGAATGAAATTACAAAAAAATGGTTTCAGAGAATGATCCAGACGAGCATTTTTTTACCGTTTTTTCTTGCGTGGACTGTGTTGGGCGGGGTCATTCTTGAGTTATTTTCTTTGCGGGGACCGATTAACGAGCTGATTTCAAGCTTTGGTCTGGAACCGATCATGTTCATGGGCAGCAATAATTGGTTTCGAGCCATCATGATCGGTTCTGATGTTTGGAAAGGTATGGGCTATAATATGATTATTTTTCTGGCTGCCATCACAGGCATCAACGCAAGTCTTTATGAGGCTGCAGAAGTAGATGGCGCTGGCAAATGGAAACAAATGATCCATATCACATTGCCGGGCATGATGCCTATCATTATTCTAATGAGCACATTAAGTTTGGGAAATATATTGAACGCAGGATTTGATCAAATCTTGATCATGTATAATCCAACCGTTTATCAGGGTGCTGATATTATTGACACGTTCACTTACAGATTAGGTCTATTCAGCCAACAGTTTGCGCCAGCAGCGGCAGTGGGGTTGTTTAAGTCATGCATATCCGTCGGATTGGTGTCGTTATCGTACTACCTTGCGTACAAATTCAGCAATTACCGAATATTTTAGACGGCTGGGGGACTTCATATGGTTTATAAACCATCGTTTAGCAGAAAGCTATTTGTCGTGATGAATGCCTTGGTACTGACATTCATTACTGTTATAGGTATTGTGCCTTTCATTCACCTTTTGGCTATATCGTTAAGTTCCAATACGGCGGCAATGGCCGGTGAAGTTAAGCTGCTGCCGATCGGATTTACACTCGATGCTTACGTTTATCTCGGACATAAGGTGGAGTTTATTCGATCTCTGCGTGTTTCACTGGAAAGGGTCGTGCTCGGAACGGCAATCAACATGTTTCTAGTTTTCATTACTGCTTATCCGCTTGCCAAAGAAACGGAGCAGTTTCGCTCCCGAACGGTGTATGTGTGGTTTTTTGCGATTACGATTTTTTTGGGCGGTGGACTTATTCCGACGTACATGATCGTGAAATCGACTGGGTTGATTAATACGATCTGGGCGCTTATTTTACCTGGAGCACTGAATGTATGGAATATGATTATGATGCTGAACTTCTTCCGAGGCATTCCGAAGGAAATGGAAGAGGCGGCTACGATCGACGGAGCCAATCATTGGACGCTGCTGTGGAAAATATATTTGCCTGTATCGTTGCCAGCGATTGCAACCATTGGGCTTTTTACCATAATTGGACACTGGAATTCTTGGTTTGACGGCATCCTCTACATGAACTCGCCGGACAAATATCCGCTGCAAACGTACCTCTCCACCTTAATAACAGCCATGAACGCACAAATGCAGTCCGTTAATGTCGAGCAGCTCAAACAGCTGGAGAATCTCAGTGAGAAAACGCTCCGAACTGCGCAGATTTTCATGGGTGCACTGCCGATTCTCATGGTTTACCCGTTCGTGCAAAGATATTTTATCAAAGGTATGACCGTAGGCAGTGTGAAGGAATAACAATAAGGCGGGATAGACAATGGGGACAATAACAATTGCATTAATCGGAGCTGGACAAAGAGGCGTTAATTATATGGGGTATGCGCTTGAACATCCGGATGAGCTGCAGGTAGTTGCCGTTGCGGAACCGAACCAGCAGAGAAGCCAGAAGTTTAAATCGATTCACGGAATACCTGATGAGATGTGTTTTGCGAGCTGGGAGGATTTATTGGCTAGACCTAAACTGGCGGATGCCGTGCTTATTTGTACGCAGGACAACATGCATTATGCACCGACGATGAAAGCGTTGGAAGCGGGATATCACGTGCTGCTCGAAAAGCCGATGTCCCCCGATCCGCTGGAATGTATCCGTATGGGTGAGCGTTCGGAACAATATGAGCGAGTATTTTCGATTTGTCATGTTTTACGCTATACGGGTTTTTTCCGCACAATCAAAACGTTGTTGAATGACGGAGCGATTGGCCAGCTCATGTCTATTGCGCATAATGAGAATGTAGCCTATTGGCATCAGGCGCACAGCTTTGTCAGAGGCAATTGGCGCAAAACCGCCGAATCGAGTCCGATGATTTTGGCCAAATCCTGTCATGACTTGGATATTATCCTTTGGTTGGCAGGGGCGGATTGCACCCATGTGTCATCTTTCGGATCGTTGTCTCATTTTAAAAAGGAAAATGCCCCGAAGGGAGCACCGCAGCGATGCTTGGACGGATGCCCTGTCTCGGATACATGTTTATATTATGCGCCAAAAGTGTACCTTACGGACGATATCGAATGGCCTACTTCTGCGATCAGTGATGATACTAGCTTAGAAGCCCGTACGAAAGCGCTGCAAGAGGGGCCGTATGGAAGATGTGTATACCATTGTGATAACGATGTCGTTGACCATCAAGTTGTCAATTTGGAGTTTGCCAACGAAGTGACGGCTGCTTTTACGATGAGCGCATTTACGTATGACTGCAGTCGAACCCTCAAGCTGATGGGAACGAAAGGCGAAATTCGCGCCGCCATGGAGAAAAATGAGATTGAAGTGATTGATTTTGAAACAGGTACGACAAAACAAATCTCACTTGAAACACCGGGAGGGCACATTGGGCATGGAGGCGGTGACTTCGGCCTGATCCGCGATTTTGTTAAGCTGGTTCGGCAGGGCGGACAAGGAAATGGGTTAACTTCAGCAGCTCACTCGGTGCAGAGCCATCTGATGGCATTTGCAGCGGAGCGGTCAAGGGTAGATCGAAGAGTGGTCAATATGAGAGAATTTAAACAGGACTGACTATAGGGGGGGAAGACGATGAAAAAACGACTAAAATTTCGAGACGATGGTACGTTTGTCATCGTACAATTTTCCGATGTGGAATTTCTCGATGAATTTGATTTTGACCCGGAAACACCTAAGTATGATTCAGAGACTAGAGCGCTTATGGAACGAATCATCGAAGCCGAAAAGCCTGATCTCATTGTGTTTGCCGGTGATGTAATTGCGAGTAACCGGGCGAGAGATCCGATTCATTCGTTCCGCCAAGCCGTTAAAGCAGCAGAGATGAGCTGCACGCCATGGGCGGCCGTGTTCGGCAATCACGACTCGGAGGGCGAAGTGCCGAGGAAAACGATGCATGAGCTGCAATTGCAGCATGAATATTGCGTGGCGGAACCGGATCCAGAAGGCGTTAACGGGGCCGGGAACTTTGTCGTAACCGTGGCGGGCAAGGACGAAGACACGGCGGCGGCGATATACTTTTTGGATAGCGGCGACTACTCTGCCATCGGCGATCGGGTTGGCGGCTATGACTGGATTCGCAGAGATCAAATCAATTGGTATGTGGGCAAGTCGCGAGAGCTGACAAGGCGAATCGATGAACAACCGCTGCCTGCGCTTGCCTTCTTCCACATTCCTCTACCGGAGTACAATGACGTGTGGGATTATCAAGTATGCTACGGGCATCGTTATGACTCTTGCTGCTCTTCTCCTGAAATTAATTCTGGTATGTTTGCGGCAATGGTGGAGATGGGCGATGTGATGGGGACGTTCGTCGGTCATGACCACGGCAACGATTTTTGGGGAACGCTTCATGGTATTCGTCTTTGCTACGGACGTTCGACGAGATATGTAAGCTACGTGGATGGTGTGCGTCACGACTTAGTGCCTACAGGAGCGAGAGTCATTCGACTAAAAGAGGGTGAGCGTCGGTTCGATACATGGATTCGTCAGAATGACGGAACTGTTGTGGAAGAGCAGCCGGAGCATCTGCCTGAGGGCAGGAAAGCCTAAAGAGTACCTGCTATTAATGAACTTCTAAGAGTGGCTGTTCCGGACTTTACACGTCCGGAACAGCCACTCTTTTATCTAATAACTAGTGTTAGCCGTTAGAAAGCTTATCAACAAAACCAGCAAGCAGCACATCCAACCCGAACGAAAACTCTTCTTCCCAGTTCACAGAAGTCGTATAAGCGGCTAGGCGGATAAAGTGGGGATATCGCTCCTTGGGTAATGCCTCAATCTCTTTGAATTTTGTCTCCGATTCTTTCTGGTTATCCTCCGAAAACTTCGCACGATCCCGCAAGCGGCATTCTTCATCGACGAAGCCGTAGATAAAGTTCTTGAGCATGGATGCAAGCCACGGCACTTGGTCATCCTTAAATCCAGCTTCGACGAGCGCACGAAACAGAAATTCGATATGCGCCAAACGGTTAGGGCTTGCCGCATGCGTCGCGTTCATGATGTGCACGGCGTCTGGGTATTGCAGCAGACTTCGGCGGAAGCTCATTGACCACTGGTGCAGCTGCATTTTCCAATCCAAACTGCTATCGGGAAAATCAATCTTGGTGCTGATCTCTTCTGCCAAGAGATGAAGCAGCTGTTCTTTGTCCTTCACATGGTAGTACAAAGATGAGGCCTTCACGCCTAGTGAGTCGGCGATTTTGCGCATGCTGATGCCATCTAAGCCCTCGGCTTTGAGCAGTTCCAGCATGATCCCGACAATCCGGGCTCGATCGAGAGGCGTGTGAAGCGGCTCACTCCGATTCGTTTCCTCATTTGTTGTTAAGGGATGAATTCGTCTTCTTGCCATGTCAGTTCACCTTCCATTTTATCTCTTGACAAGTATAACACAAGAGTTTAATCTAACGGTATTATATTATTATTTATCACTGTTAGATTAAATGAAAAGGAGTGCATAAACATGCAAACGACCACAATTGAATCTATTGCCCGTACCGCCGAGGACATTTTATCCCAAGCGTGGAAAGCCGTCTATGACGAAGAGAAGGAGGAACTGACCGAGATGTTCAAGAAGTTCGGTGACCGCGCCTACGGCGCGTGGATTCAACACTTTATGGCGCCGGTCGCAGAGCGTCTTGCCGCTGAAGGATTCATTATCAGAGGCGGATTCAACTTAAAGGATTCCATTGAGAACTGGGGACCGCCTGAAGAAAGGGAACGCTGCGTATGGTATGTCGTGAAGACATCGGAAGGTGAAGAGCTGGGCACATTGGTGCTGCAGGTCTATCATTCGCACCGCTCGTTCTTCATGCCAAGAGCACCGCGGCTGCTGGCACTTGAAGTTACGGATCGGGAGGCAATTCTCGCCGCACTCTCGGATGCTTCAACCCGAATCCGCTGGGATTTAAGGGAAGAACGAATCCCTCAGCCGCAATTACAATCCTTCCCAATTCAGCAATTCGAGTACGCGGCAGATACTTCAATCGGAGATGGACTAAAGCCCGCAGCAGACGGTCAGCTGTACAGCTGGAATTTAGACGATGCGCTGGGCCATTGGGGGCGATACGGCTGGGAACTTGTAACCGTCGTTCCAACTGGAGACAAAGTGATTGCGTACTTCAAACGCCCGCTGAGTGACTAAATCAAAAAAGAGAGTGCATTTAGAACGTGTGTTCTGATATAATGATTAAGCTACTGGAAGCAGAAAGGAAGGATGCTCATGAATGCTATTGAAATAATAGTATTGAATTTCGAAGAAGTTCGCCGTAGAAGTATAAAAGTGTGGGAAAGCATTCCTGAGATAAGTCTAGACTGGAAACCTGACCTCAATGCTTTAAGTATGAAAGATATGATCCGTCATGTTTTGGACAGTGAGCATTATTATCATCTTGCATTGCTTAACAAAGGAAGCTTAACTTCTTACGATTCGCCATTTGAAAAGCGTATATTTACAACAGTTAAAGATGAGCTAGCCTTTGCTCAAACATATAGAACACAATTTATTAATACGGTGAAGTCGTTTTCTGAAGAAGATCTATCAAATGTAAAGATTAATCGAAGCGATGCGGGGTATATTCGTACTTTAGGAGATATGTTGATGAGGATTGCTTATCACGAATCTGTTCACACCGGTCAACTACTGGATTATATGAGAACAGCTGGCATAGAACGTCCAAAGGTATGGGACTAGTTTTCGGCCGAACTGCGTATACAGAAACGATAGTTACATAACAAAGATCAAGCAGGCTGCCGGAGATAAACTCGGTGGCCTGCTGCACAGCATTTAGTTAGACCTTCCATACTGCTTGGAAAAAGACAAAATACGACGATACATGCTTTTATCCTTCATGTGCTTTAAAGGGTAAAACTGGGGTCTAGTGTTAACCTCAAGGATCCAAGGTTTTCCTTTAACATCTAAAGCAACATCCAAGCCTAATTCTCTAAAGCCGTTTTTATAACTATCGAAATGATTTCCTACAGTACATCCCAACCGTTCTAGTTTTGCTTCCTTTCTTCGGATAAATGCGCTTTTATATCCTGCGCCGGCCATTGTTTGAAAGAAATAACCAAGTTTTCCGCCTTGATGATAGTTCGTAGCGACCTTACCCGGCCTGCCTATTTTTGTGAATGTAGCGCTGCTTACCCATTTTCCTTTTCTCGTCTTCTGAACCATAACACGTACGTCAAATGGTCTCCCCTTCGTCGTGGCCAAGACTATACCCTGCTGAAGCAAAAATGATCTTCTTTTTGAAAATTGGCGAAGCTTGATGTATAAACCTTCCTTGCTTGAGTAGTACGATTTAACGGATTTAAGTTGAATTTGATACCCGCTATCTTTTCTTTTGATCCGAATAATGTCTGTTCCGCCTGTACCGTCGGTAGGTTTGAAATATAGGGTAGAAAAAGCCGACAGCATCAAATTAAGATTTTTTCTGTTGAATAGCATGGTTCGTGGGATGAATTTTTTTAGCTTTCTATGCTTAACTAACCATGTAGTTTTAATCCATTTGCTTTTAATTGATAGGCTCCTGTATTTCATTGCGATAACCTCCCATGTCACAGAATACGCTTTAAGATAATTGCTTGTCACTGCATTGGCCTAGACATGATTGGCACAACCCTTGAGTTTGTGAAATGGAAAAAGCATTCTGGCAAGGCAGGGCATATCCTCTAATCTATGATCTCCGCAAAATAATAGGCATTTGTTTGATACCAAACATCATCCAACTATCGATTCTCTCCAACACATGGGAGCGATCAAGGTGGAACTCAGGGAATCGATTAAGCAGCGTTTGAATAGCAATTTTACTTTCCAAACGAGCTAATTGCGCTCCTAAGCAGAAGTGAATGCCGTGACCAAAAGCTAGATGGGGATTAGGATTCCGGTGGATGTTGAAGATATCAGGGCGCTCGAATATGTCTTCGTCATGGTTGGCCGAGCCAATCCAGATGTTGACCATTTGTCCGGGAGTTAGTGTTTGCCCGCGTAGAACGGTGGTCTTTTTTACCGTTCGAATCATCGTTTGGACAGGTGAACAATAACGAAGAACTTCCTCAAGAGCCTGTGGAACCAAGGAGCGATCCGCCAAAAGCTGCTCTTTTACTTCTGCATGGCTATCGATGAGGAGCAGTGCCGAGGAAATCAGGTTGGTTGTGGTTTCATTTCCCGCTACAAGCAGAAGGATGCAGAACCCGATCACTTCCAGATCACTTAATTGTTCGCCATCTCCCTTCGCGAGGACGAGACGGCTAATCAGGTCATCCTGCGGTTCAAGCCGTCTCCGATCTGCAATAGCAGTAAAATAGACACTCATCTCTTGTTGACATTGATAATAACGCTCGGAGTTGTTACCGACCAGCGCATCCGACCATTCTTTGAAACGCTCTCGATCTTCCTGAGGAATACCGAGCATTTCGGCAATGACGATAATCGGTAGCGGACTTGCAAAATCATGAAGCCCATCCATCTTACCGCTTGCTTCCATCTGGTCACACAACGCACTCGCTATCGCCTCAATCTTTGGCGTCAGTCCTTCGATGACCCGAGGAACAAAAGCTTGAGAAACGAGCATCCGCAGTTGCCGATGTTTAGGCGGATCCTGTCTTAAAACACTCGCCTCAATCGGATCTTTCATCGTTTCTACACCTTGTGAAGAATAGTGCTCATGATCGGAAAAGATCGCTTTGACGTCTTCGTATTTGAAAACATCCCAGGAGTCGTACTCCTTTTTATACGATACGGGGGAGGAGGCGCGCATTTCTTTAAAATAAGACAAAGGGATCAATTCATTAACCGTTCTCCAATCCATATGGTTCACCATCGCTTCCCATCTTCATTGATTTGAACTGACTAGTCAGTTCGGTGACTTCAAAAAAAGAGGCGGTTACTCACCGCTTGTCATAAACAAACCTGACGTAATGATCGTATAAAAGAATTGTTCAATCTGATCACGAGACCCTTCATTGCTGTTGTTCAAAAAATAGTTACATGCACTGTCTAGCATGCCAACGATCCCCGCCGCGGCCAAATTGCAGTTAACATTGCGAAGCACGCCTTCTTGCTTTCCTTCCTCTAAGACGCTGGCAAGAAAATGAATGTAGTCAATCCTTAGTTTCTTCAGTTCTTCCAGCACTTCCTGATCAATGCTGTTAGATAGTTCATTGAAAACGATATGCGCTAAATGGCTTGATTCCAAAAACAGATCGAGATTGTGCCTGATGATCCTTTTGATTTGTTCTTCCAAAGTAAGATTGGCTTTAAGATCTGCTTGAACGTTATTAATAATTTCTTGAAGACCATCCTTAACAAGCGTCTTAAACAATTGGGCTTTTCCGGGAAAGTGATAGTACAGCGTACCTTTGGCGACATTTGCTCTCAAGGCAATTTCATCCATACTCGCCCGATGGTAACCGTTTTCTGAAAATACTTCAACTGCTGTTTGGATAATTTTCTCTTTACTCAAGGAGATCCGCCTTTCGATGCTCAACTTAAAACTGACTGGTCAGTACAACGAAAGTGTAACATATTGGAAAAAGAGATGTCAACATGAGAACTGAAAACGAGAACTGAGATCGAGAGGAGATTGTGCTCTTTTTGCTCTCAAAATGAAATGAAAAAAACCTCCCGGAATGAACATGTGTTCAATTCCATGGGAGGTTGAAATACGATACAACACCTTACTTGGTAAGCTGTTTATATTTGTTCAAGTACTTCACGACGGTCAGCACATAAGTGGCGTGGGACCAAGTGAGCGGAGCAACAGATACCGGTTCACCTGAGAAAGGGTCTAATTGTTCCGATAGAACGCCGCTTTCCATTGCATGTTTGACGACCCATTCAAGCGTTCGGCGCGGTGCTTCGAGATCCGCCAGTGACTTGGCGTACTCGATTTCCCATTCGGCAATCCACAATGTACAGATGATCCATGGGTTACCTGGTACGTTCTCAATATCCGTGGAGCGTTGGAAGTAATAGTCGTGATGATAACGAGCGGAACCTCCGACTTCGGTTTTGATCATGAGTCCAGCTTTGTTGGCTTTCATCGTGCTCACCACACGCTCATCGTCAGCAGGCAGAACGCCGAATTCAAAGATGCCGTAAACGGAGCTTTCGAGTGTCATATCCTTCACCCATTCGCCATCTTCCATATACAAGCCGCGAACGAATCGTTGTTCTCCTTCGTCCCATAGATGCTTGAGGATACCGGATTTGATTTTCTCCGCTGTATGCTTGTAACGATTGCTTCGTTCTTCGTCCCCGAACAGGTTGCTGAAATTGGAAGCGGCAATAAGTCCGCCATAAACCGCTGAAGCTGTAAACGTGAATATCCCGTAACGCTCTTCCCACAGATCATAACTTGGCTTCGGCAAGTTCAATTCCTGATCAATGTAAGTGGACATGAATCTGGCTGCTCTGCGAATGAGATTGCGATAGAGGGATTGGGCGAATTCAAGGCTTCCATTTTTCTGGAAATCCTGCCAAAGGGCATATAACACAAGGGCAGTCTCATCTTCTTGAATAGGAAGTTGTACCCGTCCGGAATGAATGTATGGATGCCAACTGGAGCCTACGGTGCCGTCCGGATTGTATTTATGATGCAAGTAACCTTCGGGTGACAGCACGTTCGCACAGAAGTTAAAGAAAGGAATAATCATACCTTGGTAGCCAGCCATGGACATGGAATAAGCAATTAAAGCACCGTCACGTGGCCACATATAACTGTAATGATCTCGGTTGCTTTGCATGATATCGGAATCGTTCGCAGCGATGATCGCACCGTTTACATCCGTTTGAGTCCTGACAAGCAGTAGACTTTGTTTGAAAAGCCGTTGGACTTCGAGCGGCAGATCGCCGTAATCGCGTTCAATTTTGTTTGCCCATCTTTGCCAGTACACAGTTACGCGGTCAAGGAGTTTACCAGGGTGGCTGTCTTTGACATAGGCATCGAGCTTCTTGACTTCCTCCAGCGTTTTGCCTGCACCCATCCAATAATAGAGCGTTTGGTGGGCGTTCGGTGGTACGAAGAGTCGGAAAGAAATGGTACTATCGACGGAGCCTTGAGCAATGGCATTGCCCATCAAATGTCCATCTTCCGCGTCGCGCCAAGTTCCTTCGGCATTATAGAACCTTTTGACACCTGTAGAGTATTGATAAATGCCTTCGGTTCCTGTACTGCCGTTAAACATAAAATATCTGTCTTTCTTATAATGGAATACCGTATTATTCGCTGGATAGTAAGCGGCTGTATCCCCAACTTCTGTCTCATTAATGAGCAAGTCTTGATTGAAGAACATCCGTACTTCGCTAACGGTACTTTTGTGATTCGTAATTCGGATACGTTTGAGGTAGATATCCTCGCGCTGATGAACCCCGTCATTCATGAGCAGAGTGACACCAAGACCGGGATGTGTAGCTGTCACTTCGGTGACGAGCGAATCCTCCACGTAGGCAAGTTTAAATTGCCATTCAGGGGCATTCAGCCAAGCGAAGGAACCATCTACCCATATACCAACTCTGCATTGATAACCGCCAATATGGTTAAGCTGGCCTACGAAAGGATAATACAGATCTCGCATGTAGGAATGCTGATCGAGGTTAATAAGAAATTTTCCGTTTCCGATGACCAGATGTCTAGGCAATAAAATCACTTCCCCACTCGTTTGTTTGATCGCGCGATTCAGAACCCGTCCTTGAGGTATCCAGCATGGGATATCGCGTCCTCGATTCGCTAGTGACTAGGACATAGTTAGCACAGGGCTTGCCAATAGGTTACCTAATTATTACCAAGGAATCAATGATTGTTTGAAAAAATTCTGAAAATTCCCACTGGTCACGCTTACAAACTGGCATAGTTATCCATATTATTTCATTATTTCCTTATGGTTGGGGAATATACCTGACCTCTGCGGGTGAAGGTGAATCAATTTTTCGTAAGTTTCTGTTGTCAACTTGCTAATAGGGTCCCAGTGAAAGGTCTCACTGACTTTGTTCAAAGCGGCCGCAGCGAGTTCGCTTGCGTAGTCGGGCTTTTCAAATAAATGGGCAATCTGAAAAGCGAGTGCATTAGCATCTCCGGGGGGCACTTTGCAGCCGTTAATGCCATGATCCACAATCTCAGCAAGACCACCCGTATCCGATACGATAAGTGGCGTGCCGCTTGCCATTGCTTCCAAGGCGACAAGACCGAAAGGCTCATAAAGGCTTGGAATTACACAAAGCTCCGCGGAAAGCAAAAGCTGATTTTTGTCGGTCTCATCTAGGAATCCTGTAAAGTTGACCCGGTCACCAAGCGGCGCGGCCAATCGCTCTAATCCTTCAAGCTCAGGTCCTGTACCTGCGATAATCAGCTTAGCTTCGGGGTAACGTTTGAGCACAAGCCGCATGGCGGCTATGAGGATATGCACGCCCTTTTCATAAACAAGCCTCCCGAGGAAAGCAATAATTCGATTCTGTTCATGACTACAAAGAGCATTAGAAAGAAGCGGATTAACATTCGCAAGGGAAACAGCAGTTGCGCGAAAAGGAATAACACCATTAGGTATATGTGCCGTTTTGTAGATAGGTACATGAAATAGGCGAATGACCTCTTGCTGCATATAAAGGCTGCAGACAACGAGCTGATCGGCTTCGTCGGCTAACTTATTTTCTATGGTATGGATCCGTTGCTGCACCGGGGTATCCAGCTTCCCTTGATTGCGGCCATATTCGGTGGCATGGATTGTTGCAAGGAGCGGGAGATGAAGCTCATTTTTGGATTCTTTGGCTGCATAAAAGACAAGCCAATCATGAGCATGAATAATATCGAATTGCATGCCTTGCAAAGTTAAGCGTTGGATGGCATCGATGAAAGCCATGTTCATTTGAAATACCCAATCTAGGAAGTGAACGGCTCCAGTGGACTGGAGAACTTCTACTCGATGAATATGCACCCCATCAGACCACTCATAAGGAAGACAATCGGGAGCAAGACACGTAATGACATGAACTTCATGGCCGAAGGCAGCCAGATGCTTAGATAAGTCGCAAACAGCTCTGGCGAGACCACCGATGACACGCGGCGGATATTCCCATGCGAGCATAAGAATACGCAGAGGTGTGGACTTGGGATTGGATGAGAAATTTAAAGAAGTACTATTTAAAGAGCGATTCAAACTTATGGAAGGGCTAGTTTGGAAAAGACGGTAGTGGAGCTCCGGTAGAAAAGGGGATCTCCGTTCTAAGGGAATCACGATTTCGGATAGCTCTTTGTCTGAAGCCGCTGTTTCTAGCCCGTTAAGTAATTTATGAAAATGGGATAAATGCGTTTCTATGCGGTTAGCCGCGTAGGTAGTCACTGTTTCCGCATCTAGGATGAATGTCCAGTCGCTGCTTTGCGCGAGCATAAGCTCTCTCGCGGCTTGGTTCAGTGCACGCTGCTGCATCTTCGTGAGCAGCTCGGGGTTCGGGTGCTTTTGCGCAGCAAGCACCATACGATCCTCCGCCGCGTGCAGCAGCGGATGTACCCACTGGCTGCGCGGCTGCAGCCAGACCTCGGCGTAGCCGCCTCGGCCCCAGCTCGACACAGGAAGCGAAGCTTCCGTGGTCGGCGCATGGGCGGCGGCATAGCCGCCTAACGTAGTCGTGTCCACGACTACGGTTTCAAGGCTGCGCGCGGCAGCAAGCCCGCGCAGCACAGCCTCGAGCCACTGGTGGCCTTCGTACCACCAGTGCCCGAACAGCTCGGCATCGTATGGACATACGATGACCGGCGGTTCCGCCGGCCGCGCTGCGCGGTCGCCGGCGGCCAGAGGCAGCGCCTCGCGCTCCTCTGCGAGGCGGCGCAGCTGCGCCGCCCGGCTGGCGACGAAATGCTCAGCATCCTGCTGAGCTTTCTGAGCGGCCCGCGCCGGGTGGTAGGGTGCTTTGGCGTCACCTGAGGCTGCGCCGGTGACGCTGTAGTACTTGAAGCCCGTATGAATGCGTGCGCCGTCCGGCAGCACATAGGGCTTCAAGTATTCCCACTCGGCCCCGCCGTCTTGGCCGAGGTCGTAGCCGATATCGCGATAATATTCGCGATAGTTGGCATCGCTCGGGTACCCGACTTCAGCGCTCCATACCTGAGCGCCGGCTTCGAGGTCCCGAGCAAAGGCGCAGGCGCCGCTCGGCGTGCGCAGCGGCGTCCCTGTCATTCCCTGTGCGTGCGCATGAGCGTCCACTACGAAATAGCGAAGGCCAAGTGCCTGCAGGTGGGGCTCCAACGCAGGCGTATAGCCGCACTCCGGCAGCCAGATGCCAGCCGGAGCGGACCCAAAATGCCGCCGAAATTCCGTTACGGCGGCTTCGAGCTGTGCGCGAAGATGAGCGTCGTTCTTGACTAGCGGCAAGAACGCATGTGTCGCGGCGCACGTTATTAATTCTAAGCAGCCCGTGCTTCTAAGGCTGCGGAACTTACCAATCAGATCGCCCCTTAGGCGATCGTACAAAGCTTTAAGCCGATGATACTGATCGGCATAGAGCTTCGCTGTAGGGCCGAAGTCGGCATGACCCCACAAACGAATAACCTCTCGCTGAGCCAGTTCACACAGCGAAGCCAGATGCCTGCGAAGCCTCTTTTTTAAGCGCGAATCCTCGAGCATGGCGAGCAGCGTAGGGGACAATGACAATGTGAGTTGAAAAGGCACTTCATCCTCGAGAAGCCGCTCCATCATTTCGATCAAAGGAAGATAGCTATCGACAACGGCTTCGAAGAACCATCGCTCTTCTAGGGTGATATTCTCCTCCTCATGACGAACGTAGGGGATATGGGCATGTAAAAGCAAAGCAACGTAACCTTGTACGTTGGAGTTGGCGTTAGGGTATGTGCTCAATCAGTATCGCCTCCAGATTCCGTATCTGCTGAGTATGCGGTCTTCGGTGAATACACCGAATAGGCAGAGAAATGCTCATTAGCTTCAGGCGTTATTAGCTGAAAGGAAACGGCAATAGGCCGATATGTAAGTAGTTGACCATTCGTCATTTGGTGAGAAGGAAATTCTTGATTCGTATCTATAGGGGGAGTCTGAATTGTATTGGAACGCAGTAGCGGGAGAAACTGCCCCTGTTCATTCACAATGCCAAGATCCGCAAAGTAACTTTGACCTGGGTGAAACCCGCTCAGAAAGCATGATCCTCCTTGGGGGAGATGAAGTTCTGATACACTGTGATGAGCTTGGTAGCTACCAATAGGTAAATTGGTTACATGATAAAATCGCAATGTAGGCTGAAGCGCTTTCCAGTCTTTATCGAAATGTTCCTGTACCATGTTCATTTTTCGGCCAGAGAGCTGCCAGTAGGCAAAAAGAACAGTCGGGGACTGGATAAGCAAGTGAAGGGTATCCCGATCCATAGGATCAACAAAGAGAGCTTGGGTTGGTATCGAACTCACCTTTTCTCAGGGTAGTTATGGAAAATAAGCTGCAAGGATCTTGAGCAACATTGTAGCATATGCACCATACAAACTAAAAATCTCCACCTTATGTAAAAGGGGGAGATCACATGTATATCCTTTACTTGGTTGGATTTTGCCCTTCCATGTACCGGTTTTCCGTAAGTCTCATTAAGGAATCGTACCGATTCACCGACGCAAATATCAAGAGGTATTCATCTTGCTTTACATTGGTATAAGATGCTTTGAAACCGGTATGATATTGCACTGTCATGCTGGAGGATTGATCATCATACTGCACAAAAGCGATCTGTCTAGAAACGCTTGGAATCATATTCACGCCGCTCTCCCCTTCATCATAAGCTTCGGAACCACGTATCGGATACATCTATACTATAATTATGCTTACACAAGTGCGTTTAGAATGTGTCCACGATAGGAATGGACAAGCTGCTCTGCAAGCTCAGGATCCGCCGATTGTGCGACGAGCTGAAACACAGGATCATCGGCATCAGGTAGCAGCAGGACCCACCCATTCTCATGATAAAACTTAATGCCATCAATGAGATCAACAGGTACATCTTTCGTCCGTTCCATCATGCTCCGCATAACCTCTCCTTTGGAATTCCAAGGACAATCGACACGTTCACGAAGAAGATGAAAGCTAGGAAACAAGGAAAGCAGCTCCGAGAGCGGAATGCCGGTTCTATCCAGATGCAAAATCACCAATCCGATGGCAAAGAGAGAATCGAACAAGGGATGGATCCTCGCTTCTTGTGTAGCTTCCATGACGGCTCGTGACCATTCTTTCGTACGAACGATCTTCCCGCCAAGCCCCTCGGCCATGCTTTCTAGAAGCTGTGGTGCACTGACGGGAGCTCCAATGGTTGCTCCTGGACGGCTGTGCAGGTAACACAGATAGAGGAAAACAGTTTGTAAATCGCTGTCTACGAGCTCGCCTTTTTCCGTTATTAACTGCATGGTTCGTCCATCATCGTGGACACGTAAACCGAAACTCGCACCAGAGAGCGGGATAAAATCGTGAAGCGGATCCTGCCTGCTTGTAGATGTAACATGGATAGCTTCAACCCCCAGTTTTTCGAAAAATGGAACAATGAAAGGCTGAAGCCAAGAACTCGCTTCAATGACGATCCGAAGAGGGGATACAGACAGAGGATCACGTTCATATGCGATTTCTTGGGCCAAAGCATGTATATATGTTTGCAACCAGTGCACTTCTTCTTTGTAGCTGCCAATCTTCTTCATAGAGGCCCGCCCATAATCCTCTTGCCAAAAACTGTTTTCTACTTTACGCTCTGCTGATTTCGGAATAGGCAGTCCTTCCGCATCCAAACAGATCAGACTGCAGACATCGTTCTCTTTGCCGGACCACTCGAGATGGATTCCACCCGCAGCACCCAAATGACGAATAGCAAAGATAGATGCAGGTGCAAAGCAATCCCCCAAATCAACGACATGCGTTCCAACGGACTGCAGGCTAGCTGTCAGTGTTCGCTTTAATAAACGAGTGAACGTATGGGGAGCACAGCTTACCATAAGCGTTTTGCCGGAGGCCAAGGTTGCTCCATATGCTGTGGCGAATTTAGCGACTAATTCCGGTGTTAGATCTAGATTAGGAATACCACTGACACCGCTAGTCTTGAATAACGTTTTGGTTGCATGATCTCCCCAAATATAGGAGGTATGAAGCCGGGTCTTATCACGAATTTGTTTATAAGGCCAAATTTTCACGTTTGGTTCAATGCGGCTTTTCGTACCAATGACCACATGATTGCCGACTACGGAGCCATCCCCCAAATAGGATGCCTCTTTGCAAATAATCCGACTAGTCAGTGTGGAACCGGCCAATTCGTTGTGCTCAGCAATATGGTTGTGATCCCACAGTACGCTTCGCGTTAATCTACTCCCTTTGGAGAGTCGATTGTTTTGCCCGATGATGCAGTATTCGCCGATTTCTACTTCATCTTCCAGCCTGCTTCCTTTCCCAATAAAAGCGGGTCCGATCACACGAGCAGTAGCGCTTGTTTCTACATCATCTGCGATGAAGACACCGGGACGGATCTGTGTTCCGTGAATGTCGAGCTTCACTTTTCCATCTAGCATGTCAAACTGGGTTTGACGATACTGCTGCAGGTTGCCGATATCCGTCCAATAACCGGAGCTGATAAATCCATAGAGCCCATTGTTTTCTTCGAGCAAGGCAGGGAAAAGCTGCTGGCTGAAATCAAATTCTTGCCCTAGCGGTATGCGTTCCAGCATCTCAGGCTCCAAAATATAAATACCTGTGTTTACCGTGTCACTGAACACTTCACTCCAGCTTGGTTTTTCCAGAAAACGAGTAATTTGCCCCTCTTCATTGGTGATCACAACACCATATTCCAAAGGATGGCTGACACGAGTCAGGATTAACGTAGCTTTGGCTTGCTTTTCTTTATGAAAAGCGAGTGCTTGCTGCAAATCGAAATCCGTTAATGCGTCCCCGCTAATAACAATAAAAGTATCGTCAAGAAACTCGTGCGCATGTTTGACACTCCCAGCTGTACCTAAGGGACTAGTTTCTTCAAAATAATGAAGATTGACGCCAAATGCTTGCCCATTGCCAAAATAGTCGCGTATCACTTCCGGTTTATATTGCATAGTGACTGCAATGTCCTGAATGCCGTGATTTTGGAGCAGTTCAATGATATAGGCCATGCAGGGCCTACCGAGAAGAGGCACCATGGGCTTGGGGAGATGACAAGTAAGGGGACGAAGTCGGGTTCCTTTGCCTCCGGCCATAATGACAGCCTTCATTGTGGTACCTCCTTAGAGTTTTCGTAAGAAAACTGGCATCGTAAGCATTAACTTTAGATTGTATTTTGACCTAAATGGCTGGTTGATAGTAACTAAGTAAGTCTAAATTGTTGCTTTAACCTGAATGACAGGTTGATAGTGGGTAAGCTTCTGGTACTCATTCTGGATATTTTGAGCGATATGGCTCCATTGGTAGTGCTGTTGCAGCAGTTGGTAGGCGCTATCAGCCATTTTGGCGGCTTGCTTTGGCTGCAGCAGCATATCCGTAATGTGCCAGGCTAATGAATCGACATGACCTGGGAGAGCTTTATAGCCGTCCACACCATGCCTAATAATTTCAGCTAAACCGCCTGTATCGGAGAGTACCAGAGGTTTCCGATTGGCCATGGCTTCCAGCGCCACAATACCAAAAGGTTCGTACAAGCTCGGAATCACACAAACATCCGTAGATTGATAAAGCTGTGTGCGATAAGCATCATCAACAAAGCCGGTAAATAAGACCCGATCTCCCAAAAAAGCAGCCTGGGCGCGCAGCTCACTTTCCATAGGCCCAGAGCCTGCGATAATGAGTTTAGCCTGTGGAACTTGTGAGATGATTTTCGGCAGGGCTTCCAGCAAGATTTGGATGCCTTTCTCATAAACAAGCCTTCCAATGAAGAAAATGACCTTATCTTGTTTTGCCACGAAATCAGGTCGATTCATTGTCTTTATGTTTGGTTTTGGAGTCCGAATGCCATTCGGATGTACACTCACTTTATCGGACGGAAGGTTAAATATACGACCAACTTCCTCTTTCATATAGGAGCTGCACACAAAGACACGGTTAGCCTCATAAGTCAGCTGCCATTCCAAATGATGAATCTTACGCTGCAGGTCGGAATATAGATTTCCTTGATTTCGTCCCCATTCTGTTGCATGAATCGTGGCTACTAAAGGGATGCCGTAGCTGGTCTTTATTTCTCTTGCCGTATAAGCAACCATCCAATCATGCGCATGCAAAAGGTCGATTCGCCCGCCGTTCTCTTTCCATCGGACAAGATGATCGATCATGGCAAGATTCATTTCGAACGTCCAGTGGTAAAAGTGAGTATCACCGGAATGGTGAATAGGGAGCCTATGCACGTAAACGCCATTCATCTTCTCGAAACTAGGCGCACCATCGTAGGAGGTTGTGATGATATGCACGATTTCCTCATGAGCGACAAGAGCTTCCGATAGCTCATGGACGGCTCTTGATAAGCCTCCAACATGCTTGGGCGGGTATTCCCAAGTCAGCATGAATATGTTCGGACGGTGTTTGGTTTCCTCCAGTAAGGTTTCCCATTCCTTCAAGTTTGGAATAATAGGGATAGGGGAAAGCTGCTCTATGCTTACGTAATCTTGAAATTGGATATCTGGAAAGCAGTTGTCTTTCTCCTCTAAATCGGAAAGCAATGCCTCATCAACCTGTTCCCGATCGACCTGATCACAGAGATGGTGGAAGCAGCCTAGATGATCCTTCGTTCGGCGAATGGCATGGTCGATGTCACTCTGCGCGTCCATCATGAACGCCCAATCACTGCTTTGAGCTAGCATGAATTCTCTTGCAGCTTGATTCAAAGCCCGTTTCAGAACGCTGGCGCTTAACTTACCATGGCGAGAGAGATGCTCATGTTTCGTTGCAAGCTCGATCATACGTTCTTCAGCTTGATGCAGATGACGATATATCCAGTCGTTATGTCCCTGCAGCCATATTTCGGCGGAGTGGTTACGGCCCCAACTAGATTCGTTCAAATTTCCGACAGCAGCCGCTGGATAATCCTCTAGATATTCACTAGGTGTAATCATCTTAATCGTTTGCTGATCGAGAAACATTTTGCGACAGAGCTGTTCAAGAAAGTGCGGGCCTTCATACCACCAATGGCCAAAAAGCTCCGCATCATAGGGTGATACGATGAGGGGTTTGCGATCCAGCCAGCGTTCCCAATGAGCAGCTTGCTTTTGGCGATTTAATAGAAAATGATCGGCATGTTCAGCAGCTTTTGCTAAAGCCAGATCTGGTTGATAAGGCTCCTTATGACTGCCTTTGCCTGTGTTGCGATCATATTTAATCCCCGTATCCTGCCCGATGTCACTGTAGTATTCACGGTAGTTGAAGTCTCCTGGGTAGCCGTTCTCGGCATTCCATACTTGATTCGTCGATTCCGGGTCACGAGGAAAGGCGGTGACCCCATAGGGGGTCATGAGCGGAGCTGCCAATTCTCGAGAGGGCTGGGGTGAAGCGAACGCGATAGCAGAGGAATCGGTGAAAAAATATTGGATCCCAGCCTGCTTCATAATGCGGTCAATACCAGGCGTATAGCCACATTCAGGTAACCAGATGCCGCGTGGTCTTTGATCGAAATAACGCTCATAGTCCCGAACAGCGGTCATTATCTGTGCTTTTATGGCCTCTTCTGTTTTCATCAGAGGAAGAAATCCATGCGTAGCGGCCGATGTAACAATTTCAATACGACCTAAATCTTGATAGTGTTTGAATGTCGCAATGACGTTTCCCTGGCAGCTTTCATAAAGCTTCTGAAGCTCACGGAATCGTTCGGCATAATGAGCCGCCAGACGAAGAAGAGAAGGATTTTTTTGTAACCGAACCTGTTCCTTATCTGCTAGCCCAATAAGCTTACTAAGGTAAGCGTGATAGTTGTCTTGCAAGTATGGATTGCTGAACAGGGACAAGATAGTCGGGGTTATAGAGAAAGTTATGCGGAAATCTATCTTATCGCTAGTCAGACGATTCATGACTTCAAGTAGGGGGAGATACGTTTCTGTCATGGCTTGGTAGAACCATTGTTCTTCCAAATTATCGTTATGGTTCTGATGACGAATATAAGGAAGGTGAGCATGCAGCACGAGAATGAAATATCCCTTGAGTTCTGGCTTCGGTTTGATGCGATTGATCAAGAGATAACGTCACCTCACATAGGGAGAATAGGCTTGTATATTTTCAAAAAAATAGGGTTTGATTCGATTGTTAATTCGTTCAGCTTCGGCTTCTGGTACAGTCGTTTGCACCGGTTCTCCCCATTTGGTTTCGGTATCTTTAGGTGTGGCAACACAATTGGAACGAAGAAGAGGAATGAACTCGCGCTCCCAAGTGTAGGTACCAATATCTGCAAGGTAAGTGCGGCCTGCACTTAGATGGTGAAGATACCAGTTGTTAGCTTCAGACGTCGTTGTTACATCCCAGTATCCATGTGCATTACTGCCATTGAAATATAGGCTGGTCACATCGTACAAACGTATCACTTTGGGCATTGACTCATAGCCGCACTCAAAATGCTGAGAAACAAGCCATCTCCGCCTATCGCTGATTTCCCAATATACATAGAGCGAATGTGCGTCCACTATCATAAGATGGAGTATGTCCTTGTGATATCGATCCGGAACCTCGAACCCTGCGATAGGTAATGCCTTCAAGGTGAATTCCTCTTTTCTAATTGCTATTTACTACCTTTTCACTGTAAAAGCATTCGCTTTTCCAAAGAAAAATATGCGTAGATTGCTAAAATCTAGCTGATCTAAAAAAAAGGAATTTCACACTTTTCCAGCGAATATATTGGACTAATCCGGGTTAAAAAGTTTATGCTTAAGATGCAGGCTTTCCTTACGGAAAGCTCTAAGGGAGGGATATCCATGAGTTTTTGTTGTGGAGCCAGTATGATTGGAACGAAAGGTACCTTGAAGCACATTCGCACACAAATTCACAATGTACCCATTCTTTTTTGCCCGGTATGTCACCGCATTGAAGTTCATTATCTGGTGGAGAACGAATACGAGATACTAGCGGAATATGCGCATGGAGACGGCGCTCCTGAAGTGGATTTTACGGAATATGTAGATGGTAAAGATCATCTTTTGCATGATAATTGTGTCAACCATGAGGGCGAAGAGCCCTTAGATATAGTACGCTCTCAAATTGATATGGCCCTTGATCTGCTTGGGGTTGCGAAATCAATTGGCGATAATGAATGGGAAGATCAACTGAAGAAACGATTGAAAATGCTGAGTGTACGCCGAGATAAACTGAAAAACAAAAAAACCTCCAAGCACACTTAGGCTTGCTACCCTAATTTAGTCTAGGCTGGCGGGGAACGAGGAGCCGCTATTTCAGCGATTATGCCGATACGGAGCTGGTATGTGGAACGTAGGAGCGCTATTTTGGTGTTTTTGCGGTTTTTACACTTCGAAAACGGGAAATAACGGCTCCTCGTTCCGCGAAAACGGGAAATAAGCGATTTCGAGCAAAATAGGGTCTCTACGTTCCGCGAGCATAATGGTAGGTGCCGGACTTGTAAGAAATCCTTAAGAAATCCCTAAGAATTCGATAAAAAAAGAAGACGGTTCGGGTCTATTTGTGCCCATAACGTCTTCTTTTTTTGTTAGACTCATCCCTAGCTCATCTATATGGTAAGCACTTGGTGTTTATTGAAGTTCCTGCAGAAGCTTCGCAAAATCCTTTTGTAGATTCCTGCTTAGTGGAACTTTAACGGGCGTATGGTTCAAATGGATTAGAAATCTTCTCGAAGTGGGGAATCCACTTTCTTTTACATACGATACCACATGACGCAAGTTGACCAGAAAACCTTTGAATGGACTGAACATATGAGGAGAGCTCTGTGCCAGTATATCCGTTAAATTCGTGCTGGATTCCATATGTGCTCCATTCATGAGATGGATCCTGGTCAATCTCTTCTCTTCCTTCTCAATGAAGAGGATGGAATCTTCGGAAATAGGCAATTCTGATTTTTGATTTTTGACAGTAATCCATGTTGTCGTTCTAGGCTTTGGGGCTTCTTCCAATTGACTGCGTTCTAGCTGTATCTCCGCGATGGCCTTCCGAATAGCCGCTTGAAACTTTGGCAGCATTACTGGCTTGGACAGGAAGTAGAGAGATCCTAGGTCATGAAAGCTTGTCAAAACATGGTCAATATTCGTCGTTCCGCTAACCATAATGACTTTCTGCCGATAGCCAGCGCTTCGCAAAGACTGAACCATCGTGATGCCATCTAATTTCCCTTCCAATCCTATGTCCACTAGCATAATGTCAGGCTGAAGCTGATCGTATACTTGTATGAGCTGTTCGCCTTCCGAAATGATGGAGATGACTCTCAATCCACATTGCTGGCAATAACTTTCGAGTAATTTGCCTGCCCAATAGTTATCTTCCACGATGGCCACTGTGAAACGGTGTCCCATACGTTCATCGCACTCCAATCCTCTCACCCATGGCTCATTGCATCCTGTCAACTTATGCTCAGAAACAGCCAACTTAGTCCACTTTGAAGGCAAAAGAACGGTTATCTTGTATAGTTCTAAGTGTGGATTCATTGGTAGGCTGCTTAAGAGAAGGCATAGAAATGAGGGAACGCGTATTTGTTTACATGGGTGAAATTTATCCTAACCTGCATTGATTTTGTACCTATGATTTTATTCGCATTATTACTATTCAGACAAAGAGTGAAACCCTATTGGATACAAATAACGCTCGCTGCACTCGCAGGAACGATGGTCGCTTATTTTGACAATTGGCCTTTATTATACGTTTGTATTATTTGTGCGCTGCTTATGATGGTTTGGAAATTTAGCCTAGTACCGGCTTTAATTATGGCATTATCCGGATATATTCTGTCGGTCATCGTATCTACGATTGTTCTCTTTTGTTGTGATTTAACCGATTTCGCTGCTTATACAGATATCAAAGATGACTCGTTAACGACTAATTTGATATTACTTTTGACTATTATCGCGAAATGCGGCGTTCTTCTTGCTATTCATAAACTTCGGCTCGGATTTACTTTTCTCTCGAATTATACGAGAATTCCGCTTACTAGGGAAAATGCAGGCTTCTATCTCTTCATTGTTGTTGTTATTATTGGCATCACATACCGTCATTCTTATCCGGATAGCGTGCTAAGCGCGCTGATGCCGATCCAAATGCTAAGTATGGCGACTGTGCTCTTCATCTACGTCATGCTAGGTAAGGAACTTGGCTTTCAAAGATGAATGCCGGGGGCTAGATTCAGCATCCACAACAAACCCTGTATTGCGAGCCTCATACTCAAGAAGAATCTGGTGATATTTCTTTTGCGGCATAGCGGCGATGGTGACACTAGGACCTTCTTCATAGTCATTAAAATAAAGTTTGCCTTCTGAGGGGGCATACTTTTTTATTTTGTTCAGATTGACGAATAGATGCATGTCCAGTTTCACAAAATGGTGATCCGTTAATGCTTCTATGAAACTCGTGAACGCCACAAGAGATTCTACGTTCTCTTCCATGATCCCATCAGGCGAAACATATTGTATCGATTTGATACCAAACTCAACATACCAAACGTTATCTAAATGGATTTGAAAAGAAGTTTGCGAAGACGCAGCTTCTTCTAAATAACCTGCTTTTATAAGTAAATCTGTGTAAGGATATTGGTATGCTTGTGATAGCTTTCTCAAAGTGTCAGGGGATGGCTTGATGACGTCATTCGTGGTACGATTACGACCGAGCTCTAGATCCCTAATATAGGCATGAGACAAGCCGCTTTTACTTGCAACTTTACGCAAGGACAATTTACCTCGTAACGTCTCGAGAAACTTGCCAAAGTGATTGCCGGGTTCCAAATGAAACACCTCCCATGCCTTTAATTGTATAGGATTCATGGTCAAAATGAAACCGTGCATTAGGTTTTATTTGCCATTAGGTGCCCAATTGGACATCTATGGTATAATAAATTTACTTTTTATTTGTGTATGCATATAATTGTACCCCCCGAATTGTTATACATAGAGACGAAACTACTATACTGTGAGGTGGAACGGTGCTACTGGTACTATTCAAAAAGTTCCTTGGAAAGAAGGAATCCCATGGACAAAGTGAACCGCATGCCTCTTCCCTAGAGGTAACCATACATCAAATTCAAGCAGGAGACCTACGACTTAGGAACCAATTTATTGCTGACTACCAGCCCTATGTGGCAAAAGTTACGAGTAGGTTCTGCAAGCGATATATCGACCCTGCACGAGATGACGAATTCAGTATCGCATTAGCAGCGTTTAATGAAGCGATTAATCAGTATTCTTCCGTTATGGGGAGGTCTTTCCTAGGCTTCGCAGAAACGGTCATGCGGAGGAGATTAATTGATTTCTTACGCAAAGAACAGCGTTTCAAAGGACAGATTCCTTACAGCTCGTTCGATCAAGAAGATGATGAAGATAACCTACTCAATCCAATTGAGGTTCATCAAGCTATCGAAGCTTATGAAAAGCAAAAGGGACTTGAAGAACGGCGAAGTGAAATTATGGATTTTAGCCGATGTTTAAGTGATTTTGATATCGATTTCTCTGAATTGACAGAAGCATCCCCTAAACACGACGATTCCCGGCAAATGCTGTTCGGTATCGGCCGCACGCTAGCACAGGATGCAGAGCTTATGCGTACTCTTCTGACGAAACGGCAGCTGCCGATTAAAGAGCTGCTGGAGCAAGTCCAGGTTTCCCGGAAAACATTGGAGCGAAACCGTAAGTATTTGATTGCGATAGCTCTTATTTTTAACGGACCCTACCCTTACTTGCGAGATTATTTGCATATTCGAGAATGAGGAAAGCATAAAGAAAGGAAGAACAGCGCATGAACAAGGGAATCGTAATGGAAATAAGCGACAGCTCCATTATTGTCATGAATCCAGAGGGTCGGTTCGATAAGCTTCCGAGGGGAACGCGAAATTGTGAAGTTGGGGAAGAGATATTATACGCGCCCGTAAAGCGGCGAATGCGTGTACCGCAAATGGCAATTGTATCGGGACTGGCAGCGGCAATCGTACTATGCTTTGTCTTAGTATCAACGTTGACAGGAAGCGTTCCGGGTGGTCAAGTGGTTGCCTACGTAACCATTGATATCAATCCTAGTGTAGAAATAGGAATTGATAATGATGAAGTTGTACAGGATTTAATTGGGTTAAATTCTGATGGTGTTGATCTCATTCAAGCGTTAGTCTATAAGGGGAAGTCGTTAGAAGCTGTCACATCTGATATTTTAGACAAAGCCGAGCAGGGAGCACTTGCTAGAGGTGAAGGAGATATCATTATCAGCTCAACGATTGTAGAACAAAAAACGGATGTGAATGATCAGGAGATTGCCACAAAGCTGAAAGCTCAGGTCAGTAAGCATATCGAGCAAACTCATCCGGATCAAGTGAAAAATTATGAAGTGACCGCGTTCGCCGCCCCGCAGGAAGTAAGACAAGAGGCGAAGGCCAACGGTGTATCGGCCGGGAAGTACGCGATCTATTTAAATGCGGTAGACAATGGTGCGAAAGTATCTCTCGACGACATCAAAACGGTGTCGATTCATCAACTCGCGAAGGATAACGGCGGAATTGATAAATTAGTTAAGCCGAATAAACCGATTGATAAATCGTCTCTGCAAAGGCTAATCGCAGATGAAAAATCCGGGAAGCTCAGCGAGAAAATTCAGCAAATTCAGGATGAGAAATCGTCCAAAGACAAGAACAACGATAAAAATGATAAGAACGATAAAAATAACAATGGGAAGAACGGTAATAATGGCAAGGCTACGGTGAAACCAACACCGTCTTCGAAAAATGACAGGAACGACAATAATAATAAGAATGACAACAAGAACAACAACAAAAACGATAATAAGAACGATAAAAATGGCAATGATCGTAATAATGACAACAAATCATCGCCTAAACCGAACCGCTCGGATGATGACAATGAGGATGATTCGAAGAAAGAATCATCCTCAAAACCTAGAGCGACATCAACGCCAAAGCCTACTGAAAAACCTTCCGGTAAGCCAACAAGCTCAAGCAAACCAACGGATAAACCATCTGACAAGCAATCGCAGAAACCAAAATCAGATGATAGAAGCACCATTTTCCCTTGGAGCTGGAGTGATCGGAACAAAGACTCAAAAAACCACGATGATAACAAGGATTAGCAGGAGTTAAAAGAATAGAACAAGTACATATACAACTTAGAACGATACATAAAAACCTTAGATAAACACCCTAGGTATACTTCACTTTTTACGTGAAGCGCTGCCTAGGGTGTTTATGTATGTTTTATTCGGCAGAACTCATCGTGGGAGCCATTGCTTGTGGCGGAGATGTGTTGATACGGGAAGAGCTTTTACTTCTTCGGCGCGCTCTGGCTTTGAATTGCCAAATGACCAAACCTGTAATCATGAGGAGCAAGGGCATCATACCCATGAGGAAGCTCCCAATTCTTACAGGTGCACCACCCCAAGCTGCGAAATGCAAACCTCTTTTCCAAGCACTGTAAAACGCCATCGGAGCATTTGGGTTGGTTTTACCTAAAATTTCGCCGGTATAAGGGTCTTCATAGACATTCACATTGCTGGAACCACTCGGACTATAGCCTTCTTTCATTGCTAACTGATAAGTTTGATCAGGCTTTGTGGGCAATTGAATTCGGATCAGCTTATGGTTAGGAAATCGTTCTAGCGCATTTTGAACGATGGTGTCAACCGAAAGCGGTGAACCGTTCATCTTTGTAGTTTTGCTCCAAGAGGTGGCTACTTCGGTTTTGGTCGACAATCCGAACCATCCAAGCACATATTTATCAAGTTGATATGCCGTACCTGTGAGGGCGAATACGAGAAGGAAAGGAATGGTTACAATACCTACTGTTTTATGTAGACCTAGATTCAGGGCAAGCTTACCTTTGTTTCGAATAATTCGGAAGCCAAGAGCGAATTTGCGAAGGCCGGGCCACCATAGATAAGCACCTGTGACTAGAATGATGATGAGACCAATACCTATGAAGCCGACGATGATGGAAGCATTAGCTTTACCAAGTACATCCTGAGCAAGTAAATAACGATGTATTTGCAGAACCTTCGTAAAGAAGACATTTCTATTAGGTCCTACAGGCCCAAGTACATGGGCGGAACCTGGATCAACGTAAACATTTTGCGTCGAAGCTTTGCCATTCACATCTTTGGATAGTCTTACCTGATAAAGACCATCTCCTGTTGGAAGATCGATTCGATCCATTTTGAACCCTGGAAAAGCTTGCTCCACACTCTGCTGAACGTCGAGCAGCAGGGCATGACCGGGCGTAGGTTTATAAAGCTGTGGATGTAGCCATTTCTCAACATCATTTTCAATGACAAGCAGACTGCCTGTCGTACAGATGACAACAATGAATAAGCCTAGAAGCAAACTTATCCATAGATGAATTTGTAAAAATAATTTACGCATAATGACCCCTTCCAACAACTGAGAATGATTATCAAAATCATGAATCTGTTTAGAATGATAATGATTATCACTTTCATTGTCAATACATTTATGGCTAGCAAAGTGCGATTGCTGGTTTTAATTTTGTGATAGCGGTTACAATTACCTACTTCATGGAATCTAGGACCGAGTTGTATTACAATAGTTGTAAGCGCAATTATGATTGATTTTCTTAGTTGGAGGGAGATTTTGGGTTTGAGATATTCAACTTTCGGTAAATCCGGTTACAACGTTTCATCACTTGGATTTGGTGCTATGAATCTTCCAGGTGTACCTCTAGAACAAGCAAGAGAAGCATTGAACTACGCCTTAGATCACGGCATTAATTATATCGATACGGCAGCAGCATACCGGAATAGTGAGGAAATTATCGGCGAATGCATCTCCCATCGCAGACAGGAGTATTTTCTAGCGACGAAGACAGGGGCACGTGATTACGAGACGGCGAAAGCAGAGATTGAACGAAGCTTGGTTCGTATGAAAACAGACCATGTAGATCTACTGCAAATTCACTACGTGAACTATGTGAGTGAGTTTAAGAAAGCGATGGATATTGGTGGTGCCTATGAAGCTGCTCTTGAGGCTCAGCGGGAAGGGAAAGTGCGATTTATCGGCATTTCCGGACACCGTCCGGATTTACTTGCGAAATGGATCGCCAAAGGACAATTTTCGCAGATATTGTTTCATCTCAATTTGGCACAGCCGTTTGCACTTGATGAGCTGATTCCCAAAGCGACGGAGATGGATTTAATGAAAGTGGCGATGAAGCCTTTGTCCGGCGGGTTCATTCAACCGGTTGATCGTGCCATTCGCTATCCATACAGTCAAGACGTGCATGTGACGATCTCTGGGATGGTGAGCATCAAGGAAGTGCAAGAGAACTTGGCTGCACAGGAGCAGGAAGTAGGAGACGAGGAGCGCCAGGAGCTGGAACAATTGGCTATAGAGCTAGGTCAACACGATTGCAGACGCTGCAATTATTGTTCATGCCCGCTCGAAATCTCAATACCAGATGTGATGATTGCAAGTAGATTCAGAGAGAAATTCGGGTTGCTGCCGAAGGGTGACGGATTTTTCCAAAGACAAAAGGATAGAATAATAGGCTGTGCAGACCATGATCCATGCAAAGAGAAACCGCTTTGCGAAGAGAAGTGTCCTTACCAGCTGCCGATGCAGTCGGTGGTGCAGAAGGCCGCATCTTTTTATTAAGTTGAGAGACGATAGATACTGCAGAAAAGAACAAAAATTACAGAAAAGAACAAAAACTACAGAATAGAACAGAAACTGCAGATACTACATGAAGGTAAGGAGAATTACTTATGTTTGTTAAAATAACAGATGTAACGACTGGCGTATTTACGTCGTTGATGGATAATGAAACGGGGGCAGACGCCATCCTCCTCTGCCTAAGTGAAGCTGAGCTGCGCCAGGACGATGTCCTGGGACTACCGCAGCTTGATCAGGCCCTTGAGCGCATGCGCGCAAAGGGCCTATTCACGGGCGCCTCAGGCGAGCTCGAGGCGCTGCCGACCCACGGGCTGCTGCCGTACGCGTACGTGTTCGTTGCGGGGCTCGGCCCCGCAGCGTCACGCGATACGCTGCGCGCAGCCGCGGTGTTCGCAGCGCGCAAAGCGCTCGCGCTGCAGTTCGAACACTTGGCGCTGAAGCTGCCAAGCGGGTTCGACAGCCGGTCAGCCGCCTCGGCGCTGACCGAAGGGCTGCTCCTCGGTACGTACCGCATCGCGGCGTACCGCAAGAACGAGCCTGCGCGCGCGGAGCTGCGCCAGGCGGTACTGCTGACAGAAGCGGCTGCGGATGCAGCGCTTCTGGAGGGGGCGATCGCAGCCGCTGAGGCGGTTGCGGAGGGCACGAACTATGCCCGGGATCTCACGAACCTCCCGGGCAATAGGCTCATTCCGGCTTCCATCGCAGAGGAAGCCGTTCGGCTCGCCCAGCACTACGGCTTCGCTTGCGAAGTGCTGGACGAGCACGAGATAGCCGCCCGCGGGATGGGCGGCCTTGCCGCGGTTGGCGCAGGCAGCGTCAACCCGCCCCGCATGATCACCCTGCAGTATAAGGGTGATCCGGACTCCGCCGACGTGCTGGGCCTCGTCGGCAAGGGCGTGACCTTCGATACCGGCGGGATCTCGATGAAGAAGCCCGACGGCATGGAAGAAATGATCAGCGATATGGGCGGAGCCGCCACACTGCTCGGTGCCCTGCATGTCGTCGGTCAACTGAAGCCGAAAGTGAACCTTGTCGTGGTTATCCCTACGGCGGAGAACATGACGTCTGGCTCTGCCTATCGCCCCGGCGATATCGTGACAATGCTCAGCGGACATTCCGTGGAAGTATTGAATACTGATGCAGAAGGCCGTATTATATTGGCCGATGGCTTGACCTACGCCAAGCAGCTGGGAGCAAATCGCCTGATTGATGTTGCAACACTAACGGGAGCCATCTTAATCTGCTTCGCCGATGTCGCGACTGGCGCTGTTACGAACGATGACGAGTTCCTGAAACCACTTCTCCAAGCAGCCTCGGCGGCTGGAGAAAAAGTATGGCAGCTGCCAAACTATCCAGAGTATCGCGCTATGCTGAAAAGTGATGTCGCAGATATCAAGAATGCGACTTCATCCGATCGCTGGGCAGGAGCCATTACAGCAGGTCTGTTCATCGGCTACTTTGCTGAAGAAACGCCTTGGATCCATCTGGATACAGGCGGAACGGCTTGGTTATGGTCGGCCAAAGGCATCGAACCCAAAGGTGGAACAGGTGTCATGGTTCGTACTTTAGCGGCTTATCTGTGCGGGGACGAACTTAACTAGTCTTTTGCTTGCAGCAAATAGAAGCTCCTAAAGGCTCTTATATACAGAAGAATGGAAGAAATCGGCATCATCTGATGAGGATAGAAGTCTTCAAAGACTCTTATTTGGAGGTTTTCACACGATTTTCTCTAAATAACAGCCTCTGGAGACTCCTAACTGGAAGCAACACAAAAAAAATCACCTGTCAATCGAGTTACCGCCAGCCAAATGATTGGCAGGTCATAACTCAAGACAGGTGTTTTTTTTAATCTTCCTAGGCGCCAATACTTTGTCCAGCCGAAGCTGATTGATTAACAGGCCCTTGAAGCAATTCATTCACGTCGGACATCCGAATGACCAGACGGTTGATTTCATCTGTCGTATAAGAGAGATGCTCGGTGCGCTGTTCAAGCTGCGCTAAGGAAATGCCGATCCAATTTTTCTTGCGTCGATGTAGAAATAGATCATATTTTAACACCGTCATTGTGGCGGCGAGGGGATCTGGCTTGATGTAGACATCTTTCATGATATCTTCCATATTGAAAAAGAGCTTCCCACGCTTCCATCTAACATACCCTGGCTGAAACAAGATAACTAGAAAATCAGAATCAGCCTTGTCCTTGTTCTCCATTGTAATCAATCTTACAGCACCTTTAGCTTGATTCGGCTTAATGAACTGATTAGAGCGAATATCGGGAAGGAAAGGAACAATGAGGAGCGGACATACGCTGGCGATATACAAATAAATGGTTGACTGGAACATAAGAGAGAGTACAATGAAAATCAAAAAGAGTAATGAGCTTGTGATAAGACCAAAATGTTTTGGTTTCATAATATTTGGGTGATCCCGCCTGACATGATAGATTAGGTAGTCAGTCCTATTTTACCATAAGCGCCCTATAGTTTGTAAACTTTAAGATCAGTCATTCATCATAAGAATTACATCAGGAGGCGAGTATGGTAATGAAAATTGCGGGTTATTTACGTAAACCAAGGAAGAAAGTATCCTCCTACCGTAGAAGTCTGCTCATCGCAACGTTGGAGGGATTTCCGGCGGTTATTATTTTCCAGCTCCTTGGCGGTCCGTTTCTAACGGGTTATTTGCTTTATTTAGGAGCGACTTCAACTGAAATTGGTTTGGTGTTGGCTATTACAACCGTCGTCAATATCATTCAAATCGGGATGGCTGTGGTCATGCAAAAATTCAGAAACCGCAAACGAATGCTCCTTATATTTGCTTCCTCACACCGATTGCTTTGGACCTCTGTGGGCTTGATTCCTTTTTTATTTCCCAAAGATCTGTGGGTTGTCATGTATATTGTGCTTTATACGGCTGCCCATTTGGGAAATGCCGCGGGTGGAATCGTTTGGACCTCATTGATTAGCGATGCCGTGCCGGGTCC